>NC_009921.1:6408477-6730173 GCF_000018005.1 Parafrankia sp. EAN1pec
CGGTCGACGCGTTCTGGACGGTCGCGATGTACGACGAGCCCGAGGGCTACCTCGTCGACAATCCCCTGCACCGGTACGCGATCGACAGCCGGGACGATCTCGTCCACGCCGCCGACGGAACCGTCCCGATACTGATCCAAAGTGACGCTCCGGCAACGGAGACCGCGACGGACGCCGGTGCGGTGATGCCGGCGAACTGGCTGCCGGCCGCCGCGGGTGACTTCCGGCTGGTGCTGCGGATGTACCTGCCCGGCAAGGAGGTACTCAGCGGCACCTACGCCCCGCCACCGATCCACCGACTGGCCTGACTTTCACAACAGCGCGCCGCGGATCAGGCGCGCCGCGGATCAGGACAGCGCGATGCGGACGGCGGGCCGCGGGCCCTGGCCGGTCTCGTCCACGTGGGCGCTCGGTGCGAGGACTGCCACATCGCCCGGCGTCTCGCCGCTGGGATCCTCGACGAGGACGGGGATCACCTGCCGGTCGACGGTCCGCGCACGGCCACCGGACGCCGGGATGGCCAGCAGCGACACCGTCACGGACGTCCCCACCCCGGGCACCTTCGTGATCTTCGCCCGGCCGGCCGGGCGCCCGGTGGCCGCGCCCGCCGGAGATCCCCTGGTCTCGCCGCCACCGTAGATCACGACTTCCGTGACGTCGTCGGTGTCGAGGCCGTCCGCGTCAAGGGTGAGCCGCGCGGTCACGGGCCCGTTCGCTGAGACCGGGTAGGTCAGCCGGACCCCACCGGCTTCGAACACCAGCTGGGCCGCGCGCGTCCCTCGCGGCGGCGCGTCCACGCTGACCTCGACGCCGACCGTACGACCGGTGGCCACCGTGAGCGCGTCCACCCGCGAGCGCGTCACCGAGCCCGGGGACCGGTTGTAGGCCGGCGGCATGCGGAGCAGGTACGGCGTGCGGTCGGGGTGGTCGGCGACGACCTCCAGGTCGGCCACCCCCCGCGAGACCGCGAACAGCAACGGCCCGTCACCGTCGGCACCGTCGAGATCGGCCCCGTTGGTGGTGACACCGCTCGGATGGCCCAGGTAGGGCGGGCTGGCGGCCACCAGTACCAGGGACCGCCCGGGCAGGGCCCGCAGCATCGCCGCCAGGTCACGGTCGTGGTCCGTCATCGTCGCGTTCGCGTCGATCGCGCCGACGAGGACGAACGTCGTCAGCCCGACGACACCCGCGGCGCACACCCCGGTCACCGTCCGTGCCGCCCGCCGCCGTGACCAGCCGGCGAGGTCGACCAGCCCGCGCGCACCGAGGTGCACGAGCCCGATCAGCACAGGCATCAGGTAGAACGGCCCGACGTATCGGATGCCGCCCCACAGCTCCGCCGCGTTCCACGCCCCCCAGAAGCCGATGTAACCGACCACGAACAGCACCATGCCGACGCCGAGGGCGTACCCCGGGCCATTCAGCCGGCGCCGCGCGGCCGCCACGATCGCGGCGACGGCGAGAACCACCCCGCCGCAGGCCCAGCCACCGAGCAGCCAGAGATGATCCCCGACCGACGCCAGTCCGTCACCGAGCCCGAAGTCGTGCCCGCCGTCCGACGGGTACAGCCTGCGCACGCCGAACCCGAGCTTGTCGTCCGATTCGAGCAGCGCGAACGGCAACCTGAACGGGCTGCCGGTCGCCGCGGCATTGGACGCCAGCAGGATCGCGGCCGGGAGCACGAGCCCGGCAGCCGTCCAGCGCAGGGCCCACCCGAGCCGCCCGGACCTGCGCGCCGTCACGACGCCCCAGACCGCCACCGGGGCGAGCAGGAGGACCACGTCATACGGCCGCACCGCCACGGCCACGCCGACCGCGAGCCCCGCTCCGGCAAGCGCCCGCCCGCCGTGCCGCGCGGAGCGCCGACCGCCATCGCTCAGCCCGCCGGCTCTCAGCCCGCCGGCTCTCAGCCCTCGGAGCAGGCCGAGCAACGTCAGCTCCATCAGCACGAGCACCGGCAGGTAGCTCAGCACCAGCGCGCTCTGCACGATCACCAACGGGGAGAGGGCCAGCAGCGTCGCGGCCAGCGCCGCGACCCTCCGCTCCCCCGCCAGCTCGACACCGAGCAGGTAGGTAACGATCACCGCCGCCGCCGCGATAACCGCCAGCACCGGCGAGACGCTGCCCGTCAGCATGAGGCCCAACGCGAACAACCCCGGGACGAACGGCGTGTACTTCAGAACGAAGTGATCACCCGAGATGGCGGCGAGCCAGGGTGCGTACGACGCGGCTGGATCAGGCGCAGACGGAAAGAGGTGGCCGTCCGCCAGCGTCCGGGCGTGCAGGAGGTAGATGACCTCGTCGTTGTTGACCGACAGGTACGGGAACAGGTTGTGCCGCAGCAGGACGGCCACCGTCGCACTGGTCAAGGCCAGGACCGCCACGTACCGGCCGGCCGTGCTGACCTCCTGGCAGCGACGCCACAGCCGCCGGGGCAGCGGCTCAGGCGTCACGACCAGGCGGTCCGGGACGACCGTGCCGATCTGGTCCGCGGCGGCCTTGCCGATCCGGTCGGACGGCTCGTCCGGCGCGGAGACCGCGCCGGCGCCGGGATCACTCGACCTGCTCACCCTCGGCACGGTACCGAGCGGCCTGGACCGCCCTTCGGCTGGTGGCCCCATCGGTCACCGCATGTCGGTCAGACCCGCCCATTACGCGATTGCCGGCGACCCCACTATCCGAAGGCCCCGCCCAGCCCCAGCAGGCGGACCTCGCCGACGACGTCAGCGAGGCCGAAGGTGACGCCCCCGGAGGAGGCGGAGGTGCTCGGGGTGCGGAAGGCCTGCGTCGTGAGCTCACCGCCACGCCCGCCCTCCGTGAACAGCGAAGCCGGCGTCGGGCCGGTCTCGGACCACTCGAGGGGCGCCGCTCCGGCGGCCTGCGCGCTGCCGCCGACCGGCGCGAAGTCGACCGGGACAGAGTCGCGCGAGACGGCATCGACCAGGTCCGACCCCGCCTGCGTGAGCCCCGGCCCACCGTTGGTGGAGGTCTCGACGGCCAACTGCCGGACCGCCTCCGCGGGAACCAGGCCACCGGCTCCCGTTGCCCCCGCGCCGACGCTCTCCTCCGCACCGCCGCCGTCAAGGTCGGTGGAGTCGGCGCCGAAGGGGTCAACCGGGTGCTCGCCTGTCTCCGGCAGCGGAACCTCGTCAGCGGGGCCGGCCCCACGCGCGACCCGCCGGACGTCGACCGGACGCCAGGTGAGTTCCGCCGCGACCGCGTCCGCGTCGATCTCGTAGGTGACCCGCCGATCGCCGTCCTGCGTCTCGAAGTTGTTCTGCCGCAGGCGCCCGACGACGAGCGCCCGGTCGCCCCGCGACAGGCTGACCGAGACGTTCTCGGCGAGCTGACGCCAGCAGGAGACGCGCAGGTAGAGGGTGTTGCCGTCCACCCAGCGCTGTTCGGAGCGGTCGTACCGGCGCGGCGTGGAGGCGACGCGGAAACCGCAGACGGAGACACCGCTGGCGGTCACCCGCAGCACCGGATTCTCCACGAGATTGCCGATCAGTGTGATCGTGGTGTCGAGCATGGAAGGCTCCTTGGCGAACATCTCGGGGACAGGGAGACGACCCGGAGGACGGCGGCCCACCACAACGGACCCGGAGGTCCAGGCGGCGAGAGCTGGCCGGCCGCGCACCCACGCCATCACTCTGCGCCGCCGTCCACGTGATGGGAACCTGTTCTTGTCAGCTGTGGATAACTGTTCGCCATCCACAGGCCGCTCTCACGACGCACCCGAGCGGTGGCGCGTCCCTACGCTCACTCTCGTCACGGGCGGCGAAGGCGGCCGACAGCCAGCCATCGAGCGCGGGACACGTAACAAGCACGGAGCGCGGGAACAACCTGGAGGCGGATCCAGGTTGCCGCCGTGCAGGACGGCGCACCACCCCACCGGCCGGTGTCCTGTCCACCGGTGGCCGGCGACGGTGCCCGCACACCTGGAGGAAGGAACGGTATGTCGACTCAGGCAGCCAGCCGCGACGTGACCGCGGCGGCGAGCGGGACGTTCCTGCTCGGAGGCGAACTACCCGTGAACCGGCTCGGTTTCGGCGCGATGCGGATCACCGGGCCGGGCATCTGGGGCGAACCCGCGGACCGGGCGGAGGCCATCGCCGTACTGCGCAGGTCGGTGGAACTCGGCGTGAACTTCATCGACACGGCCGACTCCTACGGCCCGCACGTCAGCGAGGAGTTGATCGCCGAGGCCCTGCACCCCTATCCAGACGGCCTGGTGATCGCGACGAAGGGCGGTCTCACGCGGCAGGGGCCGGACCAGTGGACTGCCGTGGGACGCGCCCCATACCTGCGCCAGCAGGTCGAACTGTCGCTGCGCCGCCTCAAGCTCGAGCGCATCGATCTCTACCAGCTCCACCGCATCGACCCGAGGACTCCCGTCGAGGAGTCCCTCGGCGAACTGCGGGCGCTGCAGCAGGAAGGCAAGATCCGCCAGATCGGGCTCTCGGAGGTCAGCGTCGCCGAGCTGGAGCACAGCCGGTCGCTGGCGGAGATCGTCAGCGTGCAGAACCGGTACAACCTCGCCGACCGCGCCTCCGAGGACGTCCTCGACTACGCGGAACGCGAGGGTATCGGCTTCATCCCCTGGTTCCCCGTCGCGACCGGTACACTCGCGCGACCAGGCGGAGTCCTCGACGCGATCGCGAAGCGGCACGGCTCGCAACCCGCGCAGCTGGCGCTGGCATGGCTGCTGCGCAGGTCACCCGTGATGCTGCCGATCCCGGGCACGTCGTCGACCGCCCACCTGGAGGAGAACGTCGCCGCGGCAGGAGTCAGCCTCACCGACTCCGAGTTCGACGAGCTGGCCAAACTGGTCAGCTGACGCCGTACTCGGCCAACCTGCCCCGGTCGGCAACACACGGCCCGACTCCGGTGCCGTGTTGCCGTCCGGCGCCGGACGGCCGAGTCGGCCAGCAGGCACGCGGGACGTCGGCTCCGCCTCCCGAGGCGGGGCCGACGTGCGAGGACACCGGGGGTCGGTGCACCATCGACTGACCTGAGGTGGACACTGTCCATCCCACCCGGGACTCGTCCGCGAGCCCCACAATGGAACAACGCGCCCGTAGCTCAGCGGATAGAGCGAGTGCCTTCTAAGCACTGGGTCGCAGGTTCGATCCCTGCCGGGCGCACCAGCCAAAACGCCCCCGCCGATCTTGCTGACGGAGGCGTTTTGTAGCAACGGGTGCAGCAACGGCCCTCAGTCCCGGGGCTCGGTCAGGTGGCCGTCGAGCTTGCCCAGGGCGCGCCGCTTCTCCCCCATCGAGGCATGCGCGTAGATCGTCATCGTCACCTCGATCGCCGAGTGGCCCGCGATGTCCCGGACGATGTGCGGCGGCACACCGAGGTCCAGGAGCAGCGTCACGCAGGTGTGCCGCAGCCCGTGAAACACCACCCCGTCGAGCCCGACCGCACGGCGCAGCGGCAGCCAGAACCGGCGCAGGTTGTCCGGTTCGATCGGAGTCCCGATCTTCGTCGTGAACACGTGGCCGGTCTGCACCCAGGCGTCGCCGGCCGCCGCACGTTCAGCGTCCTGGAGCTTGCGATGCTCCGCCAGCGCATCCGCGACCAGGCCGAGGAGCGGCAGCGTCCGTTCGGAGTCCTCCGTCTTCGGCGGGCACAGCCGCAGCTCCCCGCCGACCCGCAGCAGCGTGTGACGCACCGTCAGCGTCTCCCGCTCAGAGTCGATGTCCGACCACTGCAGACCGAGCAACTCCCCGCGCCGCATCCCGAGGAACAGCGCCAGGACCAGCAGCGCGTACAGCCGGTCGCCCGCCGCCGCGTCGAGGAGCTGATGCGCCTGCTCGACGGTCAGGCCGCGGTCGACGCCGTAGCGCGGGGTGGAGACCTGCACCAGCTTCGCGACGTTCCGCCGGATCAGCTCCTCCCGGACCGCCGCCTGGAGAGCGTTACGCAGCACCGCATGCACGACCTGAACCTGACGCTTCGACGGCAACCGCTTGCAGCACCGGCCGACCGCGCAGCAACGCCGCTCCTCCTCCGGTCGTGCCTTGTCCACTCCCCGGGCGCAGCACCGGCAGGTGCTCTCCGTCCGCCGGATGAACTGCCGGACGTCCGCACCGGTCAGCCTGTTCAGCCGCTTCTTCCCGAGACCCGGCACGAGGTAGATCCGGACCGCCTTCTCATAGGTCACGTACGTGTTCGGCTGACGGTTCGGCTTCACGGTCTGAGCGAGCCAGGCCGTCAGGTACCGCTCGACCGTCCACCCGGTAGCGTCCGCCGGAATGCCCTGATCCGAGTTGGCCTGAAGCTCGGTCAGCTTGCCGCGGACGATCTCCTCCGACTTGCCGTAGACCGGCCGCCGCTTCGTCGTGCCGTCCGGCATGAGGACGTAGGCCGCGCCGGCCCACAGGCCGTCCCCGCGCTGGTAGATCGAGCCCTGACCGTTCGCGCGCTTGGTGCGTTCCTTGCGCCGGCCGTTCGCCGGGCCGTTGGTGTTGCTGGGCATGGGTGGCTTCTCCTTGCCGGAAGAACGGGTCAGGTGCACGCGGGCCGCAGGTGGCGTCGCCCGGTGCCGGTGGGTTTCCGTTCTCTGGCGCTGGGATGGTCTGTCGGGGCGCCGGCCGCGTCCAGGGCGCTACGCGTGGCTTCGCCATCGGCCTCCGGCCGACCCTGGACACGTCCGACACCCCGACAGCTTCAAGCGCCACCAGAGAACGGAAGAAAAATGGGGGTAGAGCAGGCAGAACAACCGCTACGGGCGGGGAACGCTCGCCGCCGCAGGACCCGCCGAGGGGTCCCAGCCGTCCAGGACCGTTGCCGAAAGACCAGGCACCCGACGGAAGACCAGGACCGCGTCGACGTCGCCGAAGCTCTCGGTGAAGAAGGCGTCCACGGGCAGTCCCGCGAGGATTTCCGCCACGTCGCCGACGTCCGCGCCGGGACGGATCGTCAGCTCATGGCCGGTGTCGGTCGCGCGCACCGAGGCGAGCGGGTTCTCACCGTTGCCGGGGGTGCGCCATGCTCCGAAACCGCGAGACGAGAAGATGGACATAGGGCTTTGCTCCTGTCACAGGCAGGGGTGAGGTCTCAGGTCCCGGTCGGGTGTTGGTCGCACCCGCCGGGACCGCTTTGCCGAACTTCCGGACGACCGGGGGTCCACGCGCCGAGTCGCCGGTCCGCCAGCCGTTCACGCCGCTTCTCCGTCGCTGCGCAGCCGGTCGACGTACGCGAGGACAGCCGCGCGGGGAACGCGCCGGGCACGGCCGATGCGGACGGATTCGAGCCGGTGGCCGCGGATCAGGTCGTACACGGTGCTCCGGCCGACGCCGAGCAGTTCCGCGGCTTCGTCGACCGTCAGCAGAAGCTTGGTCACGGTCCTCTCCACAGGATCAGGGCGGAAGATCAGGCAGCGTGAGCCGGAGCCGACGGCGGGCCGGTTGCCGGAAGTTCGCCGGTTACGGCACGGCGGGCCGCGTCGAGCTGGGCGCGCCAGGCGTGGCGTTGCGCGACGGCCTGGAGAAGCAGGTGTTCGCGGCGTGGCGCGGCCGGGTCGCCGGGCCGGAGCAGCGTCCACGCCGTCCGAGCCGGGTCCGGACCCAAAGCAGCCGACGCGGCCGGACCGGTGTCGGTCTGGCCGAGGGCTTCGAGCTGTTCACGGACCCAGGCGACCCGATCCGCCCGGTGATCGGTCAGCGTCTTGCCTGACCATTTGCGGCTCACCAGGACCCGCCGGCCGCCGAACCCGAGCGTCTCCCGCCGGTGCGCCTTGCCCCGGCACCGCCCCGGGACGAGACCCGGTTTCGGGTTCTTCGGTTGGACCCCGAAGCGCAGCCAGTTCGAGCAGGTGGGCGAGCACGGTTCGTAGCGCAGCGCCGCCGCGAGCCGGTCGACGTGCCGACGCTGCGCTTCGGACGTGGCCGCGTGGCAGGCGTCGAGGCTCTTCGTCAGGTACTTGGTCAGATAGCCGATCATCCGGCCGGTGTGCGCCGAGTTCGCCGTGACGCCGTCCGCGCGCAGTTGCGGGCCCAAGCGGACGACGTGCGCCGGTTCGTCGTCCTCGCCGATCTCGTCCAGCGCCTCATCCCAGGTGGGCAGCGGGCGGGCGGTGTCCGGGTCGAGGTAGCCGGCCGTGTCGTCATCCCAGGCGGGAAGGTGACCGTCCTCGTAGACGGGCCGGTCGGCAGCGGGCCACCAGACCTGGTGGTACGTGGCCGCCGCGACCTGGCGGAGCAGCGGACGCGGGATGGTGCCGCGGATGGCCGCGTGCAGGTGAGGAGCGAGCCGCCGCTGTGGTTCCAGCGCGGCGAAGTACTGCACCTCCCAGCCCACGGCCCGCCGGAGGTTCTGCCAGAACCGGTCGATCAGCTTCGGGAAGTGGATCGCGTCCCGCGCCGCCCGCCGGTAGTCGTACGAGCCCGGATCGACCGGGGAGCCGTCGGAGTTCACCCGGCCGTACGTGTCGCAGGTCAGCGTGAGGAACATCGACGGCCGCCAGGTCGTGCCGTCCGCCGCTTCGTAGGTCCGGCCGACCGTGCGCTTCTCCACCGGCAGCCGGGGCAGGTCGGGCGCGTCCTGCCGCCGGCGGGTCGACCGGGCCCGGCGAGGGCGATCCCGATCCTCCGGTGCCGCCTTCCCCCGCACGCCGAGCGCGTTGAGTTCCTCGTCCACCTGGCCGATGAGTTCGTCGATCTCAGCGACGCCGGCCGGGTCACTGTCCCGTTCGGCCTCCCGCCGGACGGCTTCGAGATCAGCCCGGAACCCGGCGAGGATCTTCGCTTCGTCGGACGGCGGGTCCGGGTCGGGAAGCGGTTCGTCGTCCAGGTGCCAGCCCGCTTTGCACTGCGCCATCCGCAGCCGCCGGGCCTTCTCCGCACACGGCGGGCACTTGCTCGCCAGGATGGCCCCGCACGGCACCGGAATGATCTCGGTTTCGCCGGTGTCGAGGTTCGTCCGGCGCATTGCCATCGGTCGGACGCACACGCCGTTCTCCACGGCGACGGTCTCGACGACCGCGCGAGCGAGCGGCATCCGCATCCGCGCCGCTCGGGAACCCGGACGATCGTCACGGCCGGTGGGTTCACACGAGACGGCCGGGTCAGTGCCGGTGACGGGAGTGGTCACGCGGGAGGGTCCTCCGTGGCGTCGGGGTTCTGGTGTCCGCCGGACGGGTTGGCGGACGCTTCGGTGAAGCGGGAGCAGCCGCAGGGAGACCCGCAGCCATCGGAGGCCCGGCACCGGCGCCGCCGGTGGGCGATCCGCGGATGAGCGCAGGTCGCGCACACCGGCAGCGCCGGTATCGGCGCGGCGGAGTCCGGCGAGCCGGCCGGGTCGGTGGATCTCATGCGGCCGGGTCGAGACGCTCGCCGTCCCCCCACTCCCCGCCATCCAGGTCGAAAAGGTCCTCGGGGATGTCGGGCACCCAGCCGCCCCGGACGGGCCGGTAACGGTCGACGGTCCGGGCGATCTCGCCGTCGTCGACGTGGGCCGCCCGGACCCGTACGGGATCGGGATCACCGTCGTGCAGGACGTAGCCGACCCCGGGGAGCGACAGCGGGATCTCCTCCGCCCGCGCGCCACGGTCACGGGCACCGGAGCCGAGCACGAGATCGGCCTGTTCGGGTTCGGTCATCCGCAGCGCGACCCGGACCGGGAAGAGATCCCGGAACGGGAGCACCTCCTTACGCGGGTCCTGCACCGCCGCCAGGACCACGACCCCGGGCGCCCGTCCCTGCGAGAGCAGCAGCGGCAGCGCCGCGCCGATCCGCTTCTTCACATCCCGATCGGTGACGTACGCCGTGAGGGACGCGATCTCATCGACCACCAGGACGATCAGCGGTTCCGCGATCGTCGGGGCGTGCAGCCGGGTGTTTCCCGCGAGCCGGGCCGTCCGGTTCTGCATGACGGTCACCGCGTCGTCGAGGAGATCCGCGATCGACGCCGTGTCAGTGGCGAAGCGAGTGAACATCGCCCGCCCGAAGGCGAGTTCCATGCCGCCCTTGGGGTCACACACCCACAGCTCCACCAGCCCCGCCCGCACCGCCGGGCCGAGACCGCGGATGACCGACCACAGCACCGAGCCCTTACCGGCACCGGTCGCCCCCGCGACGAGCACGTGCGTTCCCCGGACCGGCAGCGTCCAGGAACGGCCGTCCTCGCACCGTCCGACAGGCACCGCCGACAACCCGGCCAGCAGCCGCGCCATCCCCTGACCACGGCGGACGACTGCGGACGGAACGGTGCGGGCAGGGTCAGAGCCGGCACCGTCCGCGGAGTCGTCCAGGTTGGGCGGAGAAACCGGCCGGGTCAGCGAGTCCCGGTGGTGGAAGGAGACACGGATGAAGCGGACCGTCTCCGCCTGCACCTGGCAGCGCCGGGCACGGAACACGTGCCGCAGCGCCTCAGCCTGTTCCGCCCACTGCGCCGGAGTCTGACCCGGCAGCAGCTCGACACGCAGTACGTCCACCGACCGCGACGAACGGATCTTCCGAATCCGCGGGAAGTACTCGTCGAAGTTCACCTGATCACCGGTCGACGTCGGCATGCGGATCGCCAGGTCGGTATGGACCATCGCCGGCTTCCAACGCCACCGGTAGACGAACGTCAGCCGCGCCCGGCCCCACAGCCACCAGGCCACCGGCCCGAACGACCGCGGATGCACCCGCCACCACACGACCGCCACCAGGACCAGCCCCGCGACGAGCACGGCCAGGCCGACGAGCCCGATCCGGTGCATTACCAGGAGCAGGCCGACCGCGGACACCACCGCGACACGGTGACGCCAGCAGCCCCGCAGCGCCAGCCACAGCACCTTCCCGGCCACCGCCAACAGCAGCATCCACACCGGCACGCGCACCTTGTCGGCCCGCGACGGCACCCGCGGAAAACGTTGGTCACCGTTGATTCTGGACATGACAAATACCACCTGTTTTCGAGCGCACGAAATACAGACAGAGGGAATCGGCGAAAAGGAGGGAGAGTCGAGGAATGGAAGCCGTTTCCTCGATGCAGCCGACGAGCAGCGAGAAAACTACGCGGCGCGTGACCCGGAGGCGTCGTCGTCCGGAGCGGCGGCGTTCGCGGCTTCCTGGGTTTCGAACTGGTAGTTCTCGTAAGCGATCAGGTAGTCGTTGACCGCCGCGAGCAGCTTGTACGCGAAGTCAGCGTGCCGGGCGTCCGGAGCCTGCTCCATCGCCGAAACGCTCAGGCTCACCCGTCCCGCGTCCACAACCAGGATCGGCGCCCGGTCGGGGTAGGTGTGGCAGAGCACCGACCACTCCGCGCCGATGTGCAGCCCGAGCGTCGTGTACGAACGCTTCCCCTCGCCGCTCACGCCGCCACTCCAGTCGGACGCCGAGCCGGAACCGCCGGACGCATCCGCGAGGCACGCAGGGCGTACGCCTGCTTGGGGAAGTTGCCGTTCTTGTCCACCCAGGGGGTGATCGTCAGGCCCTCGAACAGCGCCGGCCGGAACGGCGTACCAGCCAAGACCTCCGGCAGCACCGGCTGAACCTCGCCCGGAACCTTCACCTTCAGCTCCGCCTGCCGCGCCGCCGGGTCCGCGTCGAGCACGCGCACCGTCCAGATCCGCTCGCCGGTGTTCGGGTCCCGTTCCTGCGGGTCGGGCGCACCGGCCTTGGCCTTCTCGTAATCGTTCGCCGCCTCCACACCGAGGACGAATGCTCCCGCGGGGAACACGTCCTCGAAGCGCACCGGAATGCGTCGCGGAACCGCCATGGTTCGTCTACCTCCGTGAGGGTCAGCCCCGCCGCCGGTGTTCCGGCCGCTGTCGGGCAACACCCACCCTGAACCGCTCACGAACCAATCGCCAAGCACTTTCGTTCCGACGTATACGGACTCCGGATGGAAATTATCCACCCACCGGCTGGAATGCCCGTCCGCCACAACGCTACCTTTGACAGATGACAAACAAACGGGGGATTCCACCGTACACGGCACGCGGCAGAGTCGAGGGTGAGGACTGGCAGGCGGTCGCCGACGCCCTCAACGCGAGGATGACCCGCAAGCGGATGGGACAGCAAGCACTCGCCACCGCGTCAGGCGTGTCCGTCGCGACGCTACGCCAGCTCCAACACGGCGCCCAGGGCCGCCGGGTCCAGGACGCCACCCTGGCCGCCGTCGCCCGTGCGCTCGACTGGCCGGACGACCATCTGACCCGCGTCCTCGTTCACCTCGAGGGAACCAGCGAGACGCCCTCAAACCAGGGCGAGGACCACGGAGGACCGCCGATCGATCGTCAGATCCTGGCCGTCCTGTTGCGGATCGAACAGCGGCTCGCCGATCTCTCAGAACGGATCGCTCCCACCGGGCCACCGAGGACGAACCGCGGCAACGACAACGGGCCGGCACCGACGGAGTAGCTTCCGCCGGTGCCGGCCCGCCGACCAAATCGTCGGACTTAGCTTGCTTGTACACGCCGCATATGGCGATGTCGGAGACGGTGCACCCACGGATGCCAGATCGCCGAGCTCAGCGCTTCCAGCGCCGCAGTGACTCGCGCCGCGACCGCCATATCCATCAGGACGCAGATCGGCCCTCCGTCAGGCCCCTCTGGAAACGTCTCCGAGGCACCGCGCGCCGCCTCAGCAGCCCCGATGTACTCCATCGTCATTCTCCGCGACACTCGGGCCACGATCGCCGCAGCTTCCAGCGACGCCAATGATCGTCTGAACTCTTGGTACGACTCGTCCTCCCACCTGAGGGCCTCGACTTCAACGATCTTCTCCCGAACGAGTGCACGCGCCGAACGTCGGTCTCGGGCCTGGACCACGAAAGGTCCGATGACTCCGCCGATCACTGCCGCGCCGAAAGCCTGGACGACCTGAAGCCATGCATCCACTTGATTCGGGTTGCCCTTTCAGTCTGATGGTCTGCAGGCTTCATAGCGTGGCCATGCAGCAGTCGACCACGCGGGGTCTACGAAACGTCGATTGCGTGGAGCACGGCCCTGCGAACCGATTCGAGCGCCTCCACCTGGCCGGCCCGGAACGCAGTCCGCTCCCCCTTGGTCATCCAGCGCGAGTCAGGCCGTGCCGGGTGCGCATCCATCGCCGTCCGTAGCGCCGCACCCGCACAGCCTCGCCGCGAGGGCCCCGAACCGTCTTTCCCAACCGGCGCGCGGTCGCCAGCGGGCACCCGGTACACGAGCACCACATCCACATCGCCGAACGACTCGGTGAACTTCAGCCCGCCGGGCATCCGCGCCACCGCCCGCAGGAGATCTTCGGAATCCGAACCCGGCTGGACGACGACCGCCCACTCCTCCGCACCCCACGGCAGCATCACGACCGCCGGCAGCTTCTCCCTCGTGCTCTCTGCGTCACCCTCCCCAGCCGGCACCGGTGGCAGGAACGGACCGGGCATGCCCGAGGAGGTCATGTCCACCGCCGGTGGTCCGCGAAGCGCGTCACGAGGTCATCGAACCTGGTCCAGTCCACGGCCGGTGGCCGCGTGTCGTGGACGAAGAACCGCAGCGGGGTGACCTGGTAGTCGTGCCAGCCCTGTTCGATCGCGAACAGGTCAGCCGCGGCCGGCGAGTTGAAGGTGATGACCGTGTCCCATACCTGGCGGGTCTCACCCGGTTCGAAGCGGACGATGCCGAACAGCAGCGGCCCGGGATCACCTCCACCTGCTCTGTCTGCTCTGTCGAACATCACGTTCCGTCCTCCTGTGTTGGATCGTGGGCGACGAGGCACCGGAACCGACCCGCGAAGGTGTTCGACCTGCGGCGGATCTGGTGCCCGCCCACCGTCCAACCGGACGGCTTGTCACGGAAGGCCGCCGGCCGTATACGCCGAGGGTTCCGATCTATACGGAGACCGGATAGGCTCTGCGCGTCCGATCAAGGACAGACGGTCCTGTACCTACCGTCCGGAGGCGCCCGTGGTTTCCGTCCGCCGCCCGTTACCCCAGGCCCCGCCGGGACTCTGGGACCGGCCAGAGATGGCCGACGCACTCGCCCGCCGTGACATCGGCACCGTCTTCAAGATCTACCGCCAGTGGACCGGCGCGACCCAGACACAGATCGCCGCTGTCTGCGGCCTCCCGCAGTCCCACGTCAGCGAGATCTCAACCGGCCGCCGCCAGGTCACCAGCCTGGAGATCTTCGAGCGCATCGCCGACGGCATCGACATCCCCCGGGGCCGCATCGGACTTGCCGAAAGACCCGGCGCCGTCCCTGAGCCACGGACCGAGCCCGGAGCGCCCGTCGTCAACGTGCCCGGCGACATCGTGCACGTCTATCCCAGCCGGACAGCCGTCCCGTCCGAGCTGTGGCGGACGCTGTTCGCCGGCGCGCGCCACCAGGTCGACGTCCTCGTGATCGCCGGCCTGTTCCTCCCCGACGGCCACGCCGACTTCACCACCGTCCTCCGCCACAAAGGCGCGGAAGGCGTCACGATCCGCTACGCACTCGGCGACCCCGAATCACCCGCCGTCGCTCTCCGCGGCGAAGAGGAAGGGATCGGCGACGGGCTCGCCGCCCGGACCCGGATCACGCTCACCTACCTCGCGTCCCTCCGCGAGGCGCCCGGGATCGAGCTACGGCTCCACGCCACCACGCTCTACAACTCCATCTACCGGTTCGACGGCGACATGCTCGTCAACACCCACGTGTACGGCGCCCCCGCCGCGCACTCCCCCGTCATGCACCTACGCGCCCAGTCCGGTGGCCTGTTCGACCACTACGCCGCCAGCTTCGAGCGCATCTGGGCCACCACCGAAGGAGCCTGAACCCTCTTGGCGCGAATCGACTACTTCAACGACCCGAACGCCCCCAAGGCGAACAGCGTCGTCCCCTCCGTGACCGCCGTCGTCACCGACGAGGCCGGACGCATCCTCATGGTTCACAAGACCGACAACGACCTGTGGGCCCTGCCCGGCGGCGGCATGGACCTCGGCGAATCCATCACCGACGCCGCCGTCCGCGAGACCAAGGAAGAGACCGGCATCGATATCGAGGTCACCGGGTTGATCGGGGTCTACACCAACCCCCGGCACGTCCTGGCCTACGACGACGGCGAGGTCCGCCAGCAGTTCTCGCTCTGCTTCACCACCCGCAATCTCGGCGGAGAGCTACGCACCTCCAGCGAGACGAAGGAGGTCCAGTTCGTCGCACCCGAGGACCTGGACACGCTGAACATCCACCCGTCGATGCGACTCAGGATCGATCACTACCTGGAGAACCGCGCGACGCCCTACCTTGGCTGAGCCGCCGCAAGCCGCGCGGTGGTGCGCTCGACGGTGGTTTGGAGATCCGGCCGCGCCCGAGTGACCGACCGGTGCACGACCGACCCCTCGCCGTAGCGAGCGAGGATCTCCGCGATCCGTTCAGCAAAGGTGAACCGCTGGCCCTGCGGACCCGTCGTCATGTCCGCCGCGCACAGCGCGTCCATCACCGGTGAGACCTCCAGCTCCCACGCTGACAGCTCCGCCGTCAGGCCCCGCTCCTCGGCTTCATACCGGGCGCACGAGTGGTGGGCGACCAGAGCACACAGCCGCTCCGGGGCGTCCTGGGTTTCGAGGAACCGGGCGCCGTCCACCGGGTGGAACCGCAGATGCGCGATCGGCGGGGCGTACCCGATGTCGTGCAGCCAGGCCGCCGCTATGAGCAGGTCACGCTCTTCGGGATCGACAGCTGCGGATACCTCACGGGCAGCCGCAGCCACGGCCTGGACATGCCGCCACCGATCCCCCAACGGGGTCAGCAGCTCGCTCGCCAACCGCTCAGCAACCGCTACATCCACCCGATCACGGTACGGCGACCACCACCAGGCCGTCAGCGAGAGCCCGAGACTGCCGAAATGCTCGTTTTATGATCAAGAGTGCGGCGCCGGCCGCGCCGCGTGGCGGCTGCGCGTGGCCCTGGCGGGCCATGCTCGCCGGCGCGTCGCCATCCGTCTCCACTCAAATCCACCACCGACCCGTGGCGAACGGGACCGTCGGTGCCTAAGCACGCCAGCAGTGTCATCGGCTGTTGGTCGGGACAACGAGCAGAGGGCACGCCAGTGCCCAGAACGTTTCATTTCCCGGGCAACCCGACTTGCCCTAGCCTCAGCGCCGAGGCCACTGGTGTTACAGCTCGCTGCCCATCCGATGATCTTGTCGGTAACCGATCTCAGTGTGACGCAGACCACCTTCCAGTCCGATCAAGATCCGTCGGAAACCAAGTTGTCCATGTTGATGGACGCAGGCAAGCGAAACCCATATTTCGTCAACCGGCTGGCAACCTCGGTGATCTTCCGTCCGGAGGCGAACGCGGCGATCAGGTGCCCTGCGGGGACAAGCTGGCCTGGGTGAAGCCACGGTTCCTCGCCGTCGAGATTGCGGCTAAGGAGGGTGCGGTCGTCGCGGTCGAGCTGGTCGGGCAGGGTAGCCGGGTCCGGGACGGCGAACCCAAAGGCAGCCAGCCGAGAAGCCACCTGGCGAGGGCTACGACCCGTCCTCACCGCAGCCTCCGCGAGATGCACCGCCTGGACTGGCCGATCCGAGTCGAGCCACGGCGACCGGCCGTCGAGACCGCGGCTGAGGAGGATGAGATCGCCACGGTCGAGCTGGTCAGGCACAGTAGCCAGGTCCGCGACCGTGAACCCCAAGGCAGCCAGCCGGGCAGCCACCTGGCCGACGCTGCGACCCGTCCTCACCGCAGTCACGGCCAGATGCGCCGGCGGGATCGGCCGATCCGGGTCGAGCCACGGCCACCGGCTGTCGAGATCGCGGCTGAGAAGAATGGCGTCGTCGGGGTCGAGCTGGTCGGGCACACGGTCCGCGACCGTGAGCCCAAAGGCAGCCAGCCGGGCAGCCACCTGGCCGACACTGCGACCCGTCCTCACCGCAGTCACGGCCAGATGCCCCACCGGCACCGGCCGATCCGAATCGAGCCACGGTTCCTCGCCATCGAGATCGCGACTAAGGAGGATCCGGTCGTCGCGGTCGAGCTGGTCGGGCAGGGTAGCCGGGTCCGGGACGGTGAACCCCAAGGCAACCAGCCGAGAAGCCACCTGGCGAGGGCTACGACCCGTCCTCACCGCAGCCTCCGCGAGATGCACCGTCGGGATCGGCCGGTCCGAGCCGAGCGACTGCCACCGGCCGTGGCGATCGTCGCTGAGGAGGATGAGATCGCCACGGTCGAACTGGTCGGGCAGGGTAGCCGGGTCCGCGACGGCGAACCCCAAGGCAGCAAGCCAAGAAGCCACCTGGCGAGGGCTACGACCCGTCCTCACCGCAGCTACGGCCAGATATCCCGCTGATACTGGTCGATCCGAGTCGAGCCACGGCGACCGGCCGTCGAGACCGCCGCTGAGGAGGATGAGATCGTCGCGGTCGAGCTGGTCAGGCACAGTAGCCAGGTCCGCGACGGCGAACCCCAAGGCAGCTAGCCGGGTAGCCACCTGGTCGACGCTGCGACCCGTACTCACCGCAGCCGCAGCCAGATGCCCCACTGGCACTGGTCGATCCGAGCCGAGCCACGGCGACCGGCCGTCGAGACCACGGCTAAGGAGGATGAGATCGCCGCGGTCGAGCTGGTCGGGCAGGGTAGCCGGGTCCGCGACGGTGAACCCCAGAGCAGCTAGCCGGGCAGCCACCTGGCCGACACTGCGACCCGTCCTCACCGCAGCCGCAGCCAGATGCCCCACCGGCACCGGCCGATCCGAGCCGAGCCACGACGTCCAGCCGTAGCGTTCGTCGCCGAGAAGGTGAAGATCGTCGCGGTCGAGCTGGTCGGGCAGGGTAGCCGGGTCCGGGACGGTGAGCCCCAGAGCAGCTAGCCGGGCAGCCACCTGGAAGGGGCTGCGACCCGTCTTCGCGGCAGCCCGCGCGAGATGCACCGCCGGGACTGGCCGATCCGAATCGAGCCACGGCGAACGGCCGTCGAGACCACGGCTGAGGAGGATGAGATCGTCGCGGTCGAGCTGGTCGGGCAGGGTAGCCGGGTCCGGGACGGCGAACCCCAGAGCAGCTAGCCGGGCAGCCACCTGGAAGGGGCTGCGACCCGTCTTCGCGGCAGCCCGCGCGAGATGCACCGCCGGGACTGGCCGATCCGAATCGAGCCACAGCGAACGGCCGTCGAGATCGTCCAGCCATGGCCACTCGCCGTCAAGATTGCAGCTGAGGAGGGTGCGGTCGTCGCGGTCGAGCTGGTCGGGCAGGGTAGCCAGGTCCGGGACGGCGAACCCCAGAGCAGCTAGCCGGGCAGCCACCTGGCCGACACTGCGACCCGTCCTCACCGCAGCCGCAGCCAGATGCCCCACCGGCACCGGCCGATCCGAGCCGAGCCACGGTTCCTCGCCGTCGAGACCACGGCTGAGGAGGGTGCGGTCGCCGCGGTCGAGCTGGTCGGGCAGGGTAGCCGGGTCCGGGACGGCGAACCCAAAGGCAGCTAGCCGGGCAGCCACCTGGCGAGGGCTATGGCTCGTCCTCGCCGCAGCCCGCGCGAGATGTCCTACCGGCACTGGCCGGTCGGAATCGAGCCACGGCATCCAGCTATTCAGACCACGGCTGAGGAGGGTGCGGTCGTCGCGGTCGAGCTGGTCGGGCAGGGTAGCCGGGTCCGGGACGGCGAACCCCAGAGCAGCTAGCCGGGCAGCCACCTGGCCGACACTGCGACCCGTCCTCACCGCAGCCGCAGCCAGATGCCCCACCGGCACCGGCCGATCCGAGCCGAGCCACGGTTCCTCGCCGTCGAGACCACGGCTGAGGAGGGTGCGGTCGTCGCGGTCGAGCTGGTCGGGCAGGGTAGCCAGGTCCGGGACGGCGAACCCCAGAGCAGCTAGCCGGGCAGCCACCTGGCCGACACTGCGACCCGTCCTCACCGCAGCCGCAGCCAGATGCCCCACCGGCACCGGCCGATCCGAGCCGAGCCACGGTTCCTCGCCGTCGAGACCACGGCTGAGGAGGGTGCGGTCGTCGCGGTCGAGCTGGTCGGGCAGGGTAGCCAGGTCCGGGACGGCGAACCCCAGAGCAGCTAGCCGGGCAGCCACCTGGCCGACACTGCGACCCGTCCTCACCGCAGCCGCAGCCAGATGCCCCACCGGCACCGGCCGATCCGAGCCGAGGCGAGGCGCCGGGATCACACGAAAATCGGCCAGGTTCGACGTTTCAGTTTCGACGACTGCCCTGGCCGCGAGGACCACGTCATCGGTCGGAAGAGACAGAAGACGTTCGCCAGCCGGCGCTGCGACGGTTAGCCCGTTAACAAGACCGGCTTCGATCCACGCGTGCAACCGCCATCGAAGAATCACCTCCGGCAGCACCGGCTGTACTGCGCGTAGTGGTGAACCGTCCCGCCGTCGAAAAAGCATGCCATCTGCCGGAAAACATCCCACTACAGCAATATCCGCGGTATCCCCGGCCACCTTCCACCGCCGGTGATGTGCTGCCGCCTGCGTGCAGATTTCGTCGGCAAGATCTGGATGGTGTCCGGCCAGCGCGCAGAGCCAGTCGAACGTCAACACGGTCGCATCCTCGGCAAGCAACACCGGGATCTCCCGGTATTGGAGTCGGGTCACCTCGGCGTCGTCGTGAGCGAGGATCCGTCGGCGGTCCACCGTCAGACGGGGATAGCAGGGGCCGGTCAGGTTCACCACCGCCCCGAACAGGTCGGTGCCGACCCACACTCCGTCGGCGACCACACCACCGTTCGTGTCGCACCACCAGACCGTGGGAGCGGAGGTGGCATCGATCCGGCAGGCGGTGCGTCGGGCGTCGTCGGCTAGCGGGTCCTCCGCGCCAATCGGCGCGACTGACGACAACTGCCCAGCGGCCCAGCTCTGTCGACCAGTGGCGTCGATGGCCTCCACCGCGAATTCGGAGATCCACAGGATCCGGCGAAGCAGATCGACGCAGGAAAGCGGTGTGTCGGTGGGACGCAGATGCAGCCGGACTGTAGTGCCGGCTTCCTCTCCGGGGCCGCGGTCGTGCACGCGAAATAGCGCGCCCGGCCCGGCGATGTGCACCTCGAACACGGTCCCTGGACGGCCGGAACGGTCGAGCCTGCAGGTTGTCACGGTAATCTCGTCGGCAAGCATGAAATAGCTCAACACGCCGATACCGAACCGGCTGTTTGGATAAAGCTCGATGCCCTCCTGTTTCCAAGTGGCCCGCTCCTCGACGTATTCGGGTAGGTCGGCGAAACGCATACCAGCGTGGGAGAATACCTCGACGAGTTCCCGTAGACCCATACCAACGCCGTTATCGATGCAGTCCAAGAAAGGTCGACCGTCCATTACGCCCTGCGTAAACCGGATACTTCCGATCCAGGGCGTAGGGTGTCGTCCGGCGACTTCAAGGTACTCGATCCTCGCCTGACGATAGCGACAGGCATCGAGCGCATTCTGATACAATTCACGGACCGCCAACGCCGGATCGCCATAGAGTTGCTCACCCATGAGTAATTCCTGGATGCGGTCGTCGGCGAGTCGGAACCGAAACCCAGTCGAGTCGTAGGCCCGCTGACCGTCGGCTCCGGTCGCGGCCACCACCCGGTCAGCGGTCGCCCGGGTCGGTAGGTCCGCCAACGGAGCCAACAGCCCGCCGTCCGCGGCGGCGGTATCGATATGGCGTAGCAGACTATCCACGGCACTCGCCTGCTCGCGCAGTGCCAGATCGACGGCGGGATGGTGACAGCGGGCGGCGAGTACCCGTGTACGTCCACGCGCCTCCCAGGCGGCCTCTGCGAGCGTCTCGTGAAGCTGTGGCAGGCTAACTCCGCCGCTGATGCCGAGATGGTCGACCACCACTTCTGACATCCCGACCGGGTCAAGGGTGAACCGTTCCGCGGCGGAGAGCAGGAACGCCACCAATTGTTCGCGGATGCTCTGCTCCATCTCGCTGGAGTTCGCGACCGGCCGAATCGGCCGTGGTGCCGTGTCCCGGTCACCTTGGGCAAGTGAGGCCGTGTCGGTGCGCAGCGTCCGAAGCAATTCAAGTAGTCGGTCGACGGCGAAAACCTCGGGTACCAGTCTGCTGTCGCCGTCCTCTGGCAGGGGCGTGGACGGAAGCAGCAGATCGACGAGCAGGTCGAGCTGATAGGACGCCGGCCGGCGGATGAGCCAGCGATGGAACAGCCACCATCCAATACCGGCCGCCGGCCGCTGCCCGTCGGGCAGGTCAATGCGCTGCGCCCGGCGGAGGAGACGTCCATAACCAGCGGTGAACCGTTCGAAAGCGGCTCGGTCGTCCGAAGTGCCGCGTATTGTTAGATCCGCCGGGTTGACCTGGGGGTAGGCAGAGGCGGCCAGCCGGGTCCAGTAGGCGGTGTGCAGGAACGGGACAGCTGTGAGCAGGGCCGCCTCTGCTGGCGACAGGCTCAACTTCTCCGGATTCAGCGTAGATAGCAGCCAGCGGACCTTGCCGTTCATCCGTTCGGCCCAGCCGGGGGCGTGCCACGGGTCGCTCTGAACCAGCCGGTTGTCCCGCTCCCAGCACCGTGCCAGGTATGCGACGAGGGTGGTGGTCGCCTCCCTCAGCAGTTCCTGGCCAGGTCGGCCATCAGCAAGGTTCCAGGCCGTATGGGTCCGGGCCGCGGTAACCCAGCTATGTTCGCCGGCCGCTCCGGTCCGTCTTCTCCTCGGTCTCGGTAGCAGGATGAAATCTTTGCCGGTTTCGGTCAGAATCCGGACCTGCTGCCGCGGATACCCGTGGGCGCTAGTGAGGGTGTCTATCTCCGCTTGGACGGCCAGCTCGATGTCGGCAAGGGTGGCGGGACCGGCGTCGTCGTCGGCGACGGTGCTGACCGCCCGCGAAAAGAAGCTGAATGACGAGTTGCCAACTGTCGCAAAGCGGGCTTTTTCGCCAGGGGAGCACGCGTAGACGTAGGCGAAGTGTCGAGATGCCGTCCGTGTAACCTCGCGGTCCGACCACGCCAGCGTCGATGGCCCGGATTTCTCGTTGAAGTGGATTCCTTCCCGGCAGGCATCGACCATCAATACGACATTTCCGGCATGGCTGGCCTCGACGTAGCGGCCGACATCGATCGGGACGCAACGGGTGTAGAAAGGGCTAGATCGCATCATCGCCCCGGACGGGACAAGATAGTCCATGTTGGCGTGATGGATGCCATGTCCGCTGAGGAATATAAGTAGCGTATCCGCCGATTCGGCGTCGCCAATGAAGAATTCTATCGCAGTGTCGATACTTGCGAAGTCGGTATGGGCCACGTTATGGACCGTTACCTCGTAACCAGTGCGGGTAAGCGTGGCGGATAGCTCGGCCAGGTCCTCTTCGATGAAGAGGAGGTTGTCAATGTCCGGGTCGCGGTAGGAAGGCACCCCGATCAGCAGGGCGCGGAAACGGCCGTCCATCAGCGGCGACTACTCACCGAAAGTCAGTGTGATTGCAGCGGTGCCGGCGACTTGGGCCGAGGTGCCGACCAGAGTGATGCCGCCGCTCGCGGTCACCTGGATAGCGAACTGCGCCTGCTTCAGGGGCATCGGACCTTCGGTAGCCGCGATCTCGTCGAACAGTTGCCGGAGCCCGCCGACCGTGCGGCGTAGATTCTCTCGCAGCACGGTAATTGGGATTTGACGGACCGTCGGCTCGTCGTCCCTTCGAGCGAAGATCCCCTTTTCACCTCCGTCCGCCCGATCAACCGTGCCGTGCTGGTCGTTGAGGGAGACGAGGAAGGGAAGCGCATCCGGACCTTCACCAGCCTGTTCGAACATCAACTAGCCCCCCGGTCTGTGATGGGTTCGACTGAATCGGTGACTGATCATACGCTTGGAGCAAGCGCAGTCGGCTACGTACCCGGCGCATCAGACGCTGACGAGCCCTGAGAGTGCTTTCGGTACAGCCATCCGTACAGCCAAGCCAGCAAACAACAGCGGACGTCAGCGGACAACGACGGAACCGGGCAGGCTGCTGACCAGGATGTACGGACGTCGACGAACGTCCACGGACGGAGCGCGCCGATCTTGTAATCGGGCGGTCGACGGCCGAGAGGCTACCGCGCCGCTTCCGTTCCTCGGCGCTGGGGCGCCTGCGGTACGGGTCGGCTTGTCATGGGGTGATGACAGCCAAGTTGACAGCCAAGCCGGCGGACGAGGGTGCACGTAGGCGGACGCCAGCGGACGGAGTGTGCGAGGTCAGCGGACTGAACGGACGTCGGCGGAAGATCCATATCTAACTACGGATTAGGTGCTCCCTTCGCGGAGACATGGACATTCGGGATCTTGCCTAACCATGCGTTGACGGCGTTGACGTCCGCGTAGCCGTGGGCGCGGAGGGCATTGACGATGTCGCGTCCGCTGACCAGGGCGATGGGGTGCCGGTCGGTGCGTACTTCGGTGTAGACCTGCTGGTTGAAGTGGGAGGTGGTGATGAAGACGCCGAAGTGGCGGTGGCGTAGCCGGGAGATCAGCCGGGCGACATCTCGGACGCCGACGGAGTTGGTGTCGGTGTAGCACTTGGCTTCCAAAGCGAAGTCGATGGCGATCGGGTCAGAGAGTGGGCCGAGGATGTAGTCGCCGATGGCGTCGCGGCCCCCGTCCCGACTCGGCGGGGTGACATCACATCTGCCAGTGGCTGGCGCGATGAGTCGCCACAGCTCGACCGCGCAGAACTCGAAGTCGTGTTCGTGTCCCCGGTAGTGCTCGCGGATGGCGGCGAGTATCGCTACCCCGGTAGGGTCGGGGGGTTGCTGTTCTGCTTTGGTCCGGATGATGGTGGTCGAAGGTGCGATCAACGGGCTGTAGGCGCGACCGTCGACCCAGGCTGTCCACGCAGGTGGGCAGTGCTCGCTGTCGGTAGCGTGTCCGGCGAGGATGTCGGTTAGCCAGGTGCGGGTGACGGTCGCGACGTCGAGCACGGTGAAGTGGGCGCGGTAGTTTTGGAAGCGGTGTCCGCGGGTGTTACGCCAGATCGCGACGAGATCGTCGTCGCTGGTGAGGGTGGCCGCGCCGGGGGCAAGTAGGCCACGGAACATGATGCGCCGTCCCGGTGGCGCTGTTTCGAACAGCAGGAACGGCGGGACTGTACGGCGTTCCTCCACGCTGCCGTGGGCGTGTTCAAACACGTCACGCAGGAGGAGGTTGCCAGAACGTTGGGTATCGTGCAGGTCCCGACCTGGTTTGCGGTTGTCGCCGTAGTAGGTGAAGACCCCGGTCGAGGGATCGAGAGTGTCTGGCCAGTCTGCTACTGCCCCGGTGGTGTAAAGCACCGAGAGACGGACGGTGCCTTTGCGGGGGGAGCCCGCGTACCGAAACCCTCCTTGGTTGCCGACAGGCAGCAGCCGCGCCAGAGGGTCATCGGCAAGGGTGCCCGCCGTGCCCCCCTCATACAGCTGATCGACTACAAGGGCGGCGGTGGGGAGGTCGACAAACGGAACGACCTGTGACTTATCGTCCACGGCACGCAGGCTACCCAGGCCGGAGGAAGGTTCGTCCAGGCACCGGGCGTCGGAGGCCCCGCCAGGTGTAGCTACCTCTGTAGCAACAGCCACGGACGCCAGCGGACAGGGACGGACGCCGGTGGACTGCATGGGCAGGGCTGACCCCCGAGGCACCTGATGCTTTTCGTGCCTTCTAAGCACTGGGTCGCAGGTTCGATCCCTGCCGGGCGCACAAATCGGCCCTCTGACCTGCGACGATGCCGAGCAAGATCGGCCAGTGCGGGTCCGAAACCCGCTCGGACGCTTAATGAGCACCAGGTCTCACATCCACGCTCCACCGGGCACCCGCATGCCCCGTGACCTGCCACATCAGCGCACGGACCAGCCAGACACCCGCAGCCCAGCACTCAGAGACCTGATAACTTTTCCCCTCTCCGCCCCCGCGAAGATCCCCAACAGGCGCCCGGGATCAACCCACATAGCCCCGCCGCACACGGGCCCGCGCCTCGGCCACAGTCCCGACGCAGGCCAGACCCTGACCCTGGGCACCGCCGTACCAGCACGGTCTGACACGGCCTGTCCCGGTGGCACACTGTCCGGGTGAACAACGGGGGCAACACGGACAGCAGCACCACCAGCGGCGACGGCGACGGCTGGGACTTCTTCGTCTCCTACACTCAGCCCGACCGGGCATGGGCGGAGTGGATTGCCTGGACCCTGGAGGAAGCCGGCTGGCGGGTGCTGATCCAGGCGTGGGACTTCACCCCAGGGTCGAACTGGGTCACCGGCATGGACGAAGGCGTCGCCGCCGCGGCGCGGACGATCGCCGTGCTCTCCCACGCCTACACCCACTCGGTCTACGGCGCCGCCGAATGGCGCGCCGCCTGGGCGGCCGATCCGACCGGGGGACAACGCAAGCTCCTGCCCGTACGGATCGGTGACTGCCCCCGACCGGGCCTGCTCGGCCAGATCGGCTCCGTAGACCTCTTCGGCCTGCCGCAGGACCGGGCACGCACAACGCTGCTGGACGCGGCACAGCGTGTGGTCTCCGGCGGACGAGCAAAACCAGACACGGCTCCGCTGTTCCCCCCGGCCGGACGGGCAGTGCCCACGCGGCCGTCGTTCCCCGGTAGCCGGCCAGATGTCTGGAATCTCCCGCCGCGGCTGGCCCACTTCGTCGGGCGCACCACCCTCATCGACCAGATCGAACACGAGCTAGCCCGCGCGGGATCGGTCGCGGTCTGTGCCCTGCACGGCCTCGGCGGGATCGGAAAGACCGCCCTCGCCCTCGAATACGCCCACCGGCATACGACCGGCTTCAACCTGGCCTGGTGGATACCCGCCGAAGATCCACGGCTCATCCCCGGACACGTCTCCGCCCTCGGCGTCGAACTCGGCCTACCCGACGGCGCGGACTGGCATGACGTACTTGGTGTGCTGCGGCGCAAGCAACTGCGCTGGCTCCTCATCCTCGACAACATCGAAGACCGGACTGTGATCGGCCCGTTCCGGCCAACAGATCACCTCGGCCGGCTGCTCGTCACCACACAGCGCGCCGGACTCGACGGCTACGGCACTCAAATCGCCGTACCCGAACTCCCCCGGCATGACGCGGTGGACCTGCTCACCCGTCGGATACCGAGCATCGAAGTGGGGACGGCCGGACAGATCACCGATCTCCTCGGGAACCTGCCCCTCGCGGTGGAACAAGCCGCCAGCGCCCCGTTACATCCGCGCTGGCACCGTCCAGCCCGCTGACCTGGATGTTCAGGTTCGATCCCTGTTGGGACCGACACGCAGATACGGACCCTGGCAGGACATCTGTTCCGCATTCAAGGAATCTGTGGCCGCGGTCAGTCGCGGTTCTCCCGACCGGGCCGCATCGAGTGGAAGCCGTCGGCCACGCCGCGCAGCACAAGAGACCATCTGGAGGTGTGGACGGACCACCTGCGTGCGGCCGTCACGGGGACGCGAACGCGGTGACCGGGCCGTCGACGGCCAGCCACACGCGGGCACCGGGTCCGGGAAGCTGGTTTCCCGGGACCCGTGCGGTCACGGTGCGACCGGAGCGGTCGAGCTGGAGCTGGACGGTGGCGTCGTGACCGAAGTAGTTCACCTCGGTCACCTGACCGCTGACCCCTGCCTTGTCCCCGGGGCCCCCCTCCGCGGCCGCGACCAGCCTGATCTGCTCCGGCCGGATGAGCATGCGCGCCGCGCCCTGGGCGGATCCGGGACGGACGGTGAGCTCGCCGAGGTCGCTGGATGCGGTGAGCCCGGAGACGACGGCGGGCACGAACACCGCCGCGCCGACGAAGGCCGCGACAGCCGGGTTGTCCGGCGCGGTGTAGATCTCCTGCGGCGAGCCGACCTGTGTGATGCGGCCGGCGGACATGACCGCGACCTGGTCAGCGAGCGACAGTGCCTCGTTCTGGTCGTGTGTGACCAGCAGGGCGGTGGTCCCGTTGACGCACAGGGCCTCGACGACGGCCCGGGCGGTGCTCAGGCGCAGGCCGGCGTCCAGGGAGGAGAACGGCTCGTCGAGCAGCACGATGGAAGGGCGCGGAGCCAGTGCCCGGGCGAGCGCGACGCGCTGCTGCTGCCCGCCGGAGAGCTGGTGGGGGAACCGGCGGGCGAGGCTCGCGTCCAGGCCGACAAGGTCGAGCAGCTCCGCAGCGCGCCGGGCGCTGCGGCGTTCGGCCCGCGGCAGGCCGAACCCGATGTTGGCGGCGACGTCCACATGGGGGAACAGTGCGCCTTCCTGCGGGACGTACCCGACCCGCCGCCGCTGGGCGGGGACGCTCCGGCCGGGGCCGAACACCCGCTCACCGCCGAACTCGATCGTGCCGCCGTCCGGGTCGCCGAAGCCCGCGACCAGCCGCAGCAGGGTGGTCTTGCCGCAGCCGGACTGCCCGAGAACGGCCGTCACCGTGCCGTCGGGCACGTCGAGGTCTACGCCGGCGAGCGCGGTGGTGTCACCGAACCTCTTGGTCACCTGGCTGACGGTCAACGCGGTCATGCGCCTCTCCGGGTCAAGGGCCACTCCGGGCGGACCGGGTGAGCAGGTAGGTCGCCGGTGCTGACAGCAGCACCATCAGCCCGGCGTACGGGGCCGCGGCTCCGTAGTCGATGTCGCGGGTGTGGTTCCAGAACTCGGTCGCCAGGGTCTGGGTGCCGGTCGGGGCCAGCAGCAGTGTCGCGGTGAGCTCGGTGACCACGGCGAGGAAGACGAGGATCGCGCCGGCGCCGGCGCCCGGGGCGATCAGGGGCAGGGTGACCCGCCACCAGACCTGCGCCGGCCGGATTCCGAGGGCGCGCGCCACGTCGTCGAGGACGGGCGGTGCCTGGGCGATCGCGGCCCGCGCCGCGACGGTGGCACGCGGCAGGAACATGATCGAATAGGCGGCGACCAGGAGCGTGGTGGTCTGGTAGACGGCTGGCAGGACCTGCAGGGAGACCGTGACCAGGGCAAGAGCGACGACGATGCCCGGGAGCGCGTTGGCGGTGTAGGTGCTCCGTTCGAGCAGCGTCGCGATCCGGCTCGGATGACGCACGCTGAGCCAGGCGACGGGGAGCGCCAGCACCACCGTGGTCAGGGCGCCGGCGACACCGAGGCCGGCCGCGCTGGCCGTGGCGGTGGCGAGGTCGGCCGCGGGGAAGGCGGTGGACGCCCCCACCACCAGCCAGCGGATGATGCTCGCCAGCGGTATGCCCAGTGCCAGGACGACGACCGCGGCGACCCCGGCCAGGGCGGGCACGGTGAGCCGGCCGAGCCGGGCCGGAACCGCCGGGCGGCTGCTTCCCGGGCCGAGCCGGGCGTAGCGGTGGCGGCCGCGCAGGCCCAGTTCCGCGACCACCAGGACCCCGCAGTACAGCACCAGGACACTGGCGAGCATGTTCGCCGCCGGGCCGTTGAACGATGAGCGGTACTGGTCGTAGATGGCGGTGGTGAAGGTGGGGAACCGCAGCATCTGCAGGGCGCCGAACTCGGCGAGCAGGTGCAGGCCCACCAGCAGCGCCCCGCCGAGGAGGGCGGGGCGCAACTGCGGGAGGACGACCCGGGCGAACGTCCGCCACGGGCCGAGCCCGAGCGAGCGGGCGGACTCCTCCAGTGCCGGGTCCAGACCCCGCAGGGCCGCGCCGACGGGGAGGTAGACCAGCGGGTAGTAGGCGAGCGTGACGATCAGCAGGGCGCCCGGGTATCCCTCCACGCCCGAGGCCAGGGAGACCCACCCGAAACTGACGACGAACGCCGGGACCGCCAGCGGCGTGGCGAGCAGCACGTGCCAGACCCGCCGGCCTGGCAGGTCCGTGCGCTCGACAAGCCAGGCGGCGGCCGTTCCGACGATGGCGCTGGTGGCCATTCCGCCGACCGCGAGCTCGGTGGTGTTGACGAGCAGCTCGCCCACCCTGGGCCGGACGAGCAGCCGCCATGCCTCCGACCAGCCCACGCTGATCGTGTACCCCACGACGAAGAAGAGCGGGACGGCCGCGAGCAGCGCGACGAGCATGCAGGCGAGCAGCAGCGGGCGTGGGTACACCCCGGCGCGCGGGCGCCGCACCCCAGCTGTGAGATGGCTGGTCAGAGCAGACCCGCCTGCTGCATCAGCTCGATGACCTTCGGGCCGTTCAGGGTCGAGATGTCGATGTGCGGTGCGTCGAGGTCCGCCAGGGGCGTCAGCGCGGGGTTTGTGGGGGCCTTGTCCGACACGGCGTACTCCAGGGCGCCGCTGTCGACGAGCGCCCGCTGCCCGGCTTCGCTGGTGAGGAACCTGACCAGTTGCTGCGCCTCGGCCTGCTGGTCGCTGGCCGCGATCACGCCGACGCCGGAGACGCTGAGGAACGCGCCCGCGTCCTGGTTCCCGAAGAAGTGCAGGTCGACGTTCCTGCTGATCTCTCCCGACTCCGCCTGGTCCTGGTACCAGTAGTAGTGGTAGATCACGGCGGCGGGCACCTCGCCGGCGTTCACGGCACGCAGCGCGGCGATGTTGTTGTCGTAGATCTTGGCGTTGCGCTTCAGTCCGGCGAGCCAGTCGGCGGCAGCGTCCTCGCCCTCCACCGCGAGCACAGCGCTGACGATGGCCTGGAAGTCGGCGCCACCGGCCGCGACGCCCACTCGACCCTGCCACTCCGGCCGGGCCAGATCCATGATCGACGTTGGTAGCGCGTCCTTGTCGACCTGGTCGCGGTTGTAGATGAACACCGTCGACCGCGCCGCGAAGCCGACCCAGGTGCCGGAGCTCGGGACGTACTGGTCGGGCATCTGGTCGAGGGTGGCCTGGTCGAGCGGGCTGAACCCGCCAGCCCGGTCGACCAGCGTCATGGCCGGCGAGTTCTCGGTGGCGAACAGATCCGCGGGCGAGCTGTCGCCCTCCTGGACGATCTGGTTCGCAAGCTCCGCGTCACCGCCGTTACGCATCTCGACCTTGATGCCGGTCTCCTTGGTGAACGCGTCGACCAGCACCTGCATCAGGTCCCGATGCTGCGCGTTGTAGAGCGTGAGCGTCTTCCCGTCATCCCCGCCGCACGCCGCCGACAGGCCCCCCACGAGGATGGCCGTCGCCAGCACGGCCAGCGCTCTTCTCGCCCTGCCCATCAGACTCCCTTTCCCTGAGCACAGACCGGACGGGTCTGGCGTGCGCGCGTGACGGTGTGGCACCCGCGGGAGCTGCGTCCAGCGGCGCCAACTCGTCGCGGCGCAGCCGTCGCCACCCCCTTCTACCTGCGCATACACATGGATGAAACGCGCAAAGCAGCAGCGTGATGAAAGTTAGCCCATCCTTACCTCGGAGCCAGAGATTGTGACTATGGGCACATCAGGCGCGAACGGGGCGCGGCGGGGCGCTGGGCCCGAAACGGCAGCCGGAGTACCGCCATCCGCGGCACGGGGCGGGCGGCGCGCGGCACGGAACGCCAGGGCGCCCACCGGGAGCCGGCGGAGCAGCGTCGTGGCCCGGGACCATGCCCTCCAGGCCGCGACGCCGACCGCGAGGGAGGCCAGCAGTGCCAGCACCGGATGGTCGTCCTGCAGGGCGGGAAACACCTGCCAGTGCGTCAGGTAGATGGCGAGCGAGCTGCTGGCCAGCACGCCGGCCAGACGCCGCGGCAGCCGCGGGCAGCGCAGGTCTGTGGTCCAGATCAGGAGGACCAGACCGCCGAGAATGATGTCCTCGCGGCGCGCGTTGGCGAAGTAGCCGGGGACGGTGAGCAGTGCCAGCGCCGTCACGCCGAGGCGGTGCCACACCGTGCCCGCCGCGGCGGCGGCCCAGCCGAGCGCGAACAGCCAGAGCACGGCCAGCGACGTCTGCGTGTCGCGTGGCCCCGCCGGCAGCTCCACCACGTCGAACCGGAACAGCAACGCGCCCGCGAGAACGCCGAGGGCGGACCCGAACGGGAAACGCCGCTGCAGCCGGTCGACCGCCGGAACCGCCAGCAGGACGGTGAGGACCAGCAGGATCTGGACCACCGCCTCGATGAACCAGAACTCCCACGGCGGGCCGGCCTGCGCCGGCCCTAACACGCTGTTGAGGAGCACGATGTTGGCGAGTCCGTGCTCGTCCATCAGGAGCACGAGCGTGGCGATGAACAGCACGCTGGGCACCACCAGGTGCGCGATGCTGCGCAGCAGTCCGTGCACGCGTTGTGACCGCGGCGCCGGCGTCAGGTGGAAACGGACGAAGTTGTAGCCGGCGACGGCGATCAGCAGGTGCGCGCCGCCGGGGATGCCACCGACGGCGTCGAAGGTGTTGGCGTGCGTCCCGACGACCAACACGATCGCGATGGCGCGGAGCAGCACACTGGTCTCAATCGAGCCACCTGCCCGGCGCCTCGGCCACGCGGCCGGCTCCAGGTCCCGCAGGGGCGTGGTGTGCCAGTCGGCGGGCAGCCGTCCGAGGTGCTCCTGCAGGCGCAGCGACAGGTCCACGTAGGACAGCGAGTCCCCGCCCAGGCTCACGAAGGTGCTGTCGTCGGTGACGTCGTCCCGGCCGAGCGAGTCCGCGAACAGCCGGCGCAGCGCGGCTGTGCCGTCCAGTGGCGCACCCCGCCCGGACGGCATGGTCGTGCGCGGGGCGGCCCCGAGCGCCTCGTGGGCCACCTCCCGAGCCGCGACCAGGTCGACCTTCCCGGTGGTCAGGCGTGGCAGCGCGTCCCGACGGTGCACGTGGACCGCGCTCTCCGGCAGCCGGCAGGCCCGGGCGACCAGCCGGCGGACGGGAGCCGTCTCACCGGTGCCCTCCACGACCACATGGAGTGCGTCGTCGTCGGTCACGCAGCAGGCGCTGAGTCCTTCGCCCGCGAGCACGTCCTCCACACGCTGGAGATCGATCCGGAGCCCGAAGAGCTTGGCGAACCTGGCCTGCCTGCCGACGACCTCGTAGAGCCCGCCGTCGGTGCACCGTGCCAAATCTCCGGTGTGGAGCTCGTCGAGCATCCTGCCGAGGGCGAGGTCCGCGACGGTGTGCGCGTAGCCCATCATGACGTTGGGGCCGGAGTACACAAGCTCGCCGACGTCCCCGGGACTCCCAGCGCCTGCGGGGCTGCCGGCGCCGGCGGTCACCGGGGCGAGCCGGAACGACCCGCCCGGGATCGGCACACCGATGGCGTGCGGGTATGTCGCGGCCAGGTGTGGCGGCAGGTAGGCCATGCGGGCCGTGGCCTCGGTCTGCCCGTACATCACGACGAGGTCCCAGCCGTCGCGCTGCCCGAGCCGGGCGTAGTGGGCGACCCGGTCGGGTGCCAGCCGACCCCCGGCCTGGGTGATGTAACGCAGGTGCGGCAGCGACATCGCGTCGAAGTCGATCCTGTCGAGCAGGTCGAAGGTGTACGGCACGGCGGCCAGGGAGGTGCCGCGGGCCTTCCGGAACAGCGCCCAGAAGCAGGCGTCCATGACTGACAGCGACGTCAGAACCAGCCCGGCTCCGCGTAACAGGTGGCTGTGGATGACCGACAGCCCGTAGCAGTAGTACATGGGCAGGGTCGTCGCGGCGCGGTCGCTGGGCCGCACGTCGAGATACTCGGCGATCGACTCCGCATTGGCCTGCAGGTTCGTGTACGACAGCCGGACCAGTTTTGGTGAGCCCGTCGAGCCGGAGGTGCTCAGCAGCAGCGCCAGCTCAGGGTGCAGAACGTGCCGCGTGCCTGTGCGTCGCTGCTCCACATGGGTCGCCGGGCCCGCGGGCCGGATGACGACATCCGGGTCGTAGGCGTCGATCAGGGCGTCGACCGACGTCGAGGCACCGGTCGGCGCCGAGGTGTCGCCGGGCACGAGCAGGACCGCGTGCCCGGCCGACAGTGCCGCCAGATACATGACCAGGACGTCGACCGTGTTGGCCGCCACGAGCAGCACCAGGCGTCGCTCGCCACCGATTCGCTCGGCGGCGGCGGTGACCCTGGCCCCCAGCTTCCGGTACGACAGCTCGCCCTCGGCGGTGATGATCGCCGTCTGCTCTCCGTACCGCTCGAGCGAGGACGCCAGAAACGCGGGGGAGCCCGGGCGGGGCGGTCCGACAGAGGCCATCCATCCAAGCTACAAATTAGGCAAGGTTTTCCTAAGACCTCCGCTGTGTGACATAAGGCCTGGTCAGGGCATTGGTGGCGGTGCCGAACGGACGCGGTTACTGGCCGGCGCAGCCCGACTCCTATGGTCGACTCGACGTACCGGGCTCACCACATCGAGCGGTCAGCCGCGGTTCTCCCGACCGGGTCGGATCGAGTGGAAGCCGTCGGTCGCGCCGTGCACCACGAGGGACCATCGGGTGGTCCCGGCCGAGGACCAGCGGTGTGACCACCAGGTCAGCGACGCGCAGGCGACAGAGAAACCGTAGGACAGGCGGGCCGATGCGGGCACACCCATCAGCAGCCGATGGGCCGCTTCCACCGTCTCGCCGTTCGCGATGACCAGCACCCGCTGACCGTCGTGACGGTCAGCCAACTCCCGCAGGCAGCCACCCGCCCGCACGAGGAACTGGCCCCAGCTCTCCGACCCGGGCGCGAAAGGCTCCTCCGGCCGGCCTTGAGGGGTGCCCGCCGAACTCGGCGATGATGTCCGCCCAGGGCCTGCCGTCCGCCTCGCCGTGATCGGGCCCCGACAGGCGTGGCTCCATCGACACCGGCAGACCGAGCTCGTCGACGACGATCCGCCAGGACGGTCATCCACGGCGAGATGATCACCTTTGGCGACTCAAAGAGCAGCCCGACCTCGTGGTATCCCGTTGCCGAAGGTGCCAGAACCACGCAGTGTGTGACCTGACGACCTCAGCGCGGAGATTTCCGGCTACCGTATCCGTAGCAGTCAGGCAATGAGGATCATGTAACCATCCGGTGGGGGGCACTGATGGACTTGCAGATAGCCCCCCTCGCGCTTCTCGTCCTGGTCGTTGTCGGCCTCGGGGTGGTCGGTACGATCAGGAAGCGTCGCCGGCCGGCGCGGCTGACGCGAAGAGCAGAACCTTCGTGGATGCCGGATGAGGTCGCCGGCGTTCCTGGTAGGGCGGACGCCAGTCCCATTCCGAATCCCGATGCCTTCTACACCCGTCTCGTACCGCCCCCGCCGGTCTCGCGAGATGCGCCTGACCCCGCCCCGGTCGAACCACTGCTCCGGACTTCGCGACAGCCGTCTCGTGCCGGCGACGGACGCACGGACAGCGCAGAATAAAGCTGCTATAGTCCGTCTACGTCCGTGTCCAGGAAACGGGCAGCACCTCAAAGGTATCCTCGGCCCGCTCTCGCATGGTTGGAGGCGTCCCTCACGGCGCCTGAGAACAGACAGTCACAGCAGGCAGATGGCTGGCCGCTGGCGGGCAATTTTCTCTACTGGCCACCAGCGGGATCCCTCACGGCCGCCACCGGGTAGATTCTCGTGACGGTCGACACGATTCGACCGCACTGCCCACCTCGACCTTTCAATAGCCGACGGTGAATCGCCGCTGGATATGGCGTGGATCCTCGACCTCATCGACGATGGCTACTGCGAGGTCCTCGGCGGATATGTCGCTCGTGCCCGCCGCTGTGACTAGAATTTGGTTGGTGCCGGTCCGGAAGCGGCCGGTGCGCTCACCGGAGGTGATCAGTCCGGCCGAGGGGCTGAGATACGTCCAATTTCTGTTCGACAGGCGGTACAGGTTCAGGGCCTCCCGGTGGGCCAGTACGACCTTCACGTAGTCAGCGGGGACTCCGAGGGCCGCGGGCAGGCCTTCCGCGAAGCCCTCCAGGTCGACGATCTGCCGGCCTGGCTCCACCTCCAGACTGCCGGCGCCGCCGACGACGATGAGCCTCGTAGCCGGATGCTGTTCCATTGCTGTGAGCACGGCGCGGGCGGCGGCGGGCAGAACCCCGGCGTTAGCAATGCCTTCCGGAATGCTGTTTCCGGTATTGATTGCATTGACGATGACGTCATGCCCCGCGATGACCCGTGCCACGTCCGTCGGGTCGAGGAGGTCGACCTGGGCCCACCGGGCCAGAGTCGGCTGTGGAGGGAGGCGGGAGACATCGCGAGTCCACCCCGTCACCCGATGGCCTCGGGCGAGCGCCTCGGAGACGACGCACCGGCCGATCGTTCCTGTTGCCCCGAATACTCCGACCTTCATTTTCTCTCCTCCATGTTCTCTGCGCGCTGCATACCTACTGGCGGTGTGTGGTTCCTGGACAAGGTCCAGAAGGGTCACGGGGTAGACGGGGGTGCCTCTCCGGAGTGCAGCCAGAGCCGCACCGCAGACGGGATTACGTTCCCCGGACGGCGGTACTGTCGCCGACGTGACCGTCTGATTGCCGGCGAGATGCGGTCGGTGCCGACCCGGAATTCTGCCGACCGTTCTGGTCTGGTCTGGTACAGGTGGTCAGGGTCTGGTCAGGTACAGGTCCGTAGGCGCTGACGGTTTCAGCCAGGACGGTCTCGAGGGGGGTCGGGGCGAGGCGGAACGTCTGCTCGGTGAGGGTGGAGTCGAGCAGGTCGGGCTGTTCCAGGGAGTACATCATCTCGATGACTTCCCGCATGATCGGGTTCACGGCTCCGGTCGCGGCGAGCTGATCGGTGGACATCGCCGTCAGGATGGGTGCGGGCGCCCCGGCGGCGGTCGCGAGCCGCGTGGTCAGCTCCCGCACGGACAAGGCCGCGGTGGAGGGCACGTGCCACGCCCGTCCCCACGCAAGGTCGTCGCCGGAGAGGGCCACGGCGGCCAGGGTTCGGGCGGCGTCCCCGACGTAGGACCAGGTTTTCGGGGCGTCCAGGTCGCCGGGGAAGGCTGCCGGCTCGCCGCGCAGGACGAGGGGCGCCACCGTGAAGTTGTACAGCGAACCGGCCCCGGCGCCCAGAAACGCCGAGGCCCGGACCTCGGTCACGCGGGCTCGACCCGCGCGGTGCGCCTCGAGGGCGTCGCTCCACATCCGGGCCCGTACCTGACCTTTGGCGGATACCGGTGCCATCGGTAGATCTTCGGTGAAGCGGCCGTTGACGATGCCGTAGCCGTAGGTGTTGCCCATCATCACGTAGCCGGCGCCGGTGCGTTCAGCCGCGTCCAGCAGCGCCGTCGCGAGCGGTGGGAACTCGTCCGGCCACCGGTCGTACGGCGGCATCGCGGTGTTGATCAGCGTCGTCGCGCCCTCGGCGAGTCGGGTCAGCGCGTCGGCGTCGGTCGCGTCGGCGGCGATCCGCTCGATCAGTGGGTGCTCGGGTCCGCCCCCGCGCCGGCTGACCAGTCGGACGCGATCACCCTGCCGGGCCAACAGTTCGGCGGTGGGGGCTCCGGTGCCACCGGCACCGGTGATCACATGCAGGGGCATGGTGTTCGTCTTCCGCTCGGCGGGCCCGCGCGGTTCGCGGGTACCTGTCTCACCCTGCCGCCCGCCGGAAACATACGGTAGTGGCCTGAATGCCACATATCCCAAGGATCAGGCCATGCATCGGATCGTCGTCGTCGCCGTCCCGCCGGTCACCACCCTTGATCTGTCCATCCCGGCGGCAGTGTTCCCGGCCGCGGTGGTCCACAGCCAGCCGGCCTACGAGGTCGTGATCTGCACGGCCGAGCCCGGGATCGTACCTGGGTACACCGGGCCCAGCGTTGTGGTGGACCGGGGCCTCGACGTGATCGACAGCGCCGACACCGTGATCGTCACGGGAACCGGAGCTCGCGCCCACGCCGACCAACGGGTCCTGGACGCGCTACAGCGGGCCGCTGACGACGGCCGGCGCATCGCCTCGATCTGCACGGGCGCCTTCGTGCTGGCCCAGGCCGGGCTGCTCAACGGTCGCCCGGCCACCACGTACTGGCAGTACTCCCAGGAGATGCGCCGCCGCTTCCCGGCCGTCGACCTGCGGCCCGACGTCCTGTACGTCGACGACGGGACCGTGCTGACCTCCGCCGGCCTGGCCGCCGGTCTCGACCTGTGCATCCACATGATCCGGCGCGACCACGGGGCGGTGGTCGCCAACGCCGTCGCCCGAGCCGCGGTCATCGCGCCGATCCGTCCCGGCGGCCAGGCCCAGTTCATCGAGACACCGCTGCCACCGGAGAACGGGACCTCGCTGGCCCAGACCCGCGCCTGGGCGGCGGAGCACCTCGCCGAGCCGCTGACACTTGGCCGCCTCGCCGCCCACGCCCACACCAGTACCCGCACGCTCACCCGCCGCTTCCGGGAGGAGACCGGTCTGAGCCCACTGCAATGGTTGCTGCACCAGCGAATCGACCGGGCTCGGGAACTCCTCGAGGCGACGGATCTGCCGATCACCGCCGTCGCCCGGCAAAGCGGCCTGGGAACCCCCGAGTCGCTGCGCCTCCACCTCCTGCGCCGCAACGGGCTCACCCCCCGCGCCTACCGCGACACGTTCACCCGCGTCGGACCAACCCCGACCTGACCCGCCGCGTAACGGCCAGTCACAACAACGGCTCGGTAACCGACAGTCGGACACTCCCTCGTGTTCATTCCCGCCGTGCGGCTGCTCGCCACCGGGAGCATCGACCACTGGGACAGCGCCGTGCGGCTGGGATACCAGCGTCCGCGGCGCGGACGTCCAGCCCCTCGCCACCCTCATCGGCCACACCGACGCCGTCACCAGCCCGGTGTTCAGTCCCCACGGGAAACTGCATCTGCAGTGGCTCCGGCCAAGTCGCTCATTGCGCTGATCTTTGGGCGCGCCGGTTGGCCAGCGAACCCGGGAAATCGTCAGCGTAGTAACCTGCCGACGGGATGCGCCCCATCAGGAGCCCATGACACCCGCCGTACCCCGGCGCCGGGGGCGTGGCTGGGGTTGACCCAGCTACTGCCGGCACATGCCGAACGGCGCGAGCCCGGCTTTGGCCCGCACGCACCAGAAGAATGCCGCCGAACTACCTGATCTTCGTGGCGTTCGCGTTGCCGGCGTAGCCCTCACGTCTGATCTTCGCGTGCACCGGGGCAACGGACACCGTCGGGCCGTTGACCTGCAGGTTCAGGTTCGCATTAGTGCTGGTTGGGTGCACTCGACCTTGTTGATGAACATCGACATGCGTCGCGAGCTGCAAGTTTTGGAGACTTCCGCACTTTTGCCAGCCGTAGAAGATCATGCAGGGGCGGCAGGACGAGCCCCCCGACAGCACAGCGCTCACGGCGTCGCAGCCCCGATCGGCCGCCGCACCCCCGGGCACCGACCAAATGCCGTACCAGCACGGTCTGCCCCGGTGGCACACTGTCCGGGTGAGCAACGGGGGCAACATCCCCGCGAGGGCGGCAATGTCGTCCGCGGGCGGCACGCGGACGGCGGCCCGGCGCAGATAGAGACGCTCAAGCTGCAGATCGAGATCAGACTAGTCGCCCGCCGCCGGGAGACTGTCGACCGGGCCGAGGACGTCGTCCATGCCATCCGCGAGGTCGCGAAGGCGTGGCCAGGACACGAGCCCGGGCAGATTCCGACATCCTGATCGCCACCTGCCGGCGGGCAGAGGGGGACTTCCTCGACTCCGCCCGAGTCGAGCTGGGAATCCCGCCCGTCGACTGACGATCTGGACCGGCCAGCTGATCCAGTTCGCCTGGACGGCCTCTGTCGGCCGGTGCCTGGCAGAGGGCGGTAACCAGCCGGAACGGCGCGACCGCGATTCATCGCCCTGGACGGCCCCGTGTGTACGCGGCTGGTCGAACGCATTGCCCAACGCCTTGTTCACGACTTGGAGAGGAATCGATGACCTGACGACCGACGACATCACCGCGGGCGAGTGCTTCAAGGTTCTCGTTGATGTCCTCGAAGGTGACCGTGGTGATCGTGTGCCCGATCTTTCCCGCGGCGACGAGAGCCAGAGCTTCGGTGAGGTCGTTGTAGTTTCCCCAGAAAGTGCCGAAATACGACAGCCCGGTGCCCACGATCATCCCCGACCAGGCCAGGTTCTCTTTACTCACCCGGCCCCGGTAGGCGGGGTGAACACGGGATCAGGGTCGCTCGATCCCCGCCAGAGGTACCACGTCAGGCGCCGCCCCGAGGCCCGCTCCTCGGCGGGGTTCCCCGGAAGCGGCCAGCGCAGCTGGCTATAGAGCAGGTAGCGGTGCTGGTCGAAGGCGGCTTCGAGCAGGTCGCCGAAGGTCTGTGCGCGGGCTGGTACCACTGCGACGACGCTGGCGGCGGCGACGGCCAGTCCGATGGGCAGCGCGGGCCACGCCAAGGGGGTGAACGCGCAGAACAGCACCCCCCAGATCGCGGTGGTGACAGCGGCGTCCAGGCTGCCCCGGGCGGCAAGCAGGTCGGCGCGGGTCGTCTCCGGAAGCGCGGGCCATAGACGAGGCCACAGGATGACCACGTCGAGGCCGTACTTGTCGAGGGGGCGACGCTCTGCGGCACGCAGGATGTTGCCTATCGGCGTCGGCAGGAAGTAGCCGGCCGCGGCCGGCCGCCGACGCCGGCGTCGTTCCAGGCGGGTGTACGCGGCGAGCTGTTCGCCGGTCGGTGTGTTCGGTGCGGATACCTGGGCGTACGCCTCCTGCCAGGCGGACTGTTCGGCGGCGGCACGTGCGGCCAGCCAGGCGGCGAGGCGGCTGCGGGCCGGGGCCGTCCAGGCCGGCCAGTAGCCCTCCAGCAGTCGCAGCGTCGGCGTGGCGAGGCGGGCGACCACGAGGCCGGAGCTGAGCACGGCCAGGCTGGCCGCCAGGATGACGGCCGCCTGCACACCGGTGCTCTGGGCGTCGAGCCAGTCAGTCTGCTGCCGCAGTGTGTGCAGCCCGCCGCGGTGCCGGCACCAGGCGGCGAGTCCGCCGAGCCAGAAGATCAGGGCGGGTGCGCCGGCGGCGGCCCAGCGGTCGGCCAGTTTGCTGCCGATCGCGACCCAGAACGCGTCCAGCACGGTGTCAGCCTCGCACCAGCGCGGTCTGATGGGTGGGGCACGTCGGGACAGGGCTACCGATCTCAGGTTGGTACCAGATGTAGTCGGCGTGCAGACAGCAGTACCGTGTCGCGTCGACGGGAGCGGGGTCGCCGGCGGGGTGCGTGCCCAGGCCGCGGCTACTCACCCGGAATCGGTCCTGCTGCAGGGCGGGCGGGCGGTAGGAGGGGGCGTCGGCGAGCACCGTGCGCAGGAAGCGGCGGGTGACCGGATGTCCGTTCAGCAGGATGATGATCTCGTGGGCGACCGTCGCCGGCGGGGAGACCGAGGTGAGCTGCGCGGCGAGGGCCCGGTCAACCAGCGGCGCGTCGTCAGGGCCCACGAGGGCCGGCAGGTACGGGCGGATTACCCGGGCCGCGGTGAGGATCCCGTTGGTGTCGAGCTCGGCGGGCATGAACGTCGCGTCCTTCGTGCGTCGGGCCTGCGGGGGCGGGGGCGAGGGCGAGGTGGCGGGGCGGGCTCAGGCCCCGGAATGGATGTGGGACGCCCACACCTCCGGTTGGTCGGCCCACACGCCGCGCAGGCCGAGCGTCACCTCGTGCAGGGCAGCGGCAACGTCCAGTGAGTCGGGTGGTGCCAGGGCTAGGGCGTCGTAGAGCTCCTCGGCGAGTTCGGCCGCGGCACTGTCGCTGACGGGCCACAGGGTGGCGATAACCTGCCGGAAGCCGGCCAGCTGGAACGCCGATGCCAAGTGGATTCCCTCGTCGGCCGGGCCGCCGGGTCGGCCGGTCTCGCAGGCGGACAGGAATGCGAGCACGGCGGTGTCGAGGCGCAGCCGGGCGACATCCACCACCGTGAACGGGTCGCGTTCGTGGTCGGTGAGCAGCAGTCGGCTGTTCGAGGGGTTGCGCAGGTCCGCGTAGCCGTGACAGGAGAAGTGCGCCCAGTGGGCGTGCGGGAGGGCCGCGGCCACCGCGGCGTGCGTCGCTTCATGCGCGATCAGCGTGCGGACCTGCCCCGGGAAGAGTGTTTCGAGTCGGTGGATCTCCTTTTCGGCGCCCGGCAGGTCGCCGGCGCCCGGAGTGCGTGGCATGCCGACGGCCACGATGCGTCTCGACGCGGCCGGCGGTCCCGACGCGACCGGCGCGACCGGCGTGACCGGCGTTCCGGTTGCCCGCGCGTCCGTGGTGACCGCCGGAGCGCCCGTGGCCGGAGGGTGCGCAGGCACCGGCCGGCGGGCGTGGATGAGCGCGCGCAGCGTGGGGGTGAAGGAACTGATCGCGTGGTCCAGCACGGTGTGGGGAGCGCCGCGGTGCCGGGTCTCGTGGTGCCCGGCCGCGTGCAGGGGCAGAAAGGCCAGCATGCCGGACGCGCACCACCACAGCCGCGGCCGCCCGGCGGAGGCCGCGTGACCCGCGGACCGCTCGGGGCCGGTTGCCTCCGGCTGCCACTTCGTACGCAGGCGCTTCCACGCGGGGGAGGCCGCCGGTGTCAGGGCGAGGAATCCGAGGGCGTCGAGGCGCTGGAGGACCGGGCCGGCGAGGGCGTCCCACAGCCAACCAAGGGTCTCGGCCAGCCGCTTGTGGCCTTCCTGGTCCTGCGGATCGTCGAGCGCGGTCAGGAAGGCGATGATCCGGTCCCTGACCGCGTCCGGGGTGAGGTCGGGCAGCTCCACCGGGTCCAGCAGCCCGCGTTCGGTGACGATCAACGCGTACGAGCCGAACGACGAGACCACAGGGAGGATGACCGGCCCGGCCGAGGCCGCAGTGCGCAGATCGGCCAGTGTGGGAGGCCGCAGGAAGCTGTCGAAGCCGGGCAGCACACGGATTTCCTCGATGGTGCGGGTGAGCGCCAGGCCGGCCTGGCGGCGTTCCTCCGCGTCGACCCGGTCGAGACGAAGCGTCGGATCGGCACCGGCAGCCGACCCAGCCATGCCACCAGCCCCAGCCCCAGCCCCGGAATCGACGCCAGCCCCGGCACCGGGAAGGCCCATGGCTCCGCCCAGTGCGCCAGCGATGTTGGCGAAGCCCGCGTCCAGTGGGCCGGGCCGGTCGAGGCGCGCGCACAACTGCGCGAACCGCTCCGCCAGCGCCGGGTCGATCTCCCTGAGCGCGCCCAGGTCGGTGCGGCTGTCCAAGGCCTGTGCGAGCAGCACTCCCCGGCCCTGTTCCAGGAGTTCCACCGCCCGAGCGGGATGACCGACGCGGACGCAGCAGGCCGCCGCATCGGAGCCCAGATCGGCCTGCTCGTCGAGCAGGCCCTCCTGGTCCCCGCGGGCCAGCCCGCGGGGCGCGACCTGTCCCAGCAGGTCGATCGCGGCGGTGAAGCCGTCCGCGGCCTCGGCCCACCGCCCTGCGGCGGCGGCGGTCATCGCCCACCCACGCGCGGCGTGCGCGCGGACCCGCGGCGACGCGGCCTCGACCGCCGCCGCCCGGCGCCCGGCGCCGACCGCCGCATCCAGGTCGTCCGGCTGCTTCATGCGCGCGTACCGCAGACCCAGCGCGAGTCCCAGACTGGCCAGGTAACGGGCGGTGTCCGGGTGGTCGGTCGGGGTGGCCGCCAGCGCCGCCCGGCAATGGTCGATGGCGTCGTCGAGGTCGGCCGGGGCGCCGCAACGCTCGAAACGGGTCTGCAGCAGGTTGCTGAGATTCGACAGGTACCGGGCATGCAGCGGGTGGTCGGTGACCACCGCGTCCACCGCTGCGCGGCCGGCCGCGGCAGCCTCGTCCAGGTCGGCGTTGCCATCCTCGTCCCAGACCGAGCGCCGCCACAGCGAGATGCTGAGGTTCGACAGGACTCCGGCCGCCTCGGGGCCTGTCCGTGGGGTCGCGGCGGCCGCTGACCTCAGAGCCTCGATCGACCTCTCCAGTTGGGCGCGGTCGCCTGACTGCTGGGCGTGGTGCTGCAGCACGAGGCCGAGACCGGAGAGGATCCGGCCGCGGTCCGCGCCTTGCGCGGGGCTGGCTGCGGCCGCCGTCTCCATCGCGGCCACGGCCTGTTCCAGGTCGGTGGCCAGTCCGGTGCGCTCGAAGCGGGTCTGCAGCGCGCAGCCGAGGTTGAACAGATAGCTGGCCCGGGCGGGGTGCGTCGAGGGGGTCGCCGCCACCGCGGTCTCCAGGGCGCCGATCGCCTCGGCGACATCGGTTTGCCGCCCGGTCCACTCGAAGCGGGCCCGCAGGGCCAGGCCGAGTGTCGACTGCAGCCGGGCGTGATCCGGGCGGTCCGGCGGCGTGACGGCGAGTGCCGTGCGCACGAGTGCGATCGCCTGGTCGAGGCCGGCCAGGTCTCCGTCGCGCCCCTGGGAGGCGATCCGGACCTGCTCGGCGATGCTCAGGTTCAGCAGCAGCCCGGCGTGGCCGGAGCTGCCTTCCGACGATGAGGCGACCGCCCGGCGCAGCAGGCCGACCGCGGCGTCGAGATCCTCCCTGCCACCTGTCAGCTCGAACCGACGACGCAGGAGGTTGGCGAGATTCGCCAGGTGGGGGGTGGCTTTGAGATGTCCGTCGGGGGTCGCCGCCACGGCCTCGCGCAGGAGGTCGACCGACTCGTCGAGGTCAGCCGGGTCGCCTCGGTGTTCGAACCGGCGCTGCAGCGCGATGCCGAGGTTGGACAGGTGCCCGGCCCGGTCGGGATGGCCCGGCGGAGCCGCGGCGACGGCGTCACGGCTGACGGCGACCGCGTCGTCCAGGTCGGTGTCGCTGCCCGTCCACTCGAAGTGGGTCTGCAGCGCGCCGTTGAGGTCCGCCAGTATTCGGGGCCTGGCGGGGTGGTCTGGCGGGATGGCGGCCTTCGCTCGTCGGCCCTGCTCCAGTGCCTCGTTGAGGTCGGTCTGGCGTCCGGTGTGACGGGCCCGCGTCCACAGCGCGCCACACAGATTGGCCAGATATCCGGCCGCGTCGGGATGATCCGCGGAGACGGCGGCGACGGCGTCGCGGAAGCAGGTGATCGCCTCGTCCAGGTTCGCCGCGCGGCCCCGCGCCTCGAACAGGGTCGCCAGGGTGTTGCCGAGGTTGGACAGGTGCCGGGCGTGGTCGGTGGTGCGGGACGCCGGCTCCGCCAGCGACGTCCAGCCGGCGCCGAGCGCTGCGTCAAGGTCGTCCTCGCGGCCTGTCCAGGTGAAGCGGAGCCGCAGCGCGTTGCCGAGGTTGGACCACAGAATCGCGGTGTCGGGCAATACGGCCGGACGGCGACTCCGCGCGGAAGCGTGATCCGGATCGGTCGCTGCGGCGACCGCCTCTCGCTGCAGGTCGATGCTGGCGTCGAGATCGGCGAGATCGCCGATCCGTTCGAAACGGGTCTGCAGGGCCGCGCCGAGGCTCGCCAGTGCCACGGGCCGGGCCGGATCGTCGTGCGCGGTGGCAGCCACGGCTCCGGTATGCAGGTCGACGGCCTCCTGCAGGTCCCGGCCCTGCCCGTGCCAACCGAAGCGGGTCTGCAGGGCGTTGCCGAGGCTGTGGCTGACCGCGGCCTGGCCGGGATGACCGGTGGGGATGGTCCCGTTGGCGCGGCGGAACAGGGCGATCGCCGTGTTCAGCGCGGCTTCGTCGCCCGTGAGACGTGCCGCGTCCAACAGCGCGTTCGCACGCACGGCCAGTTCGAGGGCGCGGTCCTGCCGCCTGGCCAGCAGCTCACGCTCCCACGGCATCAGTACCATCGGCGACTCCCCCGTCCCCACGAACGCCGTGCCGGGCGAGTCATCGTACAGTCGATGATCAGTGAACAGCCCCGCCCTGGAAGGTCCGGTGGGGCGGTGTTTCGTTCGGCCAGCGATGGGCGGTGCTACCCGGCCAAGACCACCCGGCCGGTCGCATGCTCGGCCAGCCAGTCCGCGGTGCGTTGCAGCCACTGCCAGCGGACCTTGCCGAGCAGGTGGTCGCCGACGCGCGCAACGTCGTCCACGGACACCGTCGGGCCGTTGAACTGCAGGCTCAGGTTCGCAGGTTCAGGTTCGATTCCCGCCAGACTCCAGACAAGATCGCTTTCTGCTGGTCGGGCGCCTGCGATCGGATCTTGAGCGGGCGCCCGCCGGATTCCCGTCCGCAGCATTGCCTTCGACCATACGATCTGGAAAAATCGGATTCGGTCGTAGCATAGGGAAGGCTTGCCGTGGGTCTCGCACTAATCGGTTTCCTGTTCCTCATCGTCCTCGTAGCCCTCGTCCTGCACGGACGAGCGATCCGGCGGCTGCAGGCCATCCCGCAGGACATGCTGCGAGCGGGAGCCGATTCCACCTCGGTCGATTCGCATCAAGCTGCTCGGAACGCGACGGGCCAAGCCGCCTGGATGATACGTCCGCTTTAGGATCGCAACGACATTTGACTGTGTTCGCGTCGTTTGCATTAGCAGCGTTGGGCCTGGTGTTGGCGGCGTCGGCGCCAACACCAGGCCCAGACGAATGGGAGTGCGGGCGCGGGTGATCCTTTTCCTGTAGGGCGGCGGGACGACTCGACCACGCCATCGCCCTGCACGAACGCACCCTCACCGACGCAGAGCGCATCCTGGATCCGACACATCCTTGGCTGGCAACATTCCGCGCGAACCTCCGACCGAGCCCGTCGTACCGCCCAACCGCGCGGCTTCCTGCGCCGCCGTACATAGATTCAATCCACCACAAATTCTCGCCGGCTCCTTTCCACCCAGGCGACGGCAACGCCGACCACCTCACCAGCTGGATCGCCGCAGCCCGCGCCGTCGACCTTCCCCACCTGCACGCGATAGTGGTGCTCCTGCTGCACGGCGCCTTCTACGCCGCGACCGACGGGGTGCTCATGGCCGCCGCGGCGGTCTCGGTTCCGGTGCCCCTGCGCTCCAGTGGGTTGGCCCTGGTCCAGACCGGGCAGGCGTCGACATCAACTTCTGGGGCGTCACGTTCGCCGAAGATAATCACTTCTACGCCACGCTGGGCACTGGCGGCCGACGTATCTGGTCCGCGGGGACGTGCGGGCGAGGACGGTGACCACGGTGCGGGAGAACGCCGGGCGCACAAACCCACGCTGACCCGCACTGGACCCGACTAACAGCGATCTTGAGGGTCAAGTACAGCGCTTCTGCACGTGTTGACTTTCCGCGCATGGCCGATCTTCGTGAGGGTCTGGACCCCCTCTGGGGACTGTTGCTGACGAGCTGGAACCGCTCGATGGAAGCGGCACGCAAGGCCCCCAAGACGCGCAAGCTCTACCTCGACGCCACCACCGATACGGGTCAGGACCCCGGCGTACATCATCTCGGCGGCGGCCGGGCCGAACGGGCTGATGCCGGGCTGCAGCGGCAGAACCTTCGGCGCGAGCCGCTGGTGCGGTCCGAAGAACCTGCCTCAACAGCTTGACGGATTCCGCTGGCGTAGCGCTCGCGAACGCCGCGATTTCCACCCTCACTTCCGGCGCCGCCGGAGACTCGCTGGTCCCCTCCGTGACGATTTCCAGTAGCACCAACTCCGGTGGATCGCGTCGACAGCCCGACAGCGCGCCTACCGCCAGTGTGCGTTGATCCAGTCGATGGCGTCCTGCACGGTGTTGATCTCCTCGGCGTCCTCGTCGGATATACCGATGCCGAACTCCTCTTCCAGGGCCACGCCCAGCTCGACAAGGTCCAGGGAGTCCGCTCCCAGGTTCTCGACGAATGACGCGTTGTTCGTCACCTCCTCCGGCTTGACGTTCAGTTGCTCCACGACGACGCTCTTTACGCGCTCCTCGACGGTGGACACTCCGCGGCCTCCTGCTCCGACGTGCGTGGAAACGGACAGAACTTGCATGCTCTCTGATCGGTCAGCACCGCGAACTCCAATGTCCGCTCCTGGTGTGGTGATGTTTGCCACGTGGGGTCTGTCCCGTCTGGCGCCATCCAACGAAGGTTCGGTGCCCGCACTCGCAGGCTGTGCTCGACGGGACCCGCTCTTGTCGTAGCTGACCATCATGGTCCGATCACTCTGTCCCGAGTCCGAGATCTTCGGCTGACGCGCGGCCACACCCCTCAACCTCTATCCCATCTTCCTGGCGTTCGTGTTGCCGGCGTAACCGGCTCGGCGGATCTTCGCGTGGGCGGGTTCGATGGACACGGTCGGGCCGTTGACCTGCAGGTTCAGGTTCGCATTAGTGCTGGTTGGGTGCACTGGTCACCATGACCATCGGTGTGACCTGGGCATACAGCCCGCCAGCCCTCCTTCGCCGCCTAAATCAATGCGAACCTCCTCAGCGTAACCGCTTACATGCGGAGTGTAGCGACCACGGTTGTGGGTCCATACGGTCCGCTCTCGCGCCCATCCATCCGGCAGCCGGATCTCCAGGCTGCTTCATCGGAGGACGGCGGAGCCCGGAACAGCATCGTCGACCTGTCCATGTAGGGCATCACGATGGAGGGCGACGAAAGATCGTCGTAGCTGCCGACGTGCTCCCGCCGGGGGCGTGGGTAGACACGATGGTTACGGTCGCCAGAGTTCGAGCCTGATGTCACGGGTGCGCTCGGAGAACCGGCGGCCGGTAGCCGAGGTCTCGCGCAGAAGTCCGCGCAGGTCGCGCTCGAACGCCGCCCGCCGGTCACCAAACAGGTGGGGGGCCGTGCTGGACAGCGAGAACACCGAGGCGATCACCTCGTCGGCGCTGCGTTCGATGACGAGGCCGCCGGCCACGTTCAGCAGGGTGGGTCCCTAACCCCGCCGCCCGAAAGATGTCGTTCTCTCCTGAGGGGGTGCCCTGGGGCAGTACGCTTCGCCCCGCCCGCCGGTGCAGGCCGAGGTAGTCGCGGACGAGCGAGGCGATCACCTCCCGGGGCGGCCGGGGATGCGGCAGCACGTCGTCACCGGGAACGCCTTCGTGAGTAGTGGCGTGGACGAACACGCACCTGCCGTCCGGTGCCAGCATCGGGTGGACGGCGGCAGCGACCCTGGGACGGCCGAGCCAGTGGAACGACTGGGCGAAGCTGACAACGCGGAAGACTCCAAGCCCGCCTGGCAGGTCCTCGGCACGCATCCGCACCCAGGTCACGTTGTCCGTTCCCGCGCGCTGCGCCGCCGCACGGGCATAGGAGATCATGTCCGGATCGGGGTCGAGGCCCACGGCCGCTTCGAAGAGGCCGGCCACCAGCAAGGTCAGCGAGCCCGGTCCGCAGCCGACATCCAGCAGCCGCCCGACGGGAGCGTGCCCGAGCGCGGCGCGCAAGGTCTCGGCAAGCGCGGGCGGATAGGGCAGCCGCCCGGCGGCGTAGAACTCGGCGCTACCCCCGTAGAGGGTCTCGTCCCACTCGGACACGCTGACTGATACCACGGGCCCGCATCTCCTACTACGGGCCCCATCTCCTGACATCCGCTCCCAGCATGACCGTGCGCGTTCGATGCTCGCGGCCACTGAAGACCGCCACCTACGCCGCACCCGCACCCGCACCCGCACCCGCACCGATAATCACAGCTCCGTCCGAAGCTCCGTGTCTAGACGCGACGGTGGCCTACTCGCTGCCCCGCGGGTGAGCGACGGCGAGCACCAAGCCGTCACGGTCGACGACTCGAACCGCGTCGATGGCATCCGCTGGGATCGAACTCGCTCCGACGACATCAGCCTTCGTTGCCTGCGTCGACGACCAGCTGGACGCTCGTTCCGTCATGCCGTCGACGCTGGCGACCTCCAGTGCGAAGGGGCCGCTGCCAGGAAGGCTGTCGAACGCGACGGCCAGCGACATTCCCCATGGTTTCGTGATGAGCGTGGCGCGACCAGTGATCGCCGTGCCCGTCGCGGCGACGAAGGAGGTGGAGGGCCCACTCGGTGCGCTGGCAAAGGGACTGTTCACGACGAGACCGATTCCGGCGCACAGGACGAGCACAGCAGCGACCGCCGCGAGGCGCCGGGAGCGGGTTCGGCGAACCGACCGTCATCTCCTCGAAGGCGTCACGCAGCGCGCGGATCGCATAGTAGACACGGGACTTGACGGTGCCCTCTGGCAGTGCCAGGCGGGCTGCCGCCTCGCGTACCGACCTTCCCTCGTAGTACAGCTCTTGGACGACAGCCCGGTGCGCGAGCGAAATACGACCTAGCGCCTCCGCGACCACCCACTCCTCGATGGCCTGGCTCACGTCGTCGACGGCGGGGGCGGCCGCCACGACCTCGCCGCCGTCGTCGCCGAGTGACGGCCGTCGCCGCTCGGCCCGCCAGGCGTCGGTGATGACGTTTCTGGCGATCGTGAACAGGTACGAGCGAACTCCGTCGGGCCGGAGCGAGTCGCGATTGCGCCAAGCTCGCAACAGCGTCTCCTGCGCGATGTCCTCGGCGCGGTGGCGGTCGTCGACGTGTTTGCCGATGAACGACAACAGCACCCTGTGGTGGTCCCGGTACAGCCGGGCCATCACTTCATCCTCCGCGTCCGACGCCTCGCGGGACACCCTTCTTCGCATGACACCCCTGACTGACGACGCCCCTGACGGAGGACGGCTGTCGCTGCCTGTTCCGGGTGTACGACGGCCGACTCAATTCGGTTCAACCGTTCGCCGGAGTTGGCCCTCTCGCGGCCGTCAGCTCGCCTTGAGTGACGCTCGTCACCGTCGGCGCCGTTGAACCGGTTCGGGATGCGGGCTCGTAGAACCACGGGACGAATCAGCGCAAGCGCTGCCTGGCAGCGGACGCCCCGTCCGCGGTGCCGGCAGCCGAATCGGGAGACCGCATGAAGAAGATCGCGATGGTCCTGTCCCTTGGAGTGACAAGCCTCGTCCTCGTGGCCTGCGGCAGCAACGGGGAGTCGGGCGCCGCCGCGGGCAGCGCGACAACCGCGACGACGTCGTCGGCTCCGGCGCCATCGCCGACCAGTACCCCCGCCAGCGGCGGCGGGACCACCTCCGGACCGGCCGCCACGCTGGACGTCAGCACCAGCCAGTTCGGCACGATCCTGGTCGACGGCGGTGGTCGGACGCTCTACCTGTTCGAAGCCGACCGGGGCTCCGCCTCCGTCTGCTCGCAAGACTGCGCGACGGCATGGCCGCCCTACGTCGTGTCCCAGGTACCGGAAGCCGGTTCCGAGGTCACGGCGAGCGAGATCGGCACGACCACCCGAGTGGACGGCACGCTTCAGGTGACCTACCACGGCCATCCGCTGTACTACTTCGCCAAGGACACCACGGCTGGGGCCGTCATGGGGCAGGGAATCGACAAGTTCGGCGGCAAGTGGTTCGCCGTCGGACCTGACGGCAACCCGATCGAAGGCGGCTGGCCCACACCGCCGGGCGAAAATTCCGAATATTCCCGCGACGCCGAGTAGTTGTGTGACACGTCGAGCGCCCCGGACGGCGTCCGGGCGCTCGCAGCCGTCGACTCAATACTAGATCCCGTCCGACAGCCGGCGCGCGAGGTCAGGAACGATCCCGATAACCTAATTGACCTTGACAGCCCATTTACCGCCGTTTCGGAGACAGGCGGACGTTGAACCGGACCGGGACCGGGGTCGTATCAGGAGGCATGAGAGAACACCGCCGCACCGCCCGGGCGCTGCCGCCTCAGGCCGCCGCGCCACTCGGCTCGCCCGAGGGAGCCACCACCATGAAACGGCGTACCTACGCCAGGCGCAACGGGCTGCGTAAGCTGGTCGTCGGCAGCTCCGCGGCGCTGGTACTGGCGATTTCCGCGGGTGTCGCCCAGGCCGCCGAGGAGACACAGTTCTACAGCAACACAAGTCTCGGCTCTCCGAGCTACCCGGCCTACTACGGAGTAGGCGACACCGAGTTCGCCGACGACGTTCCGTTCAGCGGCAGCCATCTGATCAGCTCCTTCACCTTCGGCTACCAGTCGCCGGAGCCGGTGCATGCCACCTTCCGCTTCTATGGCGTGGATTCGGCCACCGGACTGCCGGGCGAGCAGGTGGCCCAGATCGAACGCGATTTCCCCGCCGTGAGCGAGGCCACCCCGACCGTCACGTTGAGCGAGGCGGAGCAGTTCTGGTGGACCGCCGGACCCAACCTGTATCCGGGCGAGTTCAACGGCAGCGTTCCCACCGGGGCCTGGTACAGCATCCAGTTCTCCGTCGCCGATGGAGGGTTTCCGGATGCGCGCTTCCGCCTCGCCAAGGGCACCAGTAGCACTGGGATGCTGAATGTCGAGACGGGTTCCTTCGTCACCCTCACCGACACGAACGGCTCCTCGCCGACATCCATGTACCTGCAGGTGCGCGACGTCGGGAGCACCGGCGAGGTACAGCCGGCGTTGATCAATCTGATTGCCTCTCCGGCGACGGTCAAGGCTGGTAACAGCCTCGGCAACACGGCCAAGCTGCTTCCGGTCCTGAGCAGCGACGCGCTGGCAGACGGAACGACGGTCACTCTCAGCTCCAGCAACCCGAGAGTCGCGAGCGTCCCGTCGCAAACCGTCATTCCGGCCGGGGCCTCCAACGTCACGGTCAATGTCACGACCGCGAGGCGGGTCCGCACCACGGAGACCGTCACCTTCACCGCGACGGCCAACGGCACAAGCGTCAGCACTCAGCTGACGGTCACGCCGTCGCCACCGTACGGCCCCGAGCGGCCATGCCGGGCGAAACCCGGCATGGCCGCCGGGACGTTGACGAGGCCCTCGGTCCTGGTCATGAGGGGGGCGTCGGCGTTGCCGCGGTCGTCGTACCAGCTACCGACCGGGTCGGCGGCGCGGATGCGGGTGATGGTGCCGTTGACGACGTAGACGAAGCCTTTGACCCGGGTCCGGCGGGCCGGGGCAATGGGCCACTCCTGTAAACGATCATTTAACGGACCATGAGTTCCGGACGTCCACGATCCGGGGCGCGCGAAAGCGCATCATCGCGCCCCAGAACGGCCGGGCGCCGCCGGCAGCAGCGGCCCCGGTGTCCGATCTTCTGTGCCCCTCCTTACCGATACCTACAGCCAAGTACTTGGCTTAGCTTTCCTCTATGGCACCGACGCATGATCCCCAGCTTCTCAAGGGCGTCCTGTCGTTGCTGGCAGCAACGAGCGTGTACGCCTCGTTGCCTGCGGCCGATGCTTGTGCGGGAACCTCTGACGGCGGATCGGTGTCCGCTGTCAGGAGGTCCTGCGTCCCGCGGGCGGCTGAGGGTGGCTTCCTGGGGGCGTGGCGCGGTATCCCTCGGCGGCCAGAAACGCCCGGGCCCGGCCGAGCGCGCGTTCATCCCGGAAGACGTACCAGCGTCGCAGGTAGCCTTCGGGTGCGTCATCGAGAATGTCCCGGAAACGCCGGAAAGCGCCACGGCCATCGAGGGCATGCCGCAACCGGTCTTTCCACCGGCCGTCGCGCACCGTCTCGGTGAAATCGAGCATGTCACGGTAGCCCTCGCCGCTGTCCGGCCGGTAGGACAGCCACCGGTCCGGGTCGAACTCCTCGTTGTCCTCGTCGAGTTCGGCGGGAACGTCGGCGAACTCGAAGACACCCGGTGGCCAGACCACGCCGGTGGACAGGTCGACGACACCGCTGCCCTGGCGGGGGTCACCGTCGAGGAACCCGGCCAGTTCTTCCAGATCCACGGCAACGGGCTGCAACGGCCGTGATCGCGACCCAGGCCGGGCACCGCCCGTCTCTCCCAGCGCAGCCGACAACTCGCCGACGAGGATGTCGTCACCCGGCCAGCAGCGTTCCTGTAGCTCCGCCACGCACCGTCGGGCCTGCGCCGCCAGACCGGGCTCGCCGGCGGCCAGACCGTCCAGCAGCGCCTGCCCGACGTGCTGGAGCACCGTCGAGATCGGCCGGTCGGCGAGCGCCCCGGCCAGGTCCACACCGGCCGCCCGAAGCTGTCGAAGGGCATCGCTGTCCCAGCCGGCATCTGCAACCACCGGCTCCGGCGCGAGCAACGCCGTCAGATCTTCGTGAACCCGTTGCGGATCGACGGTAAGGATCTCCCAGTCGGCCACACCCGACCGCACCAAGGGATCCTGCCCCGCGACGGTCTCGAGGTCGCCACGCCCACCGACTGCCAGAACAACCTCACCGGCATCGGGCGGGATCTGCCCAGACGCCAGAAACATGCCGTCCGCATAGCACCGGTCCAGATATGCGACATGATCATCCCGTAGGGCAGGTGCCCGGCCGACACCCGCCCGGTAGCGCAAGATCAGAACGTGGAACACACTCCCATCGTGCACCCCACCCGGCACCCGGGACCCACCCGACCGCACCCGCGACTGCCACGAGCAGCGACCACCATCCCGATCCAACGCCGCGATCGGGGACACCTACGGGGGGTGGCATGAGCGACGGGAAGATATCAACATCGGCCACGCTCCGGCGGAGCCATACGTGGTCCGCCAGCTTCTGGATGGTGGTCGGCGAGACACCGCGCCTGGCGCGGTCTCAGCGGCGGGTGAACAGCTCCCGCGAAGCCTCTCCGTCTCGATTCATCATGTCCGGTATACAGGAAAGTGCTGTACCCGGGCATCCGATGCCGGTCGTGCCGCGGAATCTCGACGGTGCTACGCCCCTGGCGAGGAAGGTATGGCGTATCCCAGCTTCCGCAGGGCTGCGCGGAAATCGGCCTCGTGCTGCAAGGGTACAGCGATGTGACGATCGCCTACCAGGGTGCAGAGTCGGCGGAGTTTGCGGTCGTTAGCGATGAGGGCGGCCACCGCCGGGTCGACACATTCGATCACTCGCGCCAACCCGAGATCCCGTAGTTGGCCGGCGCGGGCGGTGACGTCCTCGAAGAGCTTGGCAACGGTGGCCGGTAGCTCATGGTCCGCGCGGTCGGTCAGGAACCGCCGCAGCTCCTCGACTGGTCTACCCGCGTCGATCGCGGCCATCAACGACTTGATGGTCAGGGACCAGATGCGATCGGAGGCGCGCTGCCCGTAAACGCTCAGGAGGAGTTCGTCGGCCGGTTGGACCTCACCGGTGATGACGATGTCCAGGTTCGGCAGGATCTTGAGCGCTGGACCGGCTGCGGTGCTGTCCCCCTCGGGCTCGTACCGGTCAGCCAGGCCGAACGCATAGGCGCCGAGGGCGTTCATCCGCACGGCACGCAAACCGTCGTACCGGCTGAGGAAGTCCAGGTCGTCAGCGCCCCAGTTCTCGCGGAAATCGTCACGGGCGTCAACTGGATCGCCGTAGGTGAGATCAAAGAGGCCAAGCGTGCCCGCGTACTCGAACAGCAGACACAGCAGATACCGGCCCTCCAGCAGCGGCCAGTCGTGGAACCCGTCATATCCCAGGCTGCCGTACTGCGGATCTTCGATGTACAGCTTCCAGACGTCACGTGCGACGGTGAACGGCGGTCCTCCACGCCGTATCCGGGTGAAAAGCATGTCCACCGCCACCCACTCGCCTGGCGGGCAGGCCGCGAGCGCCTCGGCAACGGCCTTGCGCCGGGGACCTGCCGCGGTCAGCGCCCGGGCGGACCGCTGACCCTTGATCGTCTCGATCCGGCTCATCTCGTCGAGGACCGCATGGCCGACCCAGCGCCTCCACAGCTGCCGGATGGTCTCCGCCGCCGGTTTGGCCAGCACCGACCGGCCCCGCGCTGTCAGCACCAGACGTCCCCCGCTAACCTCTGCCAGCCCACCGGCCTGCAGCAACAGCGGCCAGGCGAACGCCGCGATCGGCTCGGTGAGATAGAAATCGCCACGGAGCAACACTCCGGCGACCGCCGTGACGGTGGCCGCACCCGGCCGCTGTGTCTTCTCACTGCACCGCAGCTTGCCGGTCGCACACAGCTGCAGGACTGCGAGCGCGTTGACTTGGGCCTCCCACGCCGTCAAGCGAACGGTCAGCCCGTCCGCCCCGGATGACCCGTCTGTTGCTCCGTCCACATCCTGCGCCACGGTCATGCCCACTGACCCTACGACCCACCCTCGCCGCAGGTGAGGTCGCGCCTACTTTCAGATCCCACATCAGCGGAAGTGTCGCCGCCCACCGGCAGCGCCGGTATCGGCGTGGCGGAGTCCGGCGAGCCGGCCGGATCGGTGGATCTCATGCGGCCGGGTCGAGACGCTCGCCGCCCACTCCCCGCCTATGACCCATAGGTTTCCGGCGACGGTGAACGACCGGCATGCGGCAGACGAGCGCGTGTCGGCGTACGGACGGGCGAGGTGGTTGTCACGCTCTGCCGACGACGAGGTAGTCGAAGGCGGGTGGCGGGCCGACCGTGCGTTCCAGGGTTTCGATGACCTTCCGGGGGTTGTCATATGGGCCCGACTGGTAGAACGGCTTGCCGCCTCGGCCGAAGGTGATGGCTGGGGGCCCTTCCCATGCGCCGAGCTGGCCGGCGGCCTGGGCGAAGTCGGCGTGGGGTTCGAAACCGAGGCCCCGGGCGTATCCCACCGCACCGAAGACGATGTCCGCGGCGAGGTCGATCGGCACCTCCTGCCATCCAGCGGGGTAGGCAGCGTAGTACTCGGGCAGGAACTGGGACAGTTCGACGTCGGTCTTGATGTCAGGGCCGAAGGCGTTCTTCACGCCCAGGCAATAAACGTCCACCAGGTACCCGCACACCGACGCCCTGTCCCAGCGATGCTTGCGGGCCACCAGCACGCTCACCAGGCCGCCGGTGCTCTCCTCATCGTCCTCGGGGGAGAGTGCCTCGGCGGCCCAGCCACGGGACGGGTCGACCGCCACACCCCGGCTCCAGCCAACACTGACCCAACAGCCGACGACCGGCGGTAGCCCAGCTGTCGCCCGGGCCTGCGCTGCCGCGGCCCGCACGAGAGGGGCGACCCGCGAGGGCGCAACGCCCAAGGCACGAGCTATCTGCTTCGGCGACTTCCCCTCGCCGCGTAGCTGGGACACCTGATCACGTAGCTCTGCATCGTCCACGATCAAGAAATCATAGCGGCGCAGCTCGTACCCCAGGCCATCTACCTGTCATCACGACTACCGCGGCCGGCGGGCGAACGACCACCGCGCGACCGGAACGGACGTTTCGAGCCGATCAGGGCTCCTTGTCGCAGTTCACTGGCCGTGCTCGGTTGAGGCTGACTCAGCCCGGTAGTAAGGGCACGGTCGGGCCGACAGGATGGTCCGCCCGTGCCTCGACGTACGGAGGAAGACTGGCCGCATGGAGTTGCTGATCGCCCACAACCCGGATCCGGATTCCCGGCTGCCGTACCTGCTGCGTCTCCCACTGGCGGACGGGTTGGTGTTCAGTGCCGCCGGGACCTGGCCTCGGACCACAGCGCTGTACTGCCACCCGCTGTCAGGCGCCGACTGGCCGGAAGCCGCGGAGCTCGTTGAGCGGGTGCCGTTGCGGTCCTGTGTCCGTCGTGGCGCGGCCATCGATCTGATCGCCGACCGGAGCCGGGAGAACCGCTCCCAACTGGTGTTCACCACCGCGCGGGGGCGCGACGCGGTGTTCTGGCAGTCCCCGAGGACCCGCAGGCAGGCCCGGCCGAAGGTCCGCACCCCCACCGCCCGCGCCGGCGGCGTCACCGAACTGGAGATCGTGGTCGACTCCCACGAGAAGTACCCGTACCGGTTCGCCACCCAGCAGGTCCGCACAGTGCGCCGCGCCCTGCCCGCGGGCGACTACGGCCTGATCATCGACGGGCGGCTGGCCGCCGCGGTGGAACGCAAGTCGCTGTCGGATCTGGTCACCAGCCTCACCACCGGCAGGCTGCGCTACGCCCTGGCGGACCTCGCCGCCCTGCCGAGGGCCGCCGTCGTCGTCGAGGACCGCTACTCCCAGCTGTTCGCCCTCGACAGGGTGCGGCCCGCCCTGGTCGCCGACGGCCTCGCCGAACTGCAGGTCCGCTGGCCAGGCGTGCCGATCGTGTTCTGCGAGACCCGCTCTCTGGCGGAGGAATGGACCTACCGCTACCTCGCCGCCACCCACCTCTGGGCCGCCGCCGAACAGGCGGCGCTCACTCGCATCGGTCCGCTCGGAGGCGACCTCGATCACGCACCTGCGGCCCCTGAACCGACCACCGCCCAGGTCCGTGCCTGGGCCCGCGCGCACGGCATCACCGTCCCCGACCGAGGACGGCTACGACCCGATGTCTGGGACGCCTGGCGCGCTGCCCACTGACCGCGGCCGACCCTCATCAACACATGCGTTCGCATCTCGGCGACGGAACCACGACCACGGGGGCAGGCCTCGACATCGGCACCTTCACCGGCCCCGCCGGCACCTTCCAGCAGGTCACCGAACCGACCAAGCCCGCCCGCGACCTGTTCGCGGCCCTGCACATCGACCCGCCGCACACGATCCACCGGCTCAGCGCGCCGAAACCCTGACCGGACCCGCCCCGAACCCCGCAGGAGCCTAGAGAAACGGCCCGCAGCGGCACATCGGCATGTCCACCCAGCTCACAGCCATGATCGCTGCTCTAGCCGGACCGGGTTACACGGAACCCAGGGCCATCCCTGCGGAGGAATCCGCGCCCTTCCTCGACCGCTGGCGCTACAACGCCGCGGCCATGGCCCGCTGCCCGGCTTCCTGCAAAAACTCGCCGCTCGGATCCGGGTAAGACAACGGCTTCTCAGGTCGCCGATTTGGCGTCAGGTCGTGGAGGGGCGGTTGGCGGTGTCGGCGGGTCGTTGGCGGGCGGTGGGGTCGTGAGGTTTGTTTCGATCCGGGTCAGTACGCGCATGGCCTGGCGGTACTCCGCTTCGGTGAAGCCGGCTGCGGTGACCTGTTCCAGCTCGCTCCATGCCTGCCTGACCTGGCCACGCAGGGCCTGGCCCGCGCGGGTGGCGCTCACCACGACGGCCCGGCGGTCATGGGGGGACGGTTTGCGGGTGACGAAGCCGGACTGCTCCAGGCGCTGCAGCATCTTGGTGACGGTCGACGGATCCAGGCCGAGCGTTTTGATCAGATCCGCTTGGCGCTGCTCGCCGCGTTCCCACAGCTGCATCATCAGCAGTTCCTGGCCCGGATACAGGCCGGTGTCGCGCAGCAGAGTGCCGGCCATGATCCGGTGCACACGGGCAGCACGGAAGAGAGCCTCGCTCATCGGAGCGTCGGCGACGGTCGGTACCGCTTCATCTCTCCCCTCCGCTCTCCCCTCCACCGAAACAGATTCCCGTGGCATGGCTGTCGATCCTCCTCACGGACAGGTCACGTCCCTGGCGGTCCGGCCAGGAAATCATCTCACTCATTGGTCGGCTAATGGAATACTCTTGGCTTGAGCGCCAGCGACTGCGGATCGCCCGCAAGGACGCGGAAGAGACGCAGCTCGGCGCGCTGCGCCGCAGCGGCACGGACTCGGCTCACGACGGAAGGTGAGCGCTTCGTCTGCCACTGCGTCCGCCGGCGATGCCGGCAAAGGCCGCCGCCAGCATCGACCTGCTATCGGGCGGCCGTGCGGCACGGGCCGGCCGTGACCCAGGCACGCTCCGCAAGGTCTACAAACCTCAACGGTCTGCCCCAGGGAGCGCTTCGGCCTGCTGACATGCCCAACGGCCCGCTTATGTGGCTGCGGCGCATCGAGCAACGCGCCGTTCGGGCTCGCCTTGGCAGCGCCACCAGCAGCATCTCGAGGGCATGGGCGACGGATAGGAGCCGCCGGGCCGCCCCCCGCCGGGCGCCGCCGACCCCCGCCGGGCGAGGGGGTGTGGGGGGTGGTTGGGTCGGGGCCTGGCTGTCGTGCCGCTGGGGAATAGATCCGGGGTGAGGTGCGCTGACCGTGAAGATTGGCCGACAAAGTAATGTCGTTCATCGGGATCCCCGGCCGATCCGCACCACAACCAGCACAGCTGTCCCCACACCCCGGAAGAGGCCCCTCATGACCGCACAGCCCTTCACCGCCGACAACACCGCCATGCTCCTCATCGACCACCAGGTCGGCACCATGGGATGGGTCGGCTCCATCTCCTTCGGCGAGATGAAGGCCAACGCCCTCGCCCTCGCCAAGGCCGCCAAGGCCCTGGACATCCCCCTGGTCCTCACTTCCTCCATGGAGGAGTATGCCCAGGGACCCCTGCTCGCCGAACTCGCGGACATCGCGCCCGAGGAGTTCGCCGCCCGCATCCAGCGCCATGGCGTCGTCAACGCCTTCGACGACGAGCACTTCGCCGCCGCCGTCAAGGCCACCGGCCGCAACAACCTGATCATCGCCGGCGTCACCAACGATGTCTGCACCGTCTTCCCCACCCTCACCGCCCTCGCCCAGGGCCACCGGGTCCAGGTCGTCGCCGACGCCGGCGGCTCCCCTGCCAAGATCGCCGACGACACCGCCATCCACCGCATGGACAAGGCCGGCGCCACCATCACCTCCACCAACCAGCTCCTCGCCGAACTCGCCGAGAACTGGACCACCGACCGCGGCAGCAAGATCATCTCTATCCTCATGGAACTCCTCCCCCAGAACTAACCCACAGCGCAGGATCAAGGACCCGTCCTGACCAGGGATTTTGCGATCGAAGAGGTGCGGGGTGAGCCCGGCCCACCCCGCACCCCGCACCCCGAGGGTCCACCCAGGGATTCGACGCGGCTCCGCCGTCCCACACAGCCGCGTGGGACGGCACCTCACGAGCTCGCACACGACCCAGCTCCCCACAGCCTTTGTCTCTTGCCCGGGAGGCGCAGTGCAGTTCGGCGTTTTCAGCATCGGTGATGTCAAGGCCGACCCCACCACGGGCCGGACACCGACCGAGCACGAGCGGATCAAGTCGATGGTCGCGACCGCGGTCAAGGCCGAAGAGGTCGGCTTCGATGTCTTCGCGACCGGCGAGCACCACAACCAGCCGTTCGTCTCCTCCTCGCCGACCACCCTGCTCAGCCACATCGCCGCGCGGACCGGCCGGATCGTCCTGTCGACGTCGACCACGCTGATCACCACCAACGACCCAGTGAAGATCGCCGAGGACTACGCGGTGCTCCAGCATCTCGCCGACGGACGCGTGGACCTTATGATGGGCCGCGGCAACACCGGTCCGGTTTACCCCTGGTTCGGCAAGGATGTCCGCCAGGGCATCCCGCTCGCCATCGAGAACTACGCGCTGCTGCACCAGCTGTGGCACGAGGAGGTCGTCGACTGGCAGGGCCGCTTCCGCACCCCCCTCCGGGGGTTCACCTCAACGCCGCGGCCGCTGGACGGCATCCCGCCGTTCGTCTGGCACGGCTCCGTCCGCAGCCCCGAGATCGCCGAACAGGCCGCCTACTACGGCGACGGTTTCTTCGCGAACAACCTCTTCGGGCCCAAGGAGCACTTCCAGAAGCTGATCAATCTCTACCGCGAGCGCTACGCCCACTACGGTCACGGCACCGAGGAACAGGCCATCGTCGGGCTCGGTGGCCACGTCTTCCTGCGCAGGAACTCCCAGGACGCGGTACGCGAGTACCGCCCCTACTTCGACAACTCCCCCGTCTACGGCCACGGCCCGTCGATGGAGCGGTGCATGGAGCAGACCTCGCTCACCGTCGGCAGCCCGCAGGAAGTCATCGACAAGACGCTGACCTTCCGCGACCACTTCGGCGACTACCAGCGCCAGCTGTTCAACATCGATATGGCCGGCCTGCCACTGAAGACCGTCCTCGAACAGCGCGACCTGGCCGTCGACATCGCCAACAACCTGGTCACCGGCTTCCCCTCGGCTGCCCTGGCGGAAGCCGTGGAGGCGGTCACCTCGACGGACGGTCTGATCGCCGTCACCCCGGTCTTCTCGGCCTCGTACAGTGGGCTCTTCAAGTCGTTCTTCGACGTCATCGATAATGACGCCCTCACCGGAAAGGCCGTGCTGGCTGCGGCGACCGGCGGGACGGCACGACACTCGCTCACCCTGGAGCACGCGCTGCGTCCGCTCTTCGCCTACCTTCGCGCGCTTGTCGTGCCCACCGCGGTGTACGCGGCCTCCGAGGACTGGGGCGGCAGCGGCGATCCCCTTACCGACACGCTGCCCAACCGGATCGTGCGTGCGGCCGGCGAACTCGCCGGGCTCATGCGCCAACGCGCGGGCGATGCCGCCCGAACCACCAACGACACCGCCGTCGTACCGTTCGAACAGCAATTGGACGCACTGCGACCCGCGTGAAGCCGCCGCCCTGCGCATCCCGGGCCACTCCCGTCATTCGCGTCGAGCAAGGCACGCAGTTGGTCGATCCGCTCGCCAGTGAGGTTGGCGAAGGCGTCGCGTTCGACCTCGCGATGGCGCCTTCGACGGTGCTGACCCTCGCGTTCGAGATCGTTCAGGGCGACGACGACCGCGCTGGCCTCGGCAGCCAGGGTGTCGATGAGCGTCTGTTCGCGTGTGGCACCTTCCCACGCCAACTATCAGTTGACTTCTCCTCTAGGAACCTGCCTTCGATGTCCCAGCGAGTCCCCACCCGACAGCCCCACGACCACATCCTGGACGTGGCCCATCCGCCTCCCCGCCCTGGAACCTCGCGGGCCGTCTTGCTTCCGGTAGCGATCGTCCTGCTGATCGGCACCGTGTTCGTCAGTGTCTATCTCGCTGCCTTCCACGCGCCGCGCCCCCATCAGCTCCGCGTGGGCACAACGATGATCGGCACGCATCAGGTGGACCTGCGCCGGGATCTCGCGCGCGCCATCCCCGGCGGCTTCACGCTCGAGACCTACCCCGACGAATCCACCGCCCGGCAGGCCGTCCAGCACAGGTTCGTGTACGCGGCCTACCTCGGCGGGGGGAGGTTGCTCTACGGCAGCGCCAATGGAGCCGCCGTCACCGCAACTATGACCACTGCTTTCGGTTCCGTGGCCCGCGCGGAGCACGATCACCTTTCTGTCGAGGACGTTGCCCCGGCAGCAGCGGGGGACACTCGGGGGCTGTCCGTCTTCTACACAGCCTTCGGCCTGGTGCTCGCCGGCTACCTTTTCGGCATGACGACCTACCAGGTCGCACCCCGGCTCCAGTACCGCTGGCGTATGGCCAGCCTGGCCTTGTTCGGAGTTGTCGGCGGCGTCCTCGTCGCCGCCATCGCCGGGAGCGCGGGCTTCGGTGCGCTACCCGGCCCCTTCCTGCCCCTCGCCATCATCGTCGCGCTGATGGGCGCCGCGGTCGGCGCCACGACCATGGTGCTGCTGCGGCTGTTCGGCTCCGCAGGCGTCAGTCTCGCCTCGATACTCCTGCTGATCCTTGGCAACGCCAGCAGCGGCGGGATCATGCCACCGGCTTACCTTCCTGCTTGGCTACGCCCGCTGTCTGAGATCCTGCCCGTCGGGGTGGGCGTCCGCGCAATGCAGGGGCTGTCCCGGTTCCAGAACGACGGTTTGTCCCGCGCCCTGGTGATCCTCCCGCTGTGGGTGCTCGGCGCCGCCGTGGTGCTCCACCTGAAGGACGTGTTCCGGCGCGATGATCCGAGTGGCGCGCGAGACAAGGACGAATCTCAGCCTGCGGTGGGCTGACGTCGGTATCCCGCCAGGTCCATGCAAGATCGGTATCTGCCAGCACGCTTGTCGTTGGCCGATCGTGACGTCGGGTGCAGGATGTGGCCTTTGTAGGGCTACATCCCCTGGCGGCGAGTGGCGTGAACGCGAACGGTCGAGGGTGTGATTCAGCCGTGACAGGCGGTGTCGTAGACGGAGAGTCCCTCGTCGCCGAGGATGTCCGCGTAGCCCTCCGGCGCGTGCAGGTAGGAGTCGACTTCGGCGGAGCTGACCAGGGCGGCAAGCCGACGGCCGAGGTCGACAGGATCGGGGCGCAGGTCCTCGCACAGCCGCAGGTGCAGCGCGGCGAGAGGCTCGCCGATCTCACCCGGTTCGGTCTCGTACACGTCCCATGCATCATGAAGATGGCCAGCCAGCCGATCCCAGACCCTGACCGCCTCCTCGACGACGTCGAGGAACTCCGCGGTCGGCGGCCGGACCGCGACAATCTCCAGTTCCGCCAGCATCGCTCGGCCCGCTTCGACCAGATGGTGCAGATCCCATCGCGGATTGCTGTCCGGGATCGCACCGGCCTCCCGCACAAGCCGGCGAACCCGCACCAGTTCCGCGGGATCCGCCGGCTCGAGCCGGCCGGCCTGTCTGAGCAGCCTGGCCGCGAACAGCCGGTCCTCGAGAGCCCGAGCCACGACGAGCTGAGTCAGCTCCGCCCGGGTTAGCGCCACCGCGGCCTTCTCAAGGAGGCGTTCCTCTTTGCCGGCGGCAGGCCCGTAAGCGGAGGGCGCCGAGGTGACCGGCCAGGCAATCCCGGCGGCACGCGCGGCGAGGATCACCGCCACGGCATGCTCACACACCCCGCTGGCAGCCGCGGTGCCATGCTGATCGCAGTCGATGATCAGATCCCGGCCGGTGACCTCGACACGAATGTTCGTCCGGCCGCTTTCGTGCTCGGTGACAGTCGCGCGGAGCGCGCCGTCCACGACGGCGAGCCCACCGACCCGCCCCCGGGCGGCATACTCGCGACCGGCCTTCGTTCTCTGCGAGCCGGCTTCCTCGAACAGCGCATCCACATTCACGGACACAGCCACAGACGCCATCCAACCGCATCCATCAGCTACACCGGACGCCGGGACCGCAAAGATCGAGCCATCCAGGGCGGACGCGTACATCACCAGGCCGCCGGATCGAAGGGACGCGTGGTTACAGGCCGGCCGCATCGAGGTGGGCGATGAAGGTGGGCCGGCGCCTGTGTTCGGCACGCAGATGGTCGATGTAGGCGCTGAACCCGGCGGCGTCGCCGATGGCGAGGTGGGTCTCGCGGAGGTCACGGAGCAGGCTGATCGCGGTCCGGTAGCGGCGTTTGTCCGCCGCGGCGAGGACGCGGGTTTCGATCAGCTCACGGTAGGGCGCCAGCACATCGCCCGGATGGCTCGTCCGCCGGAGCTCCAGGAGCTCGACAAGCCTTCGATCGGAGAGCACCTCGGCGTGGTGGAGACCGGCCTCCCACGCCTGGTCGGTCTCGCCTTCGGCGAGCAGGACGGCGACCAGGTCGTCGGCGTAGGCCGATTGCCGGGCCACCCGGGCGCGCAGAACAGCCGTCGCCCACGCGGCGAGTCCGGTGTCCGCCGCACATCGCCGGCCGGTGTCGAGCAACGCCCGGTAGGCGTTCGCCGTGGGCCGACGTTCGAAGTCGTCCCTACGTATGACAACAGCGGCAGCCAGGTCACCGGCGTCGATCTCCAGGTCGACCAGCAGGTCACGGAGACGATCCGCCTGCGGCCCACCGTCATGGTCGGCCAGACCGCGGTGGGCCCAGTCGATCGCCTCGGCGGGACGGCCAGCGTCCCGCAGGGCCACGACGATCCGCTGGTACTGGCTGGCGCTGTTGAGGTTCTCGGCAAGGACAGCGACATGTCGATCAACGTCGCCGGAGACCTGGGCAAGCTGTTCCCGCAGGTCACGGGCCGCGACAAGCTGGCCCCAGGACCCCGGTTCAGCGGTGGCGGCACGCCGTTCGACTTCTGCATTCAGCGCGGCCAGGCCCTGGGAGCCCAGGGCGGGCACGAACTCGACCAGCCGGATCTCCGGCCAGCCCGGCCCGTCGAACGACAGCGCCGCCAACCATCTCGCGAGCCCCGTCGGATCCGGCGGGGCGTCCGCGCAGGCATGGGCATACAAGGTCATCATGTGGCGCAGGTCCGTGCCGACGATCCCCGACGAGTCGTCCATGTACATCAACGCGCCGGTCATCCGGTCCACCGCCTTGCGCAGCACCGGTGCCACGGCACTCGCGCTCCCCGCCGCCAGCAGCCGCTCACAACGATCGGCCAGCTCCAGCGCGGCCTGGGAGTACTCACGCCGACCCGCGCGCGGGTCACGACGCCGATCCCGACGCAGCGCGCCCACCAGTACCGTCAGGTCATCGCTCCTGGTCACCTTCCCATCCCACCAGACCGGAGGCTCCCGCCACGGTCACGGCTGGCAATCGCCACGCCGGACGGGACCGAGGAACGCCGCCGGGGCTGGCACGGCGTCCATCCGCAGCCATGGCCAGCGCCGGTCGCGGCCTGGGCGCGGTCCCCCGTTGCCGCGGGCAGGAACGGAGCCTGATGCGGCGGCACGCACCGTGATCACGATTGACGGGCCCGGGTCGCCCTTTCGAGGATCTTGGTGATGTCCTCGACGGAGTCGCAGGCACCGGACGCGATGCTCATGACGAGGTCGTAGGCGTCGTCGTTGGTCAGCGTCAGACGGCGGCCGTTGAGGCCGTAGAAGGCGATCAGGCCAGCAAGGGCAAGTCGCTTGTTCCCGTCGACGAGGGCATGGTTACGGGCGAGCGAATGCAGGAGCGCGGCAGCCTTCCCATCGAGAGCAGGGTAGGCGTCACGCCCGAACACCGTCGCCCGCGGACGAGCGAGAGCGGATTCGAGCAGGCCATGGTCCCTGACCACCGGTTCAGAGCCGATGGCCCGCTCGGCGACGTACAGCAGTTCACGAAGCGTCAGATAGATCATTCGCCGAGCCGACGGAGCGCCTCGGCGTACCGCGGAAGCTCCTCGTCCAACACTTGATCCAGCAGCTCCGCCCGGCTGTGAGCCTCGATGTACTCCCGGATCGCCTGCCGGGCGATCTCCTGCATCGACCGTCGTTCCAGCTCCGAGCGCAGGCGCAGTGCTTCCGTCTCATCGTCGGTCAAGCGCAGTGTCATCGCCACGACCCGATGGTATCAGTGCCGATACCACCAGGGTCGTATGCGGTTCCATGCCGTCATCGCGCCGATCAACCGCTATCCGATCTTCCTGGCGTTCGCGTTGCCGGCGTAGCCCGCCCGGCGGATCTTCGCGTGGGCACCTTCGATGGACACAGTCGGACCGTTGACCTGCAGGTTCAGGTTCGCATTAGTGCTGGTTGGGTGCACGTACTGCTTCCACGCATTCATGGTCCGTCAGTCCCGTGGCAGAAGGGCTGCGGCAGCCGCGTGGGCGAGGACGGCCTGGCTGGTGGCGGACAGGCCGAGCCGGTTCCAGTGGAAGATCAGTACGTGTGTGAGGATCGCCCGGAGCCCCCGGCCGAGGTGCGTCTGTGCGGCGGCGCCGGCTCGGCGCTCATCATGGCGCTGCGCCAGCTCGGCAGCGCGGTCAGTGTCGCCGTTCTCCGCGCGGTGGCCGGCGCGGTGTACCGCGCCCACCTCGACATAGATGGCCTGCCACCCGCGTCGGCCCATGCGGCGCGACGGGGTATCTCGGCCGGCCTCACCGTGGCCCACCAGCGTGACTCGGAGGATTTGCTGCGGTCCGCCCGCGCTGCCTTCGTCCACGGCGTTGAGGGGTCGTCCGGTGAGCGCGGCCGCGGTGGTGGGCAGCGGTAGGCCGGCGCCAGCGAGCGGGCAGCTGGTGGGTGGAGGGGCTCAAGAACATCGCCGCAGCGCTCGGAGGGCGAGTTCGACATAGTGCTCGATGTTCGCGGTGTCCGGATGTGGGAGGAGTTGGAGTATCCGCACGAGGCCGAGGAACTGGTAGGCGATGTCGGTGGCCGTGATGTCGTCGGCGAGGGTGTGGTCGGTTCGGGAGCGTTCGACGGCGTCGTGTCCGACGCCGGTCAGGTGGGCGAGGCACCGCTGCAGGTCGGCGCCTGAGGGTTCGGCGTTCGCGAGCAGGTCGACCGCCGCCCGGTTGCGGACCAGAGGCATCAGCGCCGTGGTGAAGAACGCCCGGAGGGCGTCGATCGCGGGCTGATCCGGCGGGAGGCCGGACGTCGCGAGGCCGGCCAGATCGGTACCGGTGACCTCGTGCACCAGGTCCTGGCGTGTCGGGAAGTGCCGGTAGAGCGTGCCGACACCCACTCCCGCTTCCTTGGCGATGGCGCGCATGTCGACGTTCAGGCCGCACTCCCGCAACATCGTCGTGGCCGCCTCGACGATACGGGCCCGGTTGGCGACCACGTCGCGCCGCGGGCCCTGCGTGCGCTCCACGACGACAAGCCTAGCGGCCCGCCCCGCCGATCGGAACGCATGTTCCGATGTGCTATCTTCCCCAAAACGGAACGCGCGTTCCGAAGTGGTGGGAGTGGCAATGAAAACGGTCGTGATCACTGGAGGAACCGACGGGATGGGGGCGGCACTCGCGCGTCACTACCTGCGGGAGGGCAACCGGGTCGTCGTGGTGGGCCGCAACCGAGCCAAGTTCGAGGCGCTGCTCTCCTCGTTGGCTGCTGACGGTGTGGCCGCGACCGGTCGCGCGTCGTTCCTCGCGGCTGATCTTTCGCTCGTCGCCGAGAGTGAACGGGTGGTCGAGCAGATATGGGCGTCCCACGAGCGCATCGACGTACTCGTGCTGGCCGCGTCGTTCATCCGCCAGAAGCGCCACGAAACCGCGGAGGGGCACGAAGCATCGTGGGTGCTCTTCTTCGTCTCCAAGTACATCCTGCTCACCGGGCTGGCGTCACTGCTCGCGGAAAGTGATCGTCCGACGGTCGTGAACACGTCGGTGCCGGGCGCGAAAGCCGGGGCGATCGATTTCGATGATCTCGAATCCGCGCAGCGCTTCAGCTTCGCCCGATCCAATGCCCAGCAGCGGCGGGCCAACGAGCTGCTCGGCATTCTCGTGACCAGTGACAACCCGGCGCTCGCCTACATCACGTGGGGACCCAGGCGGCTGGTCAGGACCAGCCTCGCCGGCGACGTCGGACGAGCAATGAAGATCGCCTCCGTCCTTCTGGGGGCCGTCGCCGGGCAACGGCCAGACGACGCCATAGCGCCGATCATCACATTCGTCGCCGACCCGCACGCTGGCCGCGCCGCCTACCGCGGCGCCACACAGGTCGCCCTTGTCCAAGGCCCGCACGATACCGACGATGCTCGCCGGCTCGCGGAGGCGAGCCCGGTCAGGATCTTCTCGACGCCGAGCCGCCGCCAGATCTGGTCGAGCACGTAGGCACCGCCGGAGGGCCATGCGCTGCCGCTCGCCGAGCGGGTTCCAGGTGCAGTAGTGATGCACGATGTCCCTGGGGACGAGATCGGTCCTGTTGCCGAGTTCGACCAGGAGCGGGCCCACCTCGGGGACCAGCCCGACCGGTTCGTGGCCGTGCCGCTTGATCGATCCGAGGAAGAGGCCGACGTCCGGCATGGCCGCCAGGCAGTCGTCCATGTCGAGGTCCGCCAGTCCGCGTGCGTCCGGCAGGAGGTCGCGCAGCGATCCGACCAGGCTCGTGACGTCGGCACGCCGGTTCATCTCAGGAAGCCGGCCACACACCTCGTCGGCACCGAGCGGATCAATGGCGCGTACATGCTCGATCTGTATGTCGTTTCCATGAAGTAAGGAGCCACGGAAAAACATCGTTGCCTCCAGGATGTTCTGGGGAACAGCAGCGAGGCGAGCCAGGAAAGTGGCATGGAAAGGCCCGCACCTGCCGACGCCCGGATTACGGTCGCCCGCCGGGCGCCCTTTTTTCCGGGGTCGTCGTGAGTACCACGTGAACGTTGGTCGAGGAAACACCCTGGCCGTTGACCGCCGCGACGACGGGCGTTCCCCGGTCCGGCAGCCTGGTCAGGACGGTCGGCACGGCGAGGGGAACACGGTCCCAGTCGACCGCCGGGTGGGGGGTGGTGAAGTGGAGGCTGGCGGGAACGGCGCCGTGCTCCAGGCACAGCACGGTCTTGATGAGCCCGGCGACGCCGCCCGCGGCCTCGGCGTGGCCAATGTTGGACTTGAGCGAGCCGACCAGGCAGGGTCGGCCGGCCGGGCGCCCCTGCCCCAGCACGGCGGTGAGCGCGCGCAGCTCCGCCACGTCGATCCGGGTGCCGGTGCCGTGCGCCTCGACATAGTCGACCTCGGCGGGCGCGATCCCGGCGTCCAGGTAGGCACGACGCATCGCTTCGGCCTGGCCCTTCTCCGAGGGGTGCAGCAGCGTCTCCTTGTCCCGGCCGTCATTGGTGACTGCGCTGCCGGCGATGACGGCGCGCACACGGTCGCCGTCCAACAGCGCGCGGGCCAGCGGCTTGAGCAGCACCACGCCGGCCCCCTCGGCCCGCACGAAGCCGTCGGCGGACACGTCGCCGAACTTGCACCGCCCGTCGGGGGAGAGCACCCCGCCGCGACCGAGCATGACACCGGCCTGCCGGCCCGACAGCAGGCTGACGCCGCCGGCAAGGGCCAGCTCCGCGTCCCCCGCGCGCAGGCTGCGGCAGGCCAGGTGGACCGCCACCAGGGAGGACGCCTGCGCCGCGTCCACAGTGACGGAGGGCCCTCGGAGATCGAACGTGTGACTCACCCGCCCGGAGAGAAGGCCGCGCTGGTGGGAGCCCACGAAGTCACCCAGGTCGAGCCCGGCGGACCGGGACCGGAGATCCCAGAAGTCCGAGGCGGACTGCCCGACACAGACGGCTGTGGGGCTCCCGGCGATGCCGGCCGGGTCGAGGCCGGCGTCCGCGATGGCGTCGTGCACGACCCGCAGCAGCACGTGCTGCTGGGGATCCATCCGGGCCGCCTCGTCGGGATCGATACCGAAGCGGGTCAGGTCGGAACAGCCGGCGCCGTCGATGTGCCCGGCCCGCCGCAGACCGGTCCCGGCCCGGGCCGGCCCGACCGCGTCGCGCGCCTCGGCCAGCAGACGCCACAGCTCCCGCGGACCACGGGCGGACGGCAGCTCACAGCCCATGCCGATGACGGCAACCGCGCTCTCCCGTCCTTCGACGGTGACCGAGCCCTCCCGCCTCTCCCCGGGACGCTCAACTGCCATGGTCGGCTCTGACCGGATCCGGCGTCCCGGCGCCGTTCGAGCGGGCGGCCGCCCATATTTTCCAGGGCTGGGCAGCGACCCACTCGTTGATCGGGGTGAGGCGGACGCCCAGGACACGCTCGACCTCGTCGTGGTCGGCGACGAAGAGCTCGGCGTCACCGCCGGTGCAGGCCCACCGGTAGATTCCCGCCACGCCTGCCGCGGCAGGCGTGGCGAGCACCGTCCGCAGCCCCGTCTCGAAGTCGTTCACCTCCAGCGGAACGTAGGCGACGTCCCTGCCGAGCGCGGCGGCGAACACCTGTGCCAGCTCTCCTCCCGTCACCGTGTCGGGGCCGCCCAACGACAGCACCGTTCCCTCGAGCCCCTCACCGTGCAGGGCCGCGAGGGTGGCCGTGGCCAGGTCCGCGTGCGAGAGCCAGGAGACCCTGCACCCCTCGGGCAGCGGATAGGCCAGCACCCCGTCGTTGATCAGCGCGGGCCCGTTCCACGGGCTGAACAGGTTGTCCAGGTACACCGGCGGGCGCAGCACGACCGTCGGCAGATCACCGTCCGCCAGCACGGCCTCGGCGGCGCGGCGGGTCTCATAGGCCGCGTATGGGGTGACCTGCCCCGGCAATGGGGTGTTGGTGTTGTAGACCAGTCGGGTCACGCCCGCCTCACGCGCGGCGGCGGCCACATTGCGCGCATAGGTCTGGACCAGGTCCACGTCGTAGACCAGCGGCAGCACCACGGATGCGTGCGTGACGCCGACAAAGGCCTTGCGGACGTCGTCGAGCTCGGCGAGGTCGCCCAGAACGGTCGGAAGCTCTGGTGCGCCGGGGACCGGTGCACCAGAGCCCCGGGCGAACCCGCGGACATCGAGGCCCTCGGCGAGCAGGGCTCGGGCCACGGCGTCTCCCTGGAAGCCACGCGCTCCGATCACCAGATATGTGCGGTTCTCTGACATGGTTTCTCGCCCTTTCGTCGCTGTGCTGTCGTGGGCCGGCGGCGGCCGCGGACGCACCGGTCGCTGTGTCGTGATGCGCCCCCAGGGGGCTCAGCTCTCCCTGTCGCCTGGTGCGGCCATCGACACCGGTGGCCTTTCCCAGGTCGGCTCCTGCTGTGGTCTCGCCGTCCGTGGCACCGCCGCGTAGAGGGCGGACAGCAGCGCGATGGCGGAGGCGACGATGAACGCGACGGCGAATCCACTGGTGAGCGCCGCGGGATCGTCCGGACCGCCCTCGGCGGAGACGCGCGCGCTGGCGATACCGCTCAGCACGGCCAGACCGATGACCGAGCCGAACTGCTGGCTGGTGTTGATCAGCCCGGAGGCGAGGCCGATCTCCTCCGGCCCGGCGTCCGCGGTCGCCGCGACGTTCGTGGTGATGGCAACCAGCGGAAGGCCGACCCCGAGGATCAGGCTGGGCAGGAGGATGTCCCCGGTGAACGAGCCATCGGGAGACAGCAGCGACAGCCACGCCATGCCGACGGCCACGAGCACATAGCCCGCGGTCATCGCCGGCCGGAGCCCGAGGCCGCCGATCAGCCGGTCCGCGTTGGAAGCCACCAGAATGACCACGACGCACAACGGGAGCAGCGCGCTGCCGCCCGCGACCGGTGAGTAACCGAGAACATCCTGCAGATACACACTGACGAGGAAGAACATCGGAAAGAGCACGACCTGCCCGAGCGCAGAGAGGAGGTTCGCCCGGCGTAGGACCGGCCTGCGCACGACCGCGGCCGGAACCAGGGGAACGCGCACCCTGCCCTCCAGCCAGACGAAGACCGCCAGGAGAACCACCGCCGTCGCGCCGGGTACGAGGGTCCGCGGCGAGATCCAGCCGGCCACCCCCGTGTTCACCAGGCTGTAGGCGAGCAGCGCGAGCCCCGAGGTGACGGACAGCGCGCCACCGAGGTCGAAGCCGAGGCGTGCCGACGGACGCGTGTCCGGCGCCAGCGCCCGAAGGGCCGACCCGACGAGCACGAGGCCGGCGACCACGTTCAACCCGAACGTGGACCGCCAGGTCAACCAGCTCGTGAGCACGCCGCCGAGCACGGTTCCCGCGGCGCCGCCCGCGCCGGCCATCGCCGCGAACACGCCCAGCGCCCGATGACGGTCGGGGCCGTCTGGGAACAGGCTGAGCAGCAGGGCGAACGCCGCGGCCGCCGCCAGAGCCGCACCGGCACCCTGCACCGCACGGGCGGCGATCAGCCACGAGGCCGTCTGCGCCACCGCGCCGGTCAGCGACGCGGCGACCAGGACGGCCAGACCTGTGAGGAACAGCCGCCTGCGCCCGAACAGGTCCGCCAGACGACCACTGAGCAGCAACAGCCCGCCGAACGTCACCAGATAGGCGTTGGCCACCCAGGACAGAGTCGCCGCCGAGACGTCGAACTCGTCCCCGATCGACGGCGCCGCGACATTTATGATCGCCGTGTCCAGAATAAGGAGGAACTGGGTGCCGGCGAGCAGCGTCAGGGCGCTACGGGCAGATTTTTTCAAAAGGTATCACCTGTTTCGGCTAGCTCGTCAGCGCCGGCTCGGCGGGAAGGTCATAGCCCTGCATGCACCTCTCGACGAGCTGCTCAAGAAGTTCCGGACGGCTGTCGCGCAGAATCATCGGAAAATAGACGTGCGGCGCGCCGTGGTAAAAGCGTTCGTACTGCTCGTGCCGGCCGGCGAACTCCGAGCCGAGCGCATCCCACGCGAGCTTCAGGAGCTTGATCCGCCGTTCGGCGGGATGCCCCGGCGAACGCACGTACTTCGCGATCAGGCCGCCCATCTCGGGGTGGCGTAGGTCGAGGCCGGACGCGGGGAGCTGGATGAGCCCGCCACCGGCAAGGAGCTTGATCTCCTGGACGATCTTCGGGTAGATCTCGCCGGCCATGGCCCGGTGTGCGGATGCGATCTCGTTGTTGATCCGTACCCCGCTGCCCCCCGGTACGGGTTCCCAGGCGCCTCGGCGGCGAGGACCATCGACCTCGCGACGGTCAGCCAGCCGAGGATCTTCCCGATCTGGTTCTGCACCGGCGGCAGCTCATAGGTGTTGTTCGCCTTCGCGATGAGGATGGCGAGCCCGGACAGGAACTCGAGCTTCGTCCAGAACCGTGTCGCCGCCTGATGCACGAAGTTCGCGTAGGCCGCCGTGCCCCACCACTGCAGCAGCGCGGCACGGGTGTCCCGGTACACCAGCACGCGGTCCCAGGGGACGAAGACGTCGTCGCACACCAGTAACGCGTCGTTCTCGTCGAACCGGGAGGACAGCGGATTGTCGAACACGCTTCGCGCCGAAGCCTCGTACGAGGCACGAGAGACGAGCTTCAGCCCCGGCGTGTCGATCGGCACGGAGAACGACAGCGCGTAGTCCACGTCCTGTGGGGGCAACGGCTCGATGGTGCCGACGATGATCTCGTTTCCGAAGACCGCCGCGGTGCCTGTCATCTTGGCGCCACGGACCACGATCCCGCCGTCGAGCTCCTTCACCGCCCGGACGTAGAGGTCGTCCTCCTCCTGCTCGGAGGCGGACCTCGTCCGGTCGATCTGCGGGTTCGTGATGGTGAACGCCTGGTACAGGTCGCCGCCGGCCATCCGGCGGTGGTAGGCACCGAGGTTCTGCCGGCCGTCGAAGGACTCGCCCGCGAACACCTCGGGGACAGCCAGGAACCCGGCGATGCCGCCGGCCATGTAGTCGGGCGAGCGCCCGAGGTATCCGAAGCTCGCTTCGGCCCAGACCTTGTACGCCTTGCGCCGGCGACCAGGTCCTCGTAGTTCTCCGGAATCCGGTACGCCCGGTGTTCTCTGGTGCTTCCGTCGTCGCCGCGCACGGTCAGGACGTCGACGAGTCCCGGATCGTGGGTCAGATCGTAGAGTTCGGCGATCGAGCGCGCCGTGTTCTGGAAGGCCGGGTGGTTCGTGACGTCCCTGACGAGTTCGCCGTCAAGCCACACCTGACGGCCGTCGCGCAGGGAATCAAGATACTGGCTTCCGGTACGGGTCATGTTGCCTCTCTCGCTGCGATGACCAGTTCTGCGGTGATCCGCGTGGCAGACAGGGAATCGTCGGGGCGCGGCGGGGCCCGGGAGGCTGTCCCGCCGCCTGGAGATCACCCGTTTGCGCCCACGAGACGGGCCCGTCGGGTGTCGTAGGGAGACCTGGTGTTGACGCTGCCGCGGTCGAAGGCGGCCAGTTCGGCGTATCGATCGCATATCGCGCGCAGTTCGGCGGTGGGCAGCACGTCGTCGACGGTGGCGAATCCCTCTGGTGCGTGGCGGGCGACCAGGTCGATAACCGCCTCCGGACCCATCGCCCGATTGGCGATCTGGACCTGCGTGGCCACCGGGCGCCGATGTCGTTCGTAGGCTGTCAGGGCACGTTCGACATCCGGCTCCAGTGCCATGAAGTAGGCGAGGGCACGTGCGTCGATCACAGCCTGGGTCGTCGCGTTGGAGCCCATGGGATGCATCGCGTGCGCGGCGTCGCCAAGCAGTGTGGCCTGCCCGCGGCTCCAGGTGGGCAGCGGGTCGCGATCGATCATCGGGTACTCGAAACATCTGCTCGCGGCCTGGAACAGGTCGGTCAGAAGGTGCCCGCCGGTACGCCATCCCACGAACTCGTGGGCGAACTTCCCGGCCGGCACCGGCCGGTTCCAGTCCGAGCGGTCGACCTCGGCGGTGTCGAAGCGACGGGAGACCGCCCAGTTGAGCAGCACATGCCCGTCACCGCGGGGCGGGGTCACCGCGTACACCACCGCCTTGCGGACTCCATCACCCATGATGACCATGCTGTTTGCCGGGCTCACCGGCGGAGCCCAGGCCATGCCGCGCCAGACGACCTGTCCGTTCCAGACCGGTTCGCCGTCGTTGCCGAGGAGCGACCGCCGAACGGCGGAGTGGATTCCGTCCGCGCCGACCAGCAGATCGGCGGTAAGCCTGGTGGGCTGACCGCCGCGCAGGACGTCGACGTGCACCCCGGACCGGCTGGACACCCCGGTCACGCGGCAGTCACTGACGAGTGCGCATTCACCGAGCCGGGTGCGGACCGCGTCGAGAAGCACCTGCTGGAGCTCACCTCGTCGGATCGACAGTTGCGGCCAGTCGTAGCCGTCGGCCCGACCACGCGGCTCCGCCATGATCAGGTCACCGTGCTGGTTGTGGTATCGAATCTCCGCAGTCCGCACCGCCCGCCTCGCGACATCGTGATAAAGGCCGAGCGCGGCCAATTCACGTACCGCGTTGGGCAGCAGGTTCACCCCGGCACCCAGCGGGCGTAGTTCAGGTGAGGCTTCCAAAACGACGACACGGTCGAAACCGGCGTCCTGCAGGCTCAGTGCTGCCGCGAGCCCACCTATCCCCGCGCCCGCGACGAGAACTTTCGCGGCGCGAACCGACGCGCTGCCCGAAGTGCGCCCGGCTGCAACCACGACCTGGCTCCTCCCCCTGTACCCGTCGAGAACCGGCCCACGACAACGGTTCTCCACCCGAACCGGGGAGGCAATAAAGTATCGACCAGGGCTACTTAACAAACGTCCATGCATCCGGGACGGCTCGATGCCCGCGCATCCCCGGGTGTCCGATACTCTGCGCACCCTGATACCACATCCGGCCTCTACTGTCACCGAATATGGCCCGTCCTGCGGCGGCGGACAATCGCGGCTGGTTGGACGGTTGGACTGGTTGGGCGGGCGCGTGGGTCGGAGGTCGGCTCGATGTGGCCGCATCGCCTGCGGGAACGGGAGTTCCCCCCGGGACCCGTCCGGGCCCCGGAACGGGCCTGCGCCACCCGGGGGCCGCCGAACGAAAAAGGGCGTGTCCTGGATGACCCGGCAGTCCTGGACACCACCGAACTGGCCGCGGCCGGGCGCGGGTGACATTGGCGCTATGTCGATCGAGCCGGGCGGAAATCCCTCATTGTCCGTGAGACTCGTCACCTCGGCGGCACCGCCCTACCCGATCGAGGGCCCGGGGTCACATGGCTTGACCTGGGCCCCGGCCCCGAAGACCACGCGGTTCCCGATCAGGATGATATTGTCGTCTTCGCGACCAGGTGCGGACCTGAATCTGGCGGTTGTGTACAGGTTAGGCTCGGATACTGATGTACCGCGGATGACCCGGTCGAACGCCCGGTGTTCCGCAGGTACCGTCCAATGGAGCGAGCCGCCAGTACCGAGGGAGCGGGGACATGCCCGTGCAGGTAGCGGACCAGGAAAACGATCTGCTGGGTGAGCTTCTACGTCCGATTCGTCTGACCGGAGTGTTCCAGAGCCATTGGCTACTGAATTCTCCCTGGTCGATCGAGGGTGATTCTGAATCGGACTGCGTCGTACTCCACTACGTCATCGAGGGCTCGTGCTGGATCGGCACCGAGGGGGCCCGGCCGGTCCTACTGCGAGAGGGGGACCTGGCGGTATTCCCCACCGGGCGGTCGCACCGGGTCTCAGACCGCCCTGATCGGCGAGGCGTGCCGCTGCGGACCCTGCTCGCCGACCGCTCGCCGGGGACCTCGAGCCAGCTGGCTCTCGGTGGAGAGGGCGAGCAGACACGGATACTCTGCGCGGGCCTCTACTACGACGCCAACACCGTGTCCTCCCTGTACCACGCGTTGCCGTGGATCCTCACGCTCGAGCGGGAGGCCGTGGAGGCGGAACTACTGCTGCGGGACATCATCCACCAACTCGTCACGGACCGGGACGGCGGGCCCGGTGCGCGCCTGATCACCCTGCGGATCTTCGAGGTCTTCTTCATTCTCAGTCTCCACCCACTGCTGCGCGGCATGATGGATCGTCCGGAGGTGCTCACCGCGCTGAAGGACCCGGCCATCAGCAAAGCTCTGCTGGTCATGTACACGCGATTCGTCGAGCCCTGGACGATCGAGTCCCTGGCCCGGGAGGTCGGCATGTCTCGATCGGCCTTCGCGGCCAGTTTCCGCGAGATCGTCGGCGAGAGCCCGTCCAGCCATCTCGTCCTCCGCCGGATGCGTGAGTCCGCGCGCCTTCTCGCGGAAAGCGACATCCCGCTCGGCGCGATACCCCAGAAGGTCGGGTACAAAAGTGCGGTCGGCTTCCACATCGCTTTCCGCAAGCGTTTCGGAATCACGCCCGGGGAATACCGTCAGCGCTTCCGGCGGGTGACCGGGAAGGCACCCACCGAGGACGGCGCGCGAGACGGCACCGTAAGATCCACGACGCTGGGACGGGAAGGCTCCGCACCGAGGGTTTCGACCGGGCTCTGAGCGGTGCCCGTCATGCCGCGGGCGCGCGGGCCTCGTCCGTGAACCACGCCCGGCGGCGCCTGCTGGGAGGGCGCGGCGCCGGCGTTGTCGCCATGGCCGCGTTGCCCGACCAGCGAATGCCAGCCGTCTGTGCGCGTTCCTGGCGTGACGTGAGGGCGGTGCTCTTTCGGTAGCCCCTCCGCCGGCAGCCGTAATCCCGGGTGCGTCGCTACCACCGCGCAAGCACGGTGCCAGGCAGGGGCTACGACGGCGATCCTGACAGGTTCGAGCCGGTGCGTCCGTTCCCCGAGCCACGCGAGTGGAGGATCGAGCAGGGCCCGAACCGGGGAACAATCATCATCGGCGCTGATCTGGCTCCTGTTACGTCCGACGGATGAGAACAGTCCGGCACCGCTGCCCCGGTGGCCACCCGCCCCGTGGTGCCCATCCCCGGCCATGCGACGCGGTGATCTCGGGCGGATGGGACATGATCATCGATGCGCCGGGCGACACTCTGGACTGCCGGACGTTCTTCGCCACGTCCCACGGACCGCGCACTTCGGCAACGCCCCGAAGGCGCGCCGTTTCTTCGAGGCCACGTGCACGGCGCAGGCCCGCCGTCTGTGCGCTCGGCACGTGGCCGGACATCGGGGCACTGCGGCAGCTCACCGGCGCCAACCTCGCCGCGGTCATAGCCGACCGGTGACCCCCACATCGACCGATCTTGATCCGATCCTGACAAGATTCTGGACGTTCTGCCCCTTCTTTCCGAGGAGAGCCGACGATGCAGGCACTGATATCGGAGCCGGGCGGACCGGACCGGACTGGTCCGCGGGAACGAATCCGGTGGCGAGCCGGCGGTGTCCCATCCGGCCGATGATCCTCCGGGTGGGCTGTCCCTGGCTGCGGCGGAAGATCCGCGTCCGGACCCGTCCTCGCCGCTGGGGACAGGCGACGAGACGGGGCGCGGCGGCTACCTGCATCCATCCGAGGGGTATGCGCTCGGCGAGGACGAGCGCGCCCAGCCGTCGGTCGTCCCGCCAGCGAGCCCGATGCCGGGTGCGTCCGATCCGGTGGGCGGGGACGCTGTGGGCCCTGGATCGGGTTCCAGCCGGCGCCGTAATGTTCTGCTTGTGGTGGCGACCTGCATGGTCGCTCTGATCATCGCGGTTCCGACGGTCGTCTGGACCTCGTCGGGGTCGGACGGTTCGGGGTCGGCGGGTGGGAATTTCCGTGACGCGGACGGCGAGATCTCGGTAGGGCCGAAGGGGGCCCGTCCGGAACGGGACGCGGCGGGGCCCGCGTCCCGGCAAGTCGGCGTGGCAGGCAGCTCCGCGGCACTGGCTGCCACGGTCGCCCCGGAGGCCGGCGGGGAACCGTCGAGGCAGGTGCCCGGCTCGGGTCCCGGTGGTTCGGGGTCCGGGACTGACGGTTCGGAGTCGCTCGCGCCCGCCGACACGCCCGCGCCGGCGATTCCGCCCGTGCCTCCGGCCGCGCCGGCTCCCGCTCCGACAGCTACACCTTCACCTGCACCTACGTCCGCACCCGCACCCGCACCCGCACCCGCACCGAAGCCGAATCCATACTCGGCGACGCAGGTGTGTGGGTCGGGGTATTCGCAGATCGACCGGCATTCTCTGGCGGGTGACACGGCGATGATCTATCTGCTGTACAACGGCAGTCGGAACTGTGTGGTGACGTTGAAGTCGGGGTCGGGTGTGGGGGTGGCCGGGTCGATGGGTGCGTGGGTGCAGGTGGAAGGTAGTTCGGCGCGGCAGTCTGATTCGGGCAGTTTTCAGTACTACGCGGAGCCGGTGTACGTATACGCGCCGGGGAAGTGCGTGAAGTGGGGTGGCAGTTACACTGGCTCGTCCTGGGGAAGCGCCTGGGAGCACTGCGACTGAGACCGCCACGGCCGGGACTGCAGGCCGACTGGACCCGGACCCATCCGGCCGGGCCTGACCGGACCGCGCCCGGTCGTCACAGCCCGATGAGCCGGGCGATCTCACGCATCTGATAGCGAAGTACGTCTCCCCGGCCTCGACGAGGGTGTTCAGCCGGCCGAAGAGCTCGAAGTTCACCGCGCAGAGCATCACGGCAGACCGCGACGGAAGATCACCGTAGCCGCCGACGCGCTCGCCGCTGGACGAACGCGATATCGGAACCATCGGTCGCGGACGGTGACCTGTGACTCAGGGCTCCCGGCGACGGTGAACGACTGGCATGCGGCAGGCGCGGATGAATCGGACTTCCGGACCCCACGGCCACGGTGGTCACGTTGTGCACAGGGCTTGGCCTTACCGTTTTCCCGGCTCGTCTCCCACACCAAACCGCTCCGCCGCCAATCGGTGAGACTTACGCACCGAATCCGAGGCCAGCCCCCGGTTTCAGTATTTTTAACCGGGGCAATGAAGATACCTGGACAGGCTGACCTCAAATCGCGGACGGACGTGGTTGGACGGCCTTGCGAGCTGGACCGCCCTGGTCGTCCCGATCGATCCTGGTCGTCCCGATCGAGGAGGGTAGCTGTGAGCAACCCGGATCCGACTTTCTACCGCTCACCCGGCGACGCTGCGGCGGCCCCTCCGGAGCAGCTGGCCTATGTCGCCGCTTTCGATCCGAAGGGAGCCGTATCGGATGCGATGACCGTCGTCGACGTTGATTCCACCTCGTCCTCCTATGGCCGGATCGTCGGTTGGACCGACCTATCGGGACGCGACGACGAATTGCACCACTTCGGCTGGAACGCCTGCAGCAGCGCGCTCTGCCACGGGCACCACGGACACGCCGCCAACCTCGAGCGACGTTATCTCGTCGTCCCGGGGCTGCGATCTTCCCGGATCCACATACTGGATACCCGGCCGGATCCCCGCAGCCCGCGCGTGGTGCGCACGATCGAGGCCGCCGAGCTCGCCACCAAGGCCGGTTACTCCCGGCCGCACACCGTCCACTGCGGGCCGCATGGTCTTTACCTGTCGGCGCTGGGCGGGGCAAACGGCTCCGATGGACCCGGCGGGGTGGCGCTACTCGATCATGACACGTTCAACGTGGTCGGGCCCTGGGAACGCGACCGCGGCCCGCAGTACCTGGCGTACGACGTGTGGTGGCACCTCGCGCAGGGAGTGGCGGTCACCTCCGAGTGGGGTACGCCGTCAATGATCGAGGACGGGGTCAACGCCGAACTCCTGCTCGGCCGGGAGTACGGCCACGCTCTGCACTTCTGGGACCTCGACAGCGGTCGCCACCGGCAGACCGTCGATTTGGGTGACGACAACCAGATGGTGTTGGAGGTGCGCCCGGCCCACGATCCGCGTGCCTCCCACGGCTTCGCCGGCGTCGTCACAAACGTCACGGATCTTTCCGCGTCTGTGTGGCTGTGGTACCGCGACGGTGACCGGTGGGCCGCGCGGAAGGTCATCACGATCCCGCCCGAACCCGCGGAGCCGGCTGACCTGCCACCGGTCATCCGTCCGTTCGGCGCGGTCCCCGCCCTGGTGACCGACATCGACCTGTCCGTCGATGACCGATGGCTTTACGTGTCCTGCTGGGGAACCGGGGAGCTCAAGCAGTTCGACGTTCGGAACCCGTTCTCACCACGGGAGGTCGGGTCGGTGCGCCTCGGCGGGATCGTGCGCCGCACCCCCCACCCGGCCGCCCCGGACGAGCCGCTCGCCGGCGGGCCGCAGATGGTCGAGATCAGCCGTGACGGACGTCGGGTCTACCTGACGAACTCGCTGTACGCGGCGTGGGACGACCAGTTCTACCCGGACGGCGTCGGCGCGTGGATGGCACGCCTCGATGCGGACGCGGACGCGGGCGGGGTCAGCCCGGACGTCCGCTTCTTCCCACGCGGCGCCGACTTCCGCGGCCTACGCGTGCACCAGATCCGGCTGGAAGGCGGCGACGCCTCGTCAGACTCCTACTGCTTCGCATGACGCGATGTCGCCGGGTGCCCTCCGCCACCGGAAGGCGTTCTCCGGTCAGGTGACGTAGACGGAGACCGTCGCGCTCGCCGCCAGCCCCGCGCCACATCGCCGAAGATGCGCAGGCCGCCTCGCCGCCGCCGCGTCCGCGCCGCTGGACGGTGGCCAATCTGCCGACGTTGTCCGCGGTGGGCAGCCGGCCCATTCACCCGGTCGCGTGGAACCGGTTAACCGCGCATTTTCGGATGCTCCGAATCTAGACCTGTTTCTCGTACACCCGCCGACCGTCCCCACGCGCCAGCCAGCATTCCGCCGAACTACCTGATCTTCGTGGCGTTCGTATTGCCGGCGTAGCCGTCGCGGCGGATCTTCGCGTGGACTGGCTCCACCGATACGGTCGGGCCGTTGATGCGATGAAGGGGCGGGGCCTCCGCTCCTGGTGACGCCCCGGGGTCGGGGTAGGTCCCTCGGGGTTGCTCACCTCTACCGACGAAGGAGGCCCCTGTGAGTCCATCGTATGAGGGTCGCCAGATTGTGGGAATCGATCTCCATCGGCGGCGATCGGTGATCGTGCGGATGACCCCGGACGGGCACCCACCGGGAACGGTCCGGATCAGCAACGACCCCGCCACCCTCACCCGTGAGATCAGCCGTGCCGGTGAGCACCCCGACGTGGTGCTGGAAGCAACCTACGGCTGGTACTGGGCGGCGGACGTGCTGGCCGCCACCGGCGCCCAGGTTCACCTCGCACACCCGCTAGGCGTGAAGGGCTTCACCTACCGGCGGGTGAAGAACGACGTCCGCGACGCCACGGATCTCACGGGCCTGCTCCGCATGGGACGCCTACCCGAAACGTGGGCCGCTCCACCGCCGGTCCGGGAACTCCGCGAGACCGTCCGCCATCGTGCGGCGCTCGTCGCGATCCGGTCGGCGTGCAAGGCCCAGATCCACGCGGTCCTCGCCAAGAACGGTGTCGCGGTGCCCATGACCGACCTGTTCGGCCAGGCCGACACCGACCCCCTCGAGCAGGTCCAGCTCCCCAGCCCGTTCCACTCGCGCTCGACCAGCACACGGTCAAAATCGGCTCTCGCGTCGAGCGTGTCGATATCTATGCACCGGAACTTTCTCTGATCCTAGAGTTTGACGGCTCCTATTGGCATGATGGTCGGGAGATGCAGGACGCCGCCAAGTCTCGACGTCTCGCAGACGCAGCCGCCGTCGTTGTGCGTATTCGCGAGGACCCCTTGGGCTCGCTGGACCCGGCACGACGTCGTCGTTCCCTTCCTAGCCCCGGCACGAGAGGCCGCCAAGATCTTCCTCAAACATCTGGTGATGCTGAGCGTGGTGCCCGAGGACGTTGTCGCGCGGTACCGCAACGTCTCCCTGAAGGAGGGCGCCGCGATCGCGGACGCCCTTCTCGCACGGCTGCGCGGCAAGCACGGGTTGCGGAACATCCGCCAAGGCTAATCGTCAGCAAGCGGGCATGGACCACATTGAAAGACGCGTTCGGCCTCGTCGGCCAGATCCAGGAAAAGCCGCACCGTCTCCCGCACGGCGTTCAGCGTCAGGCCTGCGGAGATCCACAATGCCGCCAAAGCGGGTCGGAAAAGCATTGATCTGCAGCGCAGCGTTCGCCGGGTCGACTCCAGACTTAATCACCGGCTCTGTCATGGCCAAAACTGTTGGTAGCCAGCCCTGCGACGCCGGTCCCTCGCCCTAGTACTGGTGGCCATGAGCATGTGCGTCGACGGGACCAGGGCACGATCCACGCATCGTCCTCGGGTGGGGTGTTCCTGAAGCTGGCCGCCTGCGCCGCCCAAGTAGCTCACCTGGGGCGAAGCGGACCGATCGGTGGTCGATTCGTTGCTTCCATGATCATTTCAGCGCAGAGGGCGGGCTGGCTGAGAAATGGGGAGTGAGAGGTGTCTATCCAAAAGGGGTCGACACCGAGCCTGGCGATCGTCTTTTGGACTGCGGTTTCAGGCCCGCTTGCGTGATCCTGCCGGCAGAGGATGAGGCTGCGTGTTAGCTCGGCTTCCCAAAAACGCGGGATAGAGATGGGTTCCGTGAAGGCTGCCGGCTCCCGAGGCCTGCATGGGCTGTCCTTCGATGGGCAGTCCAGCGGCGAGGTACACGACATGGCGGACCACGTCGACCGTCGCATCAGCTGCCAGGCTGGCGATAAAGCCACCCATCGAGTGGCCGACCAGCACGTCACCGGGTTCGATCACTTCAACGACCGCGTCGCGGTAGCGGGCGAGAGTGGCGTCATCGTCGACTCGCTTACCGTGGCCGGGAAGATCGATAGCTAGTGCGGTGTGACCGCGCTTCTCGAGTTCTGGAGTTCTGGAGTGAGCCGCTCCCAGCACCATGCACCGTGGAATCCGCCATGGACAAGTACGAAGCGCAGCTGTCGTCCTTCCTCTTCGGGTCAGCTTCGGGTGGATCGATACGAGAGATCAGACAGGGCCGTATCCGGGCACTGGCCCTCCCACGAGGCCAAGCAGCTGATCAATGTATGCGGTGGCACGTTTCCCAGAGGGCTCACCCTGCAGCTGCACCGGCTGATCCTTGCGATCACCCTCGACCACACCGCCACCGCCGGCCGGGTGTCCTGTGGGCTCATCATCGACGGCCCGACCCTGGCCGTCTTTGCGCGTTCGTCCAAGTCGTCGACTATTTCGGCCCCACCGTCACGGTCTAATTCCCCAGTAGCCAATCCGACGCACCCGGCTGGCGATGATTTGCCGTATCCCACCGGCGGTCATTGGTCCGGATGAAGGGCATGAAGCCGGTCGCTGGCGGTGGACGTCAAGGCCGTTGGACACCGGCGAGCCATCGACCGGGGCGGCGTGGGTCGTTCGACAGGACGGCACTCGGTCGCGCCGATCGGCCAGATCCTCAAGGAAGTCGATCTCGAACGGCGACGGTCCACGACTGTCGCGACCCTCCCGCTGACCAGGGCTTTGCCGCCAAGGTTCGCGCCCTCTACCTGCTCCAGCCGCCGGCGCGACGCCGCTCAACCTGATCGCCGCGGCGGATGTCGTGCCCGGCCATGTTTTCTTGCAAAATCATCTTAGGGAGCGACGCGGCACTACTATCCGCCCATGGCGGTCCCAGCGGGTTCTTCCCCGACCTCGCCCATCGCGGCCAGTCTGCGGCACCAGGGTGTTGACGCATCGGTCGTGCGAGCTGGCACGTACGCCCTGGGGGTCGGCCGCGAAGTGGCCAGCGGTTGGCATTCGCACGAGGTTCACCAGCTGGAGTACGCGTTCGAAGGCATCGTCCACGTCGAGACGGCGACGGCGCGTTATCTCCTCCCGCCCCAGCAGGCCGTCTGGATCCCAGCCGGGATGGTGCACTCCAGCACGATGACCAACGTCAAGGCCGTCGGGGTCTTCTTCGACCCTGCGATGGGCCTGCCGGCGGGCGACCGGGTCCGCATCCTCGCCGCCGCACCGGTGATCCGGGAGATGATCTTGTACGCCAAGCGGTGGCCGATCAGCCGGACGGTGCAGGACCCGATGGCCGACACCTTCTTCGAAGCCCTCGCCCACCTCGTCGTCGAATGGCTCGACCGCGAGACCCCGCTGTGCCTGCCAACCAGCCGCGACCCGCTCGTGGCCGCGGCCATGGATTACACCAACGAGCACCTGGCCGAGGTGTCCCTGCCCAAGGTGTGCGCGGCTATCGGGGCGTCGGAGCGCTCGCTGCGCCGGGCGTTCGCCGCCGCGACCGGCATGTCCTGGCGCCGGTACCACCTCGAGAGCCGCCTGCTGAAAGCCATGGTCCTGCTCGCGCAGGACGGCCAGAGCCAGAACGTCACCGCTATCGCCATTGCCGTCGGCTTCCAGAGCGTGAGCGCCTTCACGCGGGCGTTCGGCCAGTACGCGGGGGAGACGCCTACCGCCTACCGCCAGCGCGTCTGCGCCGAATGAGCCCGTTCGCCGGTGGGTTACGCCGGGCGGTGCACCGCGAACAATGCGGCGCTCGGGACGCTGCCGACTACGTATCCGGCATGGAGACGAGCTTCCTGGTGAGCATCCCGCGGTGTCCGATACGGCACTGCTCCTTCTTCTCGACTGCCCGGTTGGAAAGGTCGTTCACGCCATCCACCGCCAGCACTGTGCCTCCGGGTCCGGGCGTTGCCGGGCAGGATGGGCTGGCCTGTTCCAACGGCCTTGACGTCCACCGCCAGCGACCGGCTTCATGCCCTTCATCCGGACCAATGACCGCCGGTGGGATACGGCAAATCATCGCCAGCCGGGTGCGTCGGATTGGCTACTGGGGAATTAGACCGCGACGGTGGGGCCGAAATAGTCAACGACTTGGCCGAACGCGCAAAGACGGCCAGGGTCGGGCCGTCGATGATGAGCCCACAGGACGCTGCTGACGGTCCCAGACGGGCAAGGATGGCACTCGCACCGGAGCTGATGACTACCGATGTGGACCATCGAGCCGTCTGAGCTGAACGTCGGGATCATTATGGCGGCGGTAGCGGAGGCGGCGTGAACAAGGACGACTTAATCCTGATCAGCGTGGACGACCATGTGATCGAGCCACCTGACATGTTCGACGGCTTCATCCCGGCCAAGTACGCCGACCGGGCCCCCCGGCTCGTCTCGGACGAGCTGAGCGACAAGTGGGTGTTCGGCGAAGGCGAGGCCCGCAGCTCGGGGCTGAACGCGGTGGCCGGCCGCCCGCCTGAGGAGCATGGCGTGGAGCCGACGCGGCTCGAGGAACTGCGGCGGGGCTGCTACGACGTGCATGAGCGAGTCAAAGATATGAGCGCCAACAGGCGTGCTCGCCTCGCTGGACTTCCCGTCGATGGCCCGCTTCTGCGGCCAGTTCTTCGCCAGCCGAGTCGACCAGGACCCCGGCCTTGCCCTCGCCGTCCTGAAGGCCTACAACGACTGGCACCTCGACGCCTGGTGCGGCTCCTACCGCGACCGGTTCATCCCCTGCTCGATCCCGCCCATCTGGGACCCCCAGCTGATGGCCGCCGAGATCCGCCGGACCGCGGCCAAGGGCTCGCACGCGGTCAGCTTCTCGATGAACCCCTACGCTCTCGGTCTGCCGTCACTGCACAGCGACCACTGGGACCCGTTCTGGGCGGCGTGTCAGGAGACCGAGACGGTCGTGTGCGTGCACATCGGGTCGGGGCGGCATCGGGTGGATTACACCTACAAGCAGCACAAGGCATGGACCCGCCCCAACCTCGGCGGCCGGCTACCGAGCGAAGTCTTCCTCGACCACGTCGTCACCTGCTTCATCGTCGACGCCTTCGGCCTGGCCAACCTTGACCGGATGAACGAGGACATGATCACCTGGGAATGCGACTACCCCAACTCCGACAGCACCTGGCCGCGCTCCCCCGAGGTGGTGGCGGAGGCAGTGGCCGGGCTGACCGACACGCAGGTCGACAAAGTCACCCACCTGAATGCCATGCGGGTGTTCTCGTTCGACCCGTTCGCCCTCCGGCCGCGCGAGCAGTGCACGACCGGCGCGTTGCGGCGGGAAGTTGCAGGCCACGACATCTCGATCGTCTCCCGCGGCACTCGGGACTGGAAGGCGGTCACAGTGGACAGTTCGCCCACTCGCACCAGCCGACCAGCACGGCGTGAGCGCGGCGCCACTCGCCGGGGTGCGGGTGCTCGAGGTGGCCTCGCACGTTTTCGTCCCGTTGTCGGGGGCCGTGCTCGCCGCGTGGGGAACCCTTGATACTTCCGTATCGCACCGCCGACCATGGCGACCGACCCCCGCTTCCTCGACATCGACGCCCGCCGCCGCAACGCCCAGGCATGCGCCGAGTGGCTCGACAGCGTCTTCACCCAGCACACCTTTGACGAGTGGCGGCAAAGTTCGAGGGTGAGTGGGCACCGAGCCAACAGCCCCACGAGCTGGCGCAGGACCCCCAGGTCCAAGCCAACGGCTACCTCGCCGATATCGACATAGGCAACGGCCACTCCCTCTCGCTGGCGACCGCACCCGTGCAGTTCGACCAGCAGCCCAGCCAGCCGGCCCGCACCCCCGAGCACGGCGAACACACCGAGACCGTGCTCCTCGAACTCGGCCTCACCTGGGACGAAATCGACGAACTCAAAGCCAGCAAGGCCATCCTGTAAACGGGCGCGGCAGTCACATCTAAAGGCAGTTGGGATTGGCCGGGCAAGGCAAGGAATTGGCCGAATACGTAAAGATCGCGCTAAGCTCAACCGGAAGGATTCGTTGATGCTGGGTGCCGTAAGGATATCGGGCGATGGCGTCGAACCGCCCCGGCGAGTGGGGATTGAGATGAGCGACACCTGGACGGTCACCGTAGATCGGGAGCGGTGTATGGGTAGCGGTATCTGCCTCGTCTACGCGGCCGGCACGTTCGGCCATGACGAGGAAGCCAAGGCGATCGTAATCGACTCGGCCGCCGATCCGATTGATGTGATTCGCGTTGCGGCAGAAGGGTGCCCGACCGCCGCAATCCAGCTCGCGCCAAACGATGGGATGTGACGGTGTTACTCGAAAGGAAGAGCGCGGTGATCACTGGCGCCGGGTCGGGCGTCGGCCGCGCCTCGGCCCTGCGGTTCGCCAAAGAGGGTGCGCTCGTCGTCTGCACTGACATTCGGCTCCAGTGGGCGAAGGAGACCGTGCGCCAGATCGAGGCTGCTGGCGGCGTCGCCATCCCGCAGGAATGCGACGTGGCATCTGAACAGGACGTCGCCGCGACGGTCGCCGCGGCCGTCGAGCGGTTCGGCCGGCTCGACATCATGTTCAACAATGCCGGCATTCCAGCGCCCCGCCGCGGCAAGACGATCGAGGACCACACTATCGAGGAGTTCGAGCGCATCACGTCGGTCAACCTCCGTGGGGTGTTCCTCGGCTGCAAGTACGCGGTGGCGCAGTTCAAGAAGCAAGGCGACGGCGGCGTCATTCTCAACACCGGGTCGGTAGCCGGGCTGGTCGGCCTGGGCGACACGATATACGGAGCGACGAAGGGTGGCGTGCACCAGCTGACCCGCGGCGTCGCCATCGAATGCGCACCCTTCGGCATCCGAGTCAACGCGATCTGCCCCTCCGGCATGCCGTACACCACCAATTTCACGGCGGCAGGCGGAACAGAGGTTCCGCCCGACGCCCTCGAGCAGTACGCCGAGCGGGTCGGGTCAATCCATCCGCTGGGCAAGCCGATCAGGGCGGAGGACTGCGCCGAGGCGGCGGTGTACCTGGTGTCGGACCGGGCGGCGAATATCACAGGTGTGTTGTTACCGGTCGACGGAGGTTATGTAGCGAGATGACCAGACCAGATAGCATTGTGTTGCTTGACCGGGCGCGTTTGCGCGAGGTTTTCGATCTCCGCAATGAAGCGAACCTCGGCACGGTCGCGGGCTATGAGGAAGACCCGTACCCGAGGTGGCACGAGCTTCGGGAGCTGGCAGCGGTACATCCCGGGACGTTGCACGAGTTGACGGGTTTCAGCGGCCCGGTGTTGTTTCAAGGGTTGCCGTTCGAGGACCGGCCGCACTTCACCGCGTTCACGTTCGCGGCGTGTGACGAGGCGTTGAAGAACCAGGAGGTTTTTGCTTCGTCGCCGGTAGCGGTCGATCTCGAGGGCGGACGGCTCGCTCCACTGAACAGCATATTCTCCATGGCCGGTGCCCAGCACCGCCGTTACCGGAGGCTGGTGCAGTCGTCGTTCGTGCCACCGCGGATGGCCTGGTGGACCGAGAAGTGGATCGAAACGACGGTACACGCATTGATCGACTGGTTCGCCGGCGACGGCTCTGCGGACCTGAACGTCGATTTCTCCGCAGCGGTACCGGTACTGACGATCACGGGCAGCTTCGGGGTGGCGGTCGAGCAGGCGATCGCGATCCGGGAGGCTTTGAGTAGCCCGGAGCGGCTCGTACCGCTGCTGGCGCCGATCATCGCCGCCCGCCGCGAGACTCGCGAGGACGATCTCATCAGCGTCCTGGTCGACGCCGAGGTGCAGGACGACGACGGGAACCCTCACCGCCTGTCGGATGCCGAGATCTATTCGTTCGCGGTGTTGCTCCTCATGGCGGGATCGGGCACGACATGGCGACAGATGGGGATTGTACTGACCGCGTTGTTACAGCGCCCGGAAATCCTCGACGCGGTACGCCGGGACCGGCAGCTGCTGCGTAACGCGATCGACGAGTCGTTGCGGTGGATGCCCACCAATCCCATGTTCTCCCGGTTCCTGACCAAGGACGTTGAATTCCACGGCGCGCATCTTCCGAAGGGCGCGGTGTTGCACCTCGCGCTGGGTGCCGGCAGCCGGGATCCCCGCCGCTGGGAACGGCCCGACGAGTTCGACGTGACCCGCCCACCGAAGCCGTCGCTGGGGTTCGGCGGGGGACCCCACGTGTGCCTGGGGATGCATGTCGCCCGGGCCGAGATGTACACGGGCATCGGCGCCCTGCTCGACCGGCTGCCGAACCTTCGGCTCGATCCCGACGCCAACCCTCCCCGCATCATCGGCATGTACCACCGCGGCCCGACAGCGATCCCCGTGCTGTTCGGTTGAGAGGAGCGACCCGTGGCTGAGAGCGACTTCCAACTACCTGACCGGACCCTGCTCGGCGCGGAACACGTCCGCCGTTACCGGGAGACCGACGGCGAGGTCGGCTACCTCTGGAACACCGTCCCGATACTGCTGCTCACCACGACCGGCCGGCGCACCGGCGAGGCACGTACCACGCCGCTCATCTTCGGGCGCGACGACGACGACTACCTCGTCATCGCCTCCACCGGCGGCTCACCTCGGCACCCAGCCTGGTACCTGAACCTCACCGCAAATCCTCGAGCCGAGATCCAGATCCGAGCCGACCACATCGCGGTGACCACCCGCACCGCAACCGAGCAGGAAAAGCCACGGCTATGGAGGATCATGGCCGACATCTGGCCCAACTACAACGTCTACCAGCGACGTACCGAGCGAGTGATCCCCGTCGTCGTACTCACCCCTGCCTAGACGGGCACGGCGGGCGAACCCGCCGGACGGAAGGAGCAGACAGCAGTGGCTGACAGACCTCAGTTCGAGTCGAGGATGCTCATCGACGGCAAGCTCGTCGAGGCCGCGACCGGCAAGACGTTCGACAACGTCAACCCGGCGACCGAGGAGGTGCTCGGCCAGGTCACCGATGCCTCCGCCACCGACATGCACCGCGCCATCGACGCCGCCCGCCGGGCCTTCGACGAGACCGACTGGCCGACGAACCGCGCGTTGCGCAAGCTCTGCCTCTCCCAGCTACAGAAGGCGCTCGAGTCGGAACGCGAGCAGTTCCGCGAGGAGCTGATCGCAGAGGTCGGCTGCCCGCGGACGATCACCAACGGCGAACAGCTCGACGCGCCGCTGGCGAACGCGCTGCGCCACCCGACCAAGCTCATCGACACCTACCCCTGGGAGACCGACCTCGGTAACACGGTCGACGAGCGAAGCGGAAGGCTGACATCGCGGAGGATCTGGCGCGAGCCGACCGGCGTCGTCGGGGCCATCGTGCCCTGGAACTTCCCGCTCCAGATCGCACTGCACGCACTCGGCCAGGCGCTGGCCACCGGCAACACGGTCGTGCTCAAGCCTGCGCCGGACACCCCGTTCCACGCCACCCGCCTCGGCCGCCTCATCGCCGAACACACCGACTTCCCGCCTGGAGTCGTCAACGTCGTCACGGCGTCGGACCACCTCGTCGGCGAGGAACTGACCCTCTCCCCCAAAGTCGACCTGATCTCCTTCACCGGGTCGACCGCCGTCGGAAAACGGATCATGGAGAAGGGTGCGGCCACCCTCAAACGACTGTTCCTGGAGCTGGGCGGCAAATCGGCGACGATCGTGCTCGACGACGCCGACCTGCAGACCGCCACGAGGATGGGCATCGCCGCATGCGTCCACGCCAGCCAAGGCTGTGCCATCCCGACCCGGATGCTGCTCCCCCGCTCCCGCTACGACGAGGGCGTAGCCCTGCTCGAGGCCATGTACGCGGGCGTCAAGGTCGGTGATCCCCAGCAGGCGGATACCGTCACCGGACCGGTCATCTCGACAAAACAGCGTGAGCGGGTGCTCGGCTACATCCGCAAGGGCATCGATGAGGGAGCCAAACTTCTCGTCGGCGGCACCGAGCGGCCCGAAGGGCTCGACAAGGGGTACTTCGTCAAACCGACGCTGTTCGTCGACGTCGACAACTCCATGACCATCGCCCAGGAAGAAATCTTCGGGCCCGTCCTGGCGGTGATCCCGTTCGAGGACGACGAGGACGCGATCAGGATCGCCAACGACAGCTCCTACGGCCTGTCCGGCGCGGTGATGTCGGGATCGCTGGAACGGGCGCTGGCGGTGACCCGACGTATCCGGACGGGCACCGTCCACGTCAATGGTGGCCTGGCGTCCGGCCCGGACATGCCCTTCGGCGGCTACAAGGCCAGCGGCATCGGCAGGCACAAAGGACATGCGGGCTTCGACCAGTACCTCGAGACCAAGTCCACAGCTTGGCCGGCGAGCTGACGCGCTCATCGCTTGGCAGACCTACATCTCAGGCAAGGGCACAACCACCTGACCTTCCCGGGGCGCGCCGCACCTGGACCTGGGACTTTCGTCGACGCAGCGCAACCCCGACGCTGTGGGGCTCCAGAACCCCGATTTGGGTGGTGACCTGCGCGTTTACCTGCGGGACGGAACCCGCGTCGGCAGGATGGATGCGCAAAAGACCAGCTCACAGGACGAAATCCAGAGTCGCGTCGCCGGTCTGCTTGTCCACGGTCAGGCCTCCCAGAACCCGTCAGGAGACGGACAGCCCGCGACAGTCGACCCGGCCACCGAAAGCCACGGCGTAGTCATTGGTTGTGTTCGCATACCCCTAAGACGCTCCACCCGCCCGTCCGCTGCTCACAGGGCCGAATTCTCCCGAATCGCGCACAACCCAGCGCCGCTAGTCCTGTCTTCCGCACGTGCGTGCGGTGAGACAGCTGCTTGATGTCTTGTTCGGATCACGTCGGGATGGTCGCGATCGGTAGTGACGGGCCTGGGACTGTTCCTGGCTGTGTCGGTCGCGATGGACTACGGGCCGCCGAGCGTCGAGAAGCCGCTCGGCGCGCTGCCCGTCGTGCGTGACTACCTGGCCCGTCTCGATGTCGCGGGCACGATCGATCGACTCGCCCCGATGCGTGACAAGGTCAACCGGGCCACCCACGGTGACGTGATCGCCGCGCTGGTCGCGAACCGGCTGACCTCGCCGACCCCGCTGCTGCACGTCGAGCGGTGGGCACGCCAGTGGGCGGTCGAGGAGATGTTCGGTATCGCGCCGGACGTGTTGAACGACGACCGGGTCGGTCGGGCGCTTGACGCGCTCGCCCCGGTCTGTGAGGCCGTGGTCGGTTCGGTCGGTGCCGCGGCGATCGCCGCGTTCGGCCTCGACGTCTCCCGTATCCACTGGGACATGACGTCGATCTCGCTGCACGGCGCCTACCCCGAGGTCGACGAGGACTACACGACCCCGAGATACGGCCATCCCAAGGACCGCCGGCCCGACCTCAAACAGGTCCAGACCGGGCTCGCGGTCACCGGTGACGGCGGGATCCCGCTGGTCCACCGCGCCTACGACGGCGGCGCCGGCGAGGTCGCCCAGGTCACCGGCGCGATGCGCGCCCTGGCCACGATCGCCGGCGAACGGCGGTTCCTGCTGGTCGGAGACAGCAAGCTCGTTTCCTACGGAAACCTGACCGCGCTGATCGACGCCGGGGTGGAGTTCCTCGCTCCGGCACCGAAACCCGTGGTGCCCGCTTCGACGCTCGCCGGGCTGGACTGGGCCAGCGCTGGCATCGTCGAGTACGTCGCCGACCGTGACCAGGCCAGGTTCGCTCACCAGCGGGCCTCCTACCGGGCCCGCGAAGGGGTGACAACGCTGCGCGGGCCACGCAAGAAGGACCCGGTCCTCACGGTGCGCACGGTCTACATCTGGTCGTCGGCCCGCGCGCACGCCGCGCGGGCTGCCCGGTCGAGCAAACTCGACCGGGCCCGCGACGACCTCGACCGGCTCTCCCACGCCGCCGGTTCCCACCACCTCTACCGCGACGTTGCCGCGGTGACCGCCCGCGTCGCGACGATCGCGGCGAAACGCCGCGTCGCCGGCTACCTCCTCACCGAGACGAGCACCGACCCGAACACCGGGAAACCTGTCCTGACCTGGCATTTCGACCAGGCCGCGCTCGACGCCGAGGCCGCCACCGACGGCTGGTACGCCCTGCTGACCAACCTGCCTGACGACGTCGGCCCGGCCGAGGTCCTCGCCCGTTACAAGGGCCAGGAGGTCGTCGAACGGCGCTACGGCGCGTTCAAGGGCCCGCTCGCGGTCGCCCCGATGTTCCTGCACTCCAACCAGCGCATCCACGCGCTCATCCACGTCATCTGCCTGGCGCTGCTCGTCTTCTCGCTCATCGAGCGCCAGGCACGGCTCGGTGCTGGCCCGGACGGGAAGATCCCCGGCCTCTACGCCGGCCGGCCCGCCCGGCCCACCGGCGCGCTCGTCCTCGGCGCACTCAACACACTGCGCCTCATGCCCGCGCGTGACGGCCAGCCCGCTTACATCCCCCGCCCACCGCGCCTTCACCAACACCTCCTCGACATCCTCGGCACCGACCCGACCCGACCACCTTGACCACCAACCAGGCAGGTCAAAGCATCGAATCCCCATGTGCGGAAGACCCGGCTAGTGATGGACGGGCCCTCCCCAGGCCGGACGGACTCGGCAGCCAAACCTGATCTTGGCTACAGGGAACCGTCAGAGTAACGATCACGGAGGGCCTACGCGGGAACGGTCTCGGACGACCCGTCACTCATCGTGCGGAAAATCCAAGGGTCACCGCGGTAGCCGACCTGTCGCCATATGCCCGTCCTGCCGCCTATAACACCCTTGCGCGGCATCCGCGACCTCGAAATAAATGTCATTCTTTAGCCCCTTGCCCGGTCGTCTCGCCGGGCGCCGGCGTCCCACTCGGGCCATAGTTACCTGTAGCGATGGAATGCGCCCGCCAGGTCGTCGATGCTGGAACGAAAGTCGGCGGAGTTGAGGCCCGCGGTGAGTCGGACCGGCGGGAGATCGCGATCAGTACTGCGCGCCCGAAGAACGGAAGGAGCGGAAGGTGATGAGAGCAGTCGTGTGGCACGGCGTGGGCGACATCCGCCTTGACACCGTCACCGAACCGAAGATCGAACAGCCGACCGATGCCGTCGTTCGCATCACCACCGCGGCGATCTGTGGCACGGATCTTCATTTCGTCCGGGGCACAGTACCGGGGATGAAGCCGGGCCTCATCATCGGGCACGAAGGGGTCGGCGTGGTCGAAGAGGTCGGCCAGAGCGTCCGCAACTTCAGGCGCGGCGATCGGGTGCTGCTGTCCGCCGTCCTCGGGTGCGGCTCCTGCACCTACTGCCGCAGCGGCTATTTCGCCCAATGTGACGACATCAACCCGTACGGCCGCAGGACCGGATCTGCCTTCTACGGCGCTCCGAGGGACAATGGCTCGTTCGACGGGTTGCAGGCTGAGTACGCCCGCGTACCCTACGCCCACACCAATCTGTTCCGGCTGTCAGACTCGATCTCCGATGATCAGGCGATCCCGCTGTCGGACATCTACCCCACCGGATACTTCGGCGCAGTCATCGCGGAAGTATCGGATGGCGACGTGGTGGCGGTCTGGGGCTGCGGGCCGGTGGGACAGTTCGCCGTTCTGTCCTCATTCCAGCGCGGCGCCGCGCGGGTGATCGCGATCGATGGTCACGCCGACCGACTCGACCGTGCCCAGGCGCTCGGAGCCGAGGTGGTCAACTTCAACGAAGAGGACCCTGTCGAGGCAATCCTGGATCTGACACGCGGTATCGGTCCCGACCGGGCCATCGACGCCGTGGGGGTGGACGCGGAAAGCCCGAAGTCCGGCCCCGCCGCCGCCCGCGCCCGCGAACAGGACGATCAGCACCGCGAGGAACTGCGTCAGATCGCCCCCGAGACTCACGCGCACAACGGACACTGGAAGCCTGGCGACGCGCCGACGCAGGCCCACTCCTGGGCAGTCGAGAGCCTGGCCAAGGCAGGCACGCTGGGCATCATCGGGGTGTATCCGCCGACCGACAGGTTCTTCCCGATCGGCACCGCGATGAACAAGAACCTCACCATCAACATGGGAAACGGCAACCATCCGCGGTACATCCCGAAGCTGCTGGATATGGTGGAGTCGGGAGTGGTGCACCCACAGAAAATGGTCACCCAGCATGAGCCGATGCGGGACGTGCTCGCCGCCTACGAGGAGTTCGACCTGCGCCGTCCTGGCTGGCTCAAGGTGGCCCTGGACCTGACCAGCTAACACGGAAAAGCCGCCACCACGGGTATGGCTTGTCGAGTGGGATCGGTGAATCTGGCGAGTTGCTCGCGTGCGCTTTCGGCCGGCTCGGGCGGGACTGCTCGCGCGCCCAGGCGAGCAGCAGCCGATAGCCATCAAGAGTGGTCGTGAAGGCCGCGGCCGTGAAAACGGCCGGCGCCGATCGGCGGTGCCCACGGCGCTTCCAAGGCGGCGCTGGAGCTGCTCACCCGGTCCTGCCGTCGCTTTCCTGGCGACACCGGCCAGCTCCTATGTCAACGCGTCGGCCTTCGTCGTCGACGGCGGCGCGCTGAGCACCATGCCCGCCTGAACCGAATCCCCCCGGCGAGGAGCGATCAAGCTCATTTCGTCATCGAAGCCACCAGCCTCGTCGAGAAACTGTGCCCGTGGTGGGCCATCCGGGGCTCGAACCCGGACGCACCCACCCATGCAGGCGGCATCACCCTAAGCAGCCAGACACCCACCGTTTCCTTCTGGTAACTGCCTAGCAGGGCGGATCGACGTTTCAGCCGGCCTCGAGAAGGTCCTGGAGCTCGGTGAGGGCGGTCCGCAGATGTCCGGCGAAGGAGTGCATCTGCTCAGCCACCACGCTCGGGGTGCTCAGGTAGACGTTGAAGCGGTCCGGCAGCAGCACGTAGGCGATCCCGATGCACCTGTTGCTGGTTGACCCGAATCCGAAGTACTGGATGTGGGTGGACGGCGCCGAGCTTGTGCTCAGGTAGTCGTCCCGGGTGACCAGCCAGCCGGGGGCGTCGAACAGGTCGAGATGCTCGGTGATCCCCAGCGCCTCGCCGCGGCGGGCCTGGATGAACTGGAGCTCCCAGAGGTGCTGCTCCGGAGCCCGTCCCGCCTGACAGTCCCGCGCCCGCGTGACGTGCTTATCGGCCGCGGCCCGCAGCGCGGCCAGCCGGGTGGCCGCGTCGGCAGCCGGGTCGTCCATCACCCGGACGAACGCCTGGATCTCCGGCGTGATGACCCGCATGGCCTCTGTGCGACCGCGCCGGTACTGCCGGGTCGCGATCGACTCGTAGGTGGCGCCGACCAGGCCCTTCGAGCGGTTGTGCGCCAGCTGGTAGGCGAGCTGGACGAACGCGTCCGGCGAGATCCGCAGGCTCTTCGCCCGGTTGGACCCGAAGTCGTCGAACGACAGCGTGGCCGTGGCCGTGGCGGCGGCGTATGCGCTGAACGCGTCACCTGCGGCAAGCACGTCCGCGCGCAGGTCGTCGTCCAGCGTGAACGTGACCGGCCGGACGGCGGGCACGCCCTGGGAGCGGGCGCCCGACCGGGCCGAGTGCTCGGCCGCCGGAGCGCCGAGCATGTCGTCGACGAGGCTCAGCACGGTCGTCCCGTCCAGGCCGCAGTGCTCGATGTTGATGCCGGCGCTGCCGTCCGCGAAGACGATGAGGGACACCGACTTGTCGAACCAGCGGTTGCCGCAGTCGCCATGGAGAAGGTTGTCACACGCGTCCTTGGCATCGGCGGGTGTGAGGTCGTCGAGGCAGAGGCAGAACAACGCGGTCTCGACGGTGTCGAGGGCAGTCTCGTTGCCCGGGTCGCAGGCGAGCAGCGAGTCCCTGCTCGTCGCCCAGGCGGCACGTGCCTTGGTGGTGAGCCGGCCGACCGACGTCTCCGGGGCGGCGCGCTCTGCCCCCGCCTTCAGGATCGCGTCCAGGCCGTTCTCGAGATCGTCGAGCGTGTGCGGATGCCCCTCGGGGCCCACCACGTCCATCCGGAACATGTGGCCGCGGTGGAAGACGACGATGTGGCGTGCGGTGGAGGGGCCCGGTGACGGCTCGCTGTACGGGGTGCGGACGGTGTCCTGCACCTGCCCGGGGATACGGGTCGTCGAGAACAGGAACCGGTTCTGGTCCATCGACAGCGCCTGGCCGCGCTGGATGATCGGCTCGATCGCCTCCGCGTCGAGGCGCAGCTTGTAGTCCAGCGCCGCGGCGATCAGCCCCGCGGCCCGGGCTGTCTGACCGGCGTCGGATTCCTCGAAGAGGAAGATGAAGTTCGCGTTGAGGGCGATGCGGTCACGCCGCCCCAGGTAGCGCGAGGCCCAGAACGCGTCGAGCCAGCTGTGTACGCCGGGGGTGGCGTCGTAGCGCTCCAGCTCGGCGTGCAGGGCACGGCCCGGGCCGTCCGGGCGGGCGAACGCGGCGAGGGCCGTCTCGGTGGCTGCCAGCTCGTCCGGGGTCAGCAACGGTGAGCACCACTGCAGGAACCGGGCGCAGGTGTCGTCCAGGGTGGGCAGCGGCACCCGCGGGAGCCGGTCGTCGTTGACGAACGTACCGGTGGTCGACCATTGCGACCTGGCCTCGGATGCTACGGGGCTCGCCTGCCGGGGGCCCGCTGCCATGACCTCGGGCGCGTCGCTGCTCGGTGACGGGGCGTTCGGCGTCATTCGTGACCTCGGGGGGCGTGGGACGGGTGGCCCGACGGCCGTCGGGCTCCTGCTGATGGCGGAACCAGCGCCGGGGATACCGATGCCGGAGTGCCGGTACTCGCGATACTCGCGGCGGAGGTGCTGGCGGTAGCCGCGGCGGAGGCGCTGGCGGTGTGTGCGGCGGAGCTGCCGCGCGGGCGTGACACGTACAGCTGGGCGTACATCCAACCGTCGCTCTCCAGGCCGTGCGGGTCGATGCCCACCGTGGTGAGACTGTCCAGCACGAGCTGCTGTTCCTGCGCGGAAGCGAATCTGCGCTGGCGGAACATGCGGTCGAGCGTGACGGTCTCGTATCCCCTCTCCGCGAGACTCGCCCCGATGGCGTCGAACGGGAACATCCGCAGTACGAAGTGCGCCATCCACGGTCGCTTTCCGTCAGCCGCCTCGATGGCGTCGAGAACCCGGGAGATGGTTCGTTCGCCAACATAGCCGAGGCAGCCGGTCGAGATGACGAGATCGGTGCCGGCAAGCTGCCGTCGCTGCCGTTCGGTGGGATCCGCAGCCTCCAGGTCGGCGTGCACGGCATCGTCGAGAAAGCCTGCCGCGAGAGCGTAGGAGAGGGCCTCGTTCGACACGTCGAGGCCCACGAACACCGCACCAGGCGGCAGGGAGCCACCCGAACACCCGTCGGAGCTCGGACGCCTGGAAGTGGGTGGCGGGGACACTCTGGTGGAACGGACAAGTTCGCGGTCGCGGGCCAGCAGCTCGTCACGGGTGTAGCCGTGGGCCTCGGGCGCACCGTAGCGCTCGTACAGGTGTTCGAGGGTAACCCCGCAGCGCAGCAGTGCCGCGTTGATCCCGTAGGACGAACCGATGTCGAGGATCTTCAGCGGCGACGGGTGACGTCCGGGAGGATCACCGGGCATCGGGCGGCCTGCTGCACGGTAGTCGGCCACGGTCTCGATGAAGTACGGCCTGGCGATTTGGGGGACCTGATAGGCGAGCGTACGCAGCGTCGTGAAATACGCTCGCGGGTCAGGCTGGTCGTAGATGTGATCTAGTGAGACTTTGCCAGTGGCATCGAAATGCACAGGTCAGGCTCCTGCAGGTCATGGTCGGGACCGGACTCGCCGTCGCGAGGCCGGCTCTGGGATGCCAGATCCCATGAACGCGGACCAGCCGATCAGCACGCCGACACCGCGCCGGCGGGTCGAGGGCCACGGGCGTGGTCGGCCTGCGCGATCGGATCGCCGGTTCAATCACCGGCTCAGTCGAGCAGGCTGTCGCCCCGCACGCGAGCCGCCTGGCCGGCGGCCTCGAGATGTTCGGGCAGCACCCGGCCGAACAGCTGCCTCGTGCGCGCAACGCTACCGATGACACCGGGGCGCTCGCAGTAGGCGAAGATCGCCGAATGACGGGCGGTGCCCCCCTGCACCGGGCTGACCCGGTGCAGGGAGAAGCGACCTCGAAACAGCTGGAGATCACCGGGACGGAGCGTGAGGCGCTGTGTCCGCCGGTCATCTCGACCGGTGAGGACGTCACACACGGCCTCGAGGTTCTCGGCCTCGGTGGACCGGATGTCGGGACAGTACTCGAAGACCCCGCCTGCCTCCGGCTCCTGGATCAGCAGGCTCAGCGAGAACTCGTTGGTGTCGAAGTGCCAGGGGTGCTCATCTCCGGGCCGGATGACGTTGAGGCACAGCTGGGCCAGCGGGTCCGCCAGCTCATAGAGGCGATCAAGCCCGCAGCAGGCTGCCACGAACCGTCGAAAAGACTCGTTGGAATACAACCGCCGTATGCCCACACCGCCGGGGACGAGATCGGCCGCGACGAACGCGTTTCCGCGCCGCATGGCGATACGCCCGGGATGATCTTCGGGTAGCGGCGTCCCCATGTCAATGTTGTATGCGTTGACCGTCTCGGCCTGGTAGTACGCCGACGGAGCAAGCGCAGTGCATTCGGCGCGCAGGGTCTCACGGGCATCGGGGCGAACGAATTCAGTGAGGACGCTGCAACCCGTTGCCTCCAGCTCTCGACGGACTCTGGCCGCCAGGTCGTGCCAGGCTGCACTCGCCGGATGCGCGAGAGGATAACGGTCGGTGTCGACCAGGTCATCCAGACCATCGAGCGCGGTGGCGACACCGGGTCCACTGGAGCACCCAGGTCCGCTGGGGCTTTCACGCACGGCGGCGTATCCAGCTGCGGTGGCACGCTCAGGCCCGATGACACGTTGAGGAACACTGACACGTTCAGCAGCAGTGACGCTGTTGGGCACGGCGCTGTCCACGGGCCCGGACATACCTGACAGAAGGCCCTGGCCCGTGGATCCCGCCGCATCATCGCCGCAGGTCAGAAGGCTGTCCGATCCAGCTGGGCAGGCCGCACCGCGCGCTGCAGTAGTTCTCGAGCGGCTCACGAGATCCTCTCCCTACGCCGGGCGTGCGCACCTCACCATGGCGCGCCTGACTGGGTTTCCGAACATTCTTGCCTCGGCTACCAGCACATGAACATGCCTGTGATATCCGACACTTTTATGTTCTTTCTACGCTCAGGGCTGGTAATCGGGCTTCCTTCCCAGCACCAATTTCCTCCCTTCCGGACGTGTGGGATGCCAGACCTGGACCGTCGGCGTTGAGTCGGGATTTCAGGCGCAATGCCGTTGACTTGCGGGTCTGGTAGGGGTCCGACCGCCCGGATGATCTGCACAGTTTCAGCCGGGCGGCGGATGGGTGGAGGAGGCCGTGGTCGTTGGGGGTTCCACTACAGGAAACGGGACATCTTCCGTTTTGCCTGCCGGACCACGCAGCGGAGCCGACACACAGGGTTGATCTCTTCCTGAAGCTCACGGGTAAGGTGAGCGAGTTCAGCCGTGAGATGATCAGAGGGGAAAGCCCCGGACACAGGGGCGACACTGCGCCAGACCACCCGTAGGGCGGCGGCGACGGACGCCCTGGTCGGGATCCAGCGGCTCGCCGCGGTTCACCACCGCGGCGTGCATCAGGACCCGCAGCCCGCGGTGTAGACCGCCAGGTGCGCGAAGATCTCCTGGAATACCAGCTCCGGGCTCTTGCTCTCAGCTGCAGCGGGCACGCGCCGACCGGCGCGAGATCCGGCGCCGGACCGCACGCGTCAGCCAGAATGCCTCCGAACTACCTGATCTTCGTGGCATTCGTCTTACCGGTGTAGCCATCGCGTCGGATCTTCGAGTGGGCGGGTTCGATGGATACGATCGGGCCGATGACCTGCAGGTTCAGGTTCGCATTAGTGCTGGTTGGGTGCACTCGGGGATCAGGCTCACATGCTGCGCCTTTGCGATCCCCTCGTCATGTCCGCCGGGGGGCCGAGACCCCGAGACCCCCCACGTGTAGCAACGGGTGCAGCAACGACCGTCAGGGTCGGGGTTCGGTCAGGTGGCCGTCGAGCTTGCCCAGCGCGCGGCGCTTCTCCCCCATCGAGGCGTGCGCGTAGATCGTCATCGTGACCTCGATCGCCGAGTGGCCCGCGATGTCGCGGACGATGTGCGGCGGCACACCAAGGTCCAGGAGCAACGTCACGCAGGTGTGCCGCAACCCGTGGAACACCACCCCGTCGAGACCGACCGCACGGCGCAGCGGCATCCAGAACCGGCGCAGGTTGTCCGGCTCGATCGGAGTCCCGATCTTCGTCGTGAACACGTGACCGGTCTGCACCCAGGCGTCGCCGGCCGCGTCGCGTTCCGCGTCCTGGAGCTTGCGATGCTCGGCGAGCGCATCCGCGACCAGACCGAGGAGCGGCAGCGTGCGTTCGGAGTCCTCCGTCTTCGGCGGGCACAGCCTCAGCTCCCCGCCGACCCGCAGCAGCGTGTGACGCACCGTCAGCGTCTCCCGCTCAGAGTCGATGTCCGACCACTGCAGACCGAGCAGCTCCCCGCGCCGCATCCCGAGGAACAGCGCCAGGACCAGCAGCGCGTACAACCGGCCGCCGGCCGCCGCGTCGAGGAGCTGATGCGCCTGCTCGACCGTCAGGCCGCGGTCGACGCCGTAGCGCGGAGTCGAGACCTGCACCAGCTTCGCGACGTTCCGCCGGATCAACTCCTCCCGGACGGCCGCCTGAAGCGCGTTACGCAGCACGGCATGCACGACCTGAACCTGACGCTTCGACGGCAGCCGATCGCAGCAACGCCGCTCCCCCTCCGGCCGGGCCTTGTCCACACCCCGCGCGCAGCACCGGCAGGTACTCTCCGTCCGCCGGATGAACTGCCGGACGTCCGCGCCCGTCAGCCTGTTCAGCCGCTTCTTCCCGAGACCCGGCACGAGGTAGATCCGGACCGCCTTCTCATAGGTCACGTACGTGTTCGGCTGGCGGTTCGGCTTCACGGTCTGAGCAAGCCAGGCCGTCAGGTACCGCTCGACCGTCCACCCAGTGGCGTCCGCCGGGATTCCCTGGTCGGAGTTGGCCTGAAGTTCGGTGAGCTTGCCGCGGACGATCTCCTCCGACTTGCCGTAGACCGGCCGCCGCTTCGTCGTACCGTCCGGCATCAGCACGTAGGCCGCGCCGTCAGCAGAGCCCGAGACTGCCGAAATACTCGTTTTAGGATCAAGCAGCGGTGCGGACCGCACCGCGAGGTCCGAGATCTCGGAAGCCTCGCCGGCAGTACGGTCGGGGGAACCAGCTGGAGCACGCTACGGCAGAAGTCGAGCGGCGCGCGGTACACGCCGGTGGGCGGCCGGAGAATGAGCAGAGGGCACGCCAGTGCACTGCCGGGAGACAGCGCCAGGGCACTGCGCTCCCCGGGCAGCCCGACCCTCAGCCTGCCAGCGGCGAGACCGTCTGTGGCCGATCCACACACCCGAATCTGGGTCCTGTGTGGATCTACGAGAACGAACCCCGCTATGCCGGCCTTTCCTGACGAGAGTAGACGCCGAGGGATGAACGGGGGCGACTTCGTCAGGTAGGGGTTAGGGGCTCGAGTCCTCGCCTCCGCCATCACTTCTAGGGCCTTCCTTATCTTCCTCCCCGTCAATCAAGGGTGAAGCGGGGTGTCGACGTGACCCGTTGACGCCATCCCGAGAGGCTCGCACAGATATGAACGGCCGGACAGGGGAGAGGGGGTGGCCATGGCGGCAGACGAACAGAAATTCGACAAGATCATAGTAGATCGGTCGGAGGGGTTCGGCGAGCGGCTGCTGGGTGTGTTGCTGGATCGCGCTCACGAGATGCCGCCGCAGCTGATCGCCCCCCTGGTCGCGGAAGAGATCGGCAGGATCGGTGGGCGGGACATCTCGATCCTTCTGCAGGACTATGAGCAGCTGGTGCTGACGCCGCTGCCGGGCAGGAGCCTCACGGTCGGGGAGCCTGAGCCGATCAACGGCTCCCCGGCCGGCACGGCATTCCTGCGCGCGATGACCGTCGAACAGCCGCAAGATGGCGGTATACGGATGTTCCTGCCACTGCTGGACGGTAGCGACCAGGTGGGCGTGCTGGCCCTCACCCTCGACACCGTCGATGATGATGACCGGCGGTTGCTGCGGCGGCTCGCCGGCCTTGTCGCCGACATGCTGGTCACCAAAAGCAGCTACACCGACCAGTTCTTCCAGGCCCGGCGTCGCGAACCGATGAGTGTGGCCGCGGAAATCCAATGGTCACTGTTGCCCCCGCTGACCATGATCACCCCGCAGGTCGCGGTAGCCGGCGTCCTTGAACCCGCCTACGACATCGCAGGCGACAGCTTCGACTACGCTCTCAACGATGACATCCTGCACGTGGCCGTTATCGACGCGATGGGTCACAGTCTGGACGCCGCAGTGCTGGCAACGGTCGCGATCGGCGCCTACCGGCACGCCAGACGTGCCGGCATCGGGCTTGCCGAGCTGTACATGTTCATGGACACAGCCATCCACAGGCAGTTCGGACCCGACCACTTCGTCACCGCGCAGATGATGCGTTTGGATATCGGAACTGGTCACCTGAAATGGGTCAATGCAGGTCATCCGGCAGCGCTACTGATCCGCAACCATAGGGTTATCCAGGAGCTGGAGAGCCCGGGAACCCTGCCAGTCGGATTCGGTGGCGACATACCGCAGGTCAGTGAGCAGACGCTCTTGCGCGGCGACCGGGTGCTATTCTTCACCGATGGCCTCATCGAGGAGCACGAAAAAGGCGGAGAACAATTCGGCAAAGAACGCCTGATCAACTTTGTTGAGAATATCCAGGGTAAAAGCATCCGGGAGATGGTCCGAGATCTGTCCCATGCACTGATGCGGGAAAGGCGCGGGATCACGACCGACGACGCGACTCTCTTCCTGGTAGAGTGGCGCGGAGGCACCGCCGACCATCTCGCCAGCATAGATATTTAACCAGGAAGACGTTGATGGCGCCGATCGTCTCAGGTTCCGTCTCAATCGTGCGTGTCCGCGGCTGTTCGCAGCGATGGGGGAGCGTGCCCGACGCGCGAAACGAACGGCGACGGAGCGCGGTAAACCCGCCACCGCGGCACGAAAAAGCAGACAGTCGGAGCCGAGTCTCCGGTCCGGTCCGACCGGCAGGCCGTGCCATTCGCGTGCCAGTAGCAACGTCGACAGAGGGCACAGGACCGCCGTCGACCTGGGCAGCGCCCCGTCCACGCCCTGGCAAGCGCCGCAGGCCGCACAGGTTTCCCAAGCTCGTGACGCGTGTAGGCCCGTGCTGCGCGTACAGCCGTGGGCACCGGAGGCGATGCTCATCACGAGGTCATAGACGTCGTCGTTGGTCAGCGTCAGACGGCGACCGTTGACGCCGTAGAAGGCGATCAGGCCAGCAAGAGCGAGTCGCTTGTTCCCGTCGACGAGGGCGCGGTTGCGGGCGAGCGAATGCAGGAGCGCGGCTGCCTTGCCGTCGAGAGTGGGGTAGGCGTCACGCCCGAACACTGTGGCCCGTGGGCGGGCAAGAGCGGATTCGAGCAGGCCGTGGTCCCTGGCCATCGGTTCGGAGCCGAGGGTGCGCGGCGAGGAGGAGTCCAGACGCTGGGAACTGCTGCTGACCGGGCAGACAACCCCGCGCCGCGCGGCCGGTCAGGCGGTGGCCGGCCTCAGAGTGGGACTTGCGGTCCTTCTCGCGCTCACCACGCTCGGCATGGTGGTCTCCGGCCGTTCGACGACTGCGGACTTCAGCCTCGGGCAGTGCGTCGCCCTCGCCGCCACCGTCGTCGCCGGCGCGGCGATGTTCCTCGCCGTCGGAGCACTCGCCAGCCAGCTCGCCGCGACCCGCCGACAGGCGGCGACGATTGCCGCCGCCGTCCTGGGAGTCGGGTACGCCCTACGGATGGCCGCCAACACCGACCGCGGCGTGCACTGGCTCGGCTGGCTGAGTCCGCTGGGATGGGTGGACCGGATCCGCCCACTGACCGACCCGAACCCGGTCGCCCTGGTCCCCGTGCTCGCCCTGACCGCCGGGGCCACCGCCGCGGCGGTATGGCTGGCGGGGCGCAGAGACGCCGGGACGGCGATCCTCCCGGGGCGGCACGCCGCAGAGACCTTCGCGCCGCATGAGCGCCGAGGCCCCGGGCCGTACCGGGAGCAAGTACGAAAGGCGGGACACGTGACAGTGTTGATCGTGGCGGAGTCGTGTTTCGGCAACACGACCGCGGTGGCTCATGCCGTCGCAGCCGGTCTGACTCGAACCGTCCCGTTGGAGACCGGTCAGCGTCGTCCACCCTGCCGAGGCTCCCGTGACCCTGCCCGGCGACGTTCGGCTCCTGCTGGTCGGCGCCCCGACCCACGCTTTCTCACTTCCCCGGCCGCAGAGCCGTAGGGAGGCCGAAGAAAAAGGGGCACGAGGCGTGGGGGATGCAGCTCGGCCGAGACCTGAACGGCTCGCCGGGCCGCACCGGCAACAGCACCGACTGACCGCCACTGTCCAGGTTCCGGGCTTCGCACCAGGGCCTGGCCGTCCTCGACCGCAGCCCACCCGGCCCTCCCCTACAGCCAGCCGTTCGAGAACCGGCGCACAGGACACACAGCCGGCCCGGAGCCGCGCCGTGACTGCGCAGGATGCCGGGAGCGGGATGTCACGTCGGGGATGGCCGCGGTCGGTGACGGGGTCACCTTTGTGATCGGCCATTGCCGCTACCCGTCGTGGTGGTCGGGGATAGGTCTGGCTCGCAGCCGCGGACGCCGTATGACCGGGGCCGCTGTCAGCCACAAAGCGTCGGCTCAGCTCTCAGCGGGGGGGATGTTGGGGTTGAGCCGGAAGCGGTTTTCCGGGTCGTAGCTGCGCTTGACCTGTCGAAGGCGCTCGACGTTGCGTCCCCAGGCTCGCGCCCGGGCGGCGTCGTCGAGATCGGCGTCGCCGCCGAAGTTGAGGTAGGTGCCCGACGCGGCCCGCAGCGTGACAGCCTCGTCGTAGGCATCGCGCACCCAACGGATGTTCGCGTCGTCGTCGGCCGGGTCCAGCCAGTTTCCGTCGAGGCTCAGCATGTACCGGGCGCTGCGATCGCCGAACGCGGTTTCCGTCGCCCCGACCCGCGACATGGCGCCTCCCAGTAGAGGCACGTGCACCAAGGTCATCGGGTGCGGGCGGTCCTGGCCGACGCGGACCACGAACGCGGTCGCATCCTCGTCGAGTCGGTCCAGGTAGACGGACTTCCAGTAGCTCTGCAGCCCGCCCTTCGGGAAGAACGGGTCGAGGGAGGACTGCGCTGTCCGGTACGACAGGGCCTGGCTCATGTCGGCGAGCGGCGCGCCGAACTCGGCAAGCGCCCGACACGCCCGCTGACCCTCGTCCGGGTCGCCCGCGTACAAGGCGGCTGTGATGAACACGTCGCGGTTGTGTACGGCGGGCGGGAGTGCCGGCACCGCCGGCAGCGACCACAGCATGGCACGGCTGGTGACCTCGTCGGGGACGGTGGACGTCCAGTCCCGCCAGCGGGGGAGCAACTCGGCAGCGGCGTCGATCGGGTAGACGACCATGCTGTTCCAGACGACCGGACCGAGCGGATAGGCCTCGAACTCGAAGGACACCACCACACCGAAGTTGCCGCCCCCGCCACGCAGCGCCCAGAACAGGTCCTCGCGCTCGGAGGCGCTACACCGCACGACGTCGCCGCTGGCCGTCACGACCTCGGCCGCACGCAGCGCATCGCAGGCCAGCCCGTACTTGCGGTGCAACCAGCCGATTCCGCCACCGAGCGTCAGACCAGCCACACCCGTGGTCGACACCACTCCCCCGGGTACCGCGAGCCCATACAGCTGCGTCTCACGGTCGACGTCGCCCCAGGTCGCACCACCGGCCACCCGCACACGCCGCTGTTCCGGATCGACCCAGACGCCCCGCATCGCCGACAGGTCGATCATCAAGCTGTCGTCGGCTGTGGAGGTCCCGGCGATGCTGTGGCCGCCGCCGCGGACGGCGACGAGCAGGTTTCGCGTTGCGGCGAGGCGGACGGCGTCGACGACGTCGGCGGCCCCGGTACACCGGATGATCAGACCTGGCCTGCGGTCGAGCATGGCGTTCTGGATGACCCGGACGTCGTCGTACCCGACGTCGTCCGAGGTCAGAACCTGCCCGTGGAAGATCGCACGGATCTCCTCGACCGTCTCGTCCGAGAGTCTCTGCCGCTGGCCTTCCAGCGTGAGAACCTGTGCCGACATGAGCGCTCCTCCCCTTGTGCTCGCCGGTGTCCATCGGGTGGGCCGGTCTGCGCCACTTACCCCTACAGGGTCGCGCTACTACCAGGTCATCGCAAAGCATGCCCATACGACAACCATGCGTTGCCCACAGGTGGTAAATCTGATGCCGGAGATCGGCGCCGAACGCGATGCCGTCTCCGTGCGGGTACGTCATGGACCGGGTGTGGCTCCGATCTCACGAGTGCGCCTGCGTCGGCAAGGTGAGGATTTCGGCTCCGTTGTTGATGATGGCGATCGTGTGCTCACTGTGCGCTGTCCGGCAGCCTGTCGCGCTTCGGAGGGTCCAGCCGTCGGCATCGGTGACGAGCTCGGCGGTGTCCGCCATGACCCACGGCTCCAGCGCGAGCAGCAGCCCAGGGCGCAGTCTGTATCCACGGCCGGGCCGTCCGGTGTTTGAAACGTGCGGGTCCTGGTGCATCGTTGATCCGATGCCATGACCTCCGAACTCGGTGTTGATCGGGTACCCTGCCTCGCTGAGGACGGAGCCGATGGCATGGGAGATGTCGCCGATGCGAGCTCCGGGGCCGGCAGCGGCTATCCCTGCGCTCAATGCGCGTTCGGTTGCGCTGATCATCGCGACGCTCTCCGGGGGCTTTGAGTCGCCCACGATGAAGCTGATGGCGGAGTCTGCAGCGACTCCGTCTCTGGAGACGGCGAGGTCGAGCGTCAGCAGGTCGCCGTCGGCAAGCGTGTAGTCGTAGGGCAGTCCGTGGAGCACGGCGTCGTTGACGGCCGTGCAGATGTAGTGGCCGAACGGCCCGCGTCCGAAGGACGGCTCATAGTCGACGTAGCAGGACTGCGCCCCAGCCTCGACGATCATGGTCTTGGTCCACCGAACCGCGCTAGATGCAGGTGTCTCACCAGAAACCCTTCGGAAGATCGAGTCTGGTCGCGTAGCCACCCCTGCCTTCCCGACCATCGCGGCGATCGCCGATGTCCTCGGGCTCTCCCTCGATGAAGTGTGGGCCGAGATCAACCAGCCTGACGGCGAGGTCGAACCCACAAGATCAGGTCGCAACGCACGCGAGCGGTTGGCCTCGTGAGTCTCGGGCCCGACATAGCCGTGGCGGGCCTGCTCGGCCTCCTCCCGGGCCGCCGTCAGCACCGGGCTGATCGGCCGAGACAGGTGGGCCGTGGGCCCGTCGCAGCCGTGGGCCTTACGCCGGCTCATGGCTGCCTCCGTCCGATCCGCCTGCTCGCTACGTACTTCTTGTGTACCGCCCGGGTGCTCCCCATCGCGGCGGCGATCCGTTCCCATGTCCAGCCGTGCTCCCGGGCCGAGGCGACCTGCAACGTCGATCGATTGCTGGGCGCAGCGGGCGAACAGCCACCGGTTGACCCGGTCGGGGTCGAGGTCGAGGCCCTCGTCTCGGTTGAGCATGTGCTGGACCGGGTCGTAGGCGGGATCGCCGACGTAGGGTTTCGGGTCGATGACCAGCCACGGCTCGCGCCGGGCCGCCAGGATGTTCCCGGCGTGCGGGTCAGTGCACAGCAGCACTTCCCGCTCGACGCTGCCCGGCAGCGTGTGGAACAACTCGATGGCGGCGCGGGCCAGCCCTGGGTCGATCGCGCCGGGCGCGGCGTCGAGTCGTTCGGCGAACTCGGCTGCCCAGGCGTCGCACATGTCTTGCAGCGGGCGGAACGGAGCCCGTCTGACGGGGTGATCCACAGTCGGCGCAGCAGTCCGGCGACGACCGCGTCCTGCTCGTGTTCCGCTCGTGCCCCGGCGAGAGTCGTGCCCGGCTCCCAGCGTTCGAGCGGCAGCGCGCTGGTCGCCCCGTCGGCTAGCTAGGGCGTCGAGGAGGAACACCGCTCCCCGCCCGGCCCAGGTCCGCAGACCATCGGTCTCGTGTTCGCTTCCCTGCGGCGCCAGCCGACCTTCAGCACGACCGGGCGATCGGCGGCGCCCCGCCCCGGCACATGAGAGGTTGCGCGGCAGCTCGAATCCGGACACACGGGCATCCTCGCCCACGTCCGTAGCCGGCACCGGACGCCAGGCGGTAATCCCGGCACCGGTGCCAGCACGCCGGCGTGAACGGGCTACGGGCGGCGCTGGGCCCCGTCGCCGATCTCCACCACGGCGTCGTCGGCGACGGTGAACACCTGGTAGAACAGATCCGCCGGGCCGACGGGGCGCTCGGTCTGCCCGGCGCGGGTGACGGCGAGCCCGAGGGTGATCGTGTCACCGTGGACCGTCATCTCCTCGACGGTCGCGCGGATCCCTTGGGCACGTATGCCGGTCCGCGGCGTCGATGTCGGCGCCGCGGTCGAGCAGCAGACGGACCACGTCGACGCGGCCGGCGTAGCTGGCGGCGTGCAGCTCCGCCGCCCAGCGGCAGGCGGGCCGCGACGCGGAAGCCGCCGCCGGGTCGGTGCCCGAACTCCAGCTCGCCGCCGAGCACCCCAACCCGCTCGCGCATCCCGATAAGGCCGTGCCCAGCGGGGTTCCCGGTCTCGGGCATATCCCCGGCGCCATCGCCGGTCGGCCCCGGCGCTGGGGCCGTGCTGTCGTTGGCCACCTCGACGTCGAGGCACCAGCCCAGGAAGGCCAGCGTGACCGTGACATGCCTGGGGCGCGAGTGCTTCAGCGCGTTGGTCAACGCCTCCTGGATGACGCGGTAGACGCAGAGCTCCACGCCGCCGGGAAGCGGTCTTCGCTCCCCCGTCACCCGTAGGTGGATGGGCAGCCCGGCGTCACGGTAGTCGACGACGAGCTCGTCCAGTTCCGTCAGAGATGGGGCGGGACGTGAGTCGGCGGGGGTGTCGGGAGCACGCAGCACGGTCAGTATCCGCCGCAGCTCGACGAGGCTCTGCTCCCCGTTCGTCTCCACCCGCGCCAGTGTGTCGTCGGCTCGGTCTGGGGAGACGCGCAGCACGTCGCGGGCGCCACGCACGCCCAGCAGCATCACGGTCACCGAGTGAGCGACGATGTCGTGCAGCTCGCGGGCGATCGACGCCCGCTCCTCGTGCACCGCGATCCGGGCTAGTTGCTCCCGTTCGCGTTGAAGGTGCTCCGCGCGTTCCTCGAGCGCGCGGACGTAGCGGCGGCGGGTCTGCGCGTAGGCGCCCAGCGCCCACACCCCCGCCGTCGGCGGGACGGAGACGATGGACAACATGGTCAGGAGCACCGCGGTGGGCGCGAGCGCGGCGAGCGAGAGGCGCCAGTCGTCGAGGTCGGCGACCGTGTAGAGCGCCACCAGGACGGGCACCCCGCCGGGCGCGTCACCGATGGCCACCAGCGCTCCGGACAGGGCCAACGTCATCACAAGCACCGTCCACGGTGCCCGGCGACGCGCGGTGAGCGCACCGCCGGCCGCGACCGCTAGCAGCACCATCGGCGCACGCACAGTGTGGTCGTCGTTGAGGAGGAGGCTGAGCTCGGCGACCGTGGCGGCTAGCGCGACCACGAGGTCGAACACCAGCGCGCGCCGGTCGCGGGGCCACGGCTCCCGCGCCTGGACGGCCGCCCGCACGCGGGCCCAGCGCCCCCCAAACCCGACCACCTCGATGGTCATGCCAGGTCACGCCAGCGTTCGCCGGCCATCGCCGCGGCCATGACGCCGACCGTCCAGATGATCAGAACGGTCGCCGCCGCGGCCAGCGGGAGGCGGCCCGGCCCATGAGCCATCCGGGTCAGCGCGCCGACCACAGCGAGTACCTGGTTGCGGACCAACGCGCCGATGGCCACACCGAGGACCGTCGCCAGCACCGCCGAATGGACGAGCGCGTCGATCGGGCCCTGGTGGGCGACGCGGCCCCGGTGGATGACGATGACGTCGTCGACCGTCCGCTCGGCCTCGGTCAGCATGTGGCTGGACAGCAGGACCGTGCGGCCCGATTCCGCCCGCTCCCGCAACAACGTCCGCAGCCACCGGATCCCCTGCGGGTCCAACCCGTTCATCGGCTCGTCCAGCACCAGGATGTCCGGGTCACCGAGCAGCGCCGCCGCAAGCCCGAGCCGCTGCCGCATCCCAAGCGAGTACTTCCCAACCCGCCGTCACGCCACCTGCTCGAGACCGACGAGGGCGAGGACCTCAGGCACCCGTCGTGGGGGCAGCCCGGTGTCGAGTGCCGCAGACCGCACCTGGCTGCCGTTGACGAGCACCTGCCCGGCGCTCGCCCGGGCTAGCCCGGCCATCACCTTGAGCGCTGTGGTCTTGCCGGCTCCGTTCGGTCCGAAAAACCCGGTGCCGGCGCCCCTACGCACACTGAACGACAGGTCATCGATCGCTGTGATCCTGCCGTAACGCTTCGTCAACCCCTCGACGATGATCGCGGCTCCAGTCGTGATAACCGGAGCCACGTCCGCCGCTCGTGAAATCCTCATGGCCAGAAGAATCGGGCTGCCCGATCTCCCGGTCATCGGCCCGCGGACGGATCCCTCGGCTCGTCTCAGGGTGGACGGCATGCCGGCGTTCCGTCCACCCCGAGTCGGAGATGATCAGCTGAACTGCCTGCCGCCGCATCCACGGTTAGTCACACAGCGTCAACAGCCGCCACCCGCAATCAGATCATCTCTTGATCGTCCATGGAAATGGGAGCAGACCATCGAGCCGCTCGGCAACATCGCGTTGCCATGAGGTCGCGATGAGATGGCGACGGCCACGACGGCGGCCGCCGCTCCGAGGACGAACGGCGCGCGCACCCCGGTGGCGGTGGCCAGCAGTGCGGCGATCGGACCGCCGACGGCGGTGCCCCCAAGCAGGACGACGGCGAACAGCGACATGACTCGGCCCATCATCGCGGGTTCGGCGGTCTGCAGGATGGCGATCACGGACCCGAGGAAGAAGGACCACGCGAGACCGATGCCCGCCAGGCCGATGAGCGCGGTCGGCACCGTGGGAGCAGCGGCGGTCACGGTCATCGCTCCGGCCATGACCAGGTTGGCCCGCAGCAGGGTGTGCCGGCCGGGCATGCCCCGAGCGACCGCGGCCAGCGTGCCGACGAGGCTGCCCGCGGTCACCGCTATGAAGGCAGTGCCGATCATGCTTGCGCCGCCGTCGAAGGAGAGAGCAACAAAGATCGGCACAGAGGTCTGGATGGTGAAGGCGAAGGTCGCGACCACCGTCAGGCCGATCAACGGCGTCCGGAGGCGCGGCGTGTGCCACACATAGCCGAAGCCTTCGCGTATCTGCCGGGGCGCCCGCGCGACCCGCGGCGAGGGCCCGACACGGATCGTGGCGAGCAGAACGACGTCGGCCAGGAAGGACACGGCGTTCACGGCGAACGTGACGGTGACTCCGACCTGGGCGACTGTGATGGCGCCGAGTCCGGACCCGGCCGTCATGCCGAGCAGCAGGACGGTTCCGCTCAGCGCTGATGCGCTCGGCGCGTGAGCGGGCGGAACCAGCATCGGTATCAGGGCTCGCCGGGCCGGCGTGTCGAGCGCGTTGACCACGCCCCAGATGGCGCTGAGCAGGCAGACGACCGGCAGTGTCAGACCGCCCACCGCGGACGCGGCGGCGTACGCCAGCGCGACCAGCCCGAGCCCGGCCTCGGCTCCCATCAGCAGCCAGCGGCGGTCGTGCCGGTCGACGACCGCGCCGAACCACGGTCCCAGGACCAGACTGGGCAGGAACTGCAGCGTCACCACCCAGCCCATCGCCGCAGGGTCCAGATCGACCACCACCCAGGCGAGCGCGACGACCTGCGCCCAGGAACAGGTCACCGACGGCACCTGGCCGGTCAGGTAGCGCCGCAACGGCGACGAACGCAGTGCGAGCAGCGCGGACGGCCCGCTCATCACAGGGTGAAGAGGAGGGCGACAGCGAGGGCGACGCCGAAGGCGTAGGTTCCCAACGCGGAGAAGTAGTGACGCCGGGTGGCGCGCCACAGACGTTTGGTGGTCAGCATGTTGTACGCGTGCAGTACCCGTGCGACGGTGCCGCCGACGATCAGCGGAATTGCTACCGCCGCGGGGCTGCGGGCGCCGACGAGCAGAAACAGGACGATCAGGGTCGGCACGTACTCGGTCGCGTTCCCGTGCGCCCGGATCGCGATGAGAAGCGGGCTCGTCGGGTCGGTCGGCAGCTGCGAGCCGCCGGCCTTGGAGGCCAGGCCGCGTGCGCGCGAGACGTTGAATCCGAGCAGGAACACCATCGCGCTCAGAATCGCCGTGCAGATGATGGCGGTGGTCATGTGAAATCCCTTTGGTCGTGCGTTTTCAGAACGCTGTCGACGAGGTCGGCGCAGAGGCTCCAGCCGAGCAGCGCGTCGGCCTTTCGCAGCGCTCCGACGCTGGTCACGTTCACTTCGATGAGGTGCGGCCCGATCACGTCCAGGCCGGCCAGGTGGATGCCGTGCCGCCGCAGGCTGGGTGCCAGGCGGGCGCAGATCTCGCGGTCGCGGTCGGTGAGTGGCGCCTCGGCGGTCGGCTGGCCGATCCGGAAGTCGCCGTCCGCCGGGTAGCGGCAGACCGCGCCCACCGGTTCCCCCGCCACCACGAAGATGCGCTTGTTGCCGGCCGAGACCTCCCGGAGGAACGGCTGCGCGACAACGGCTCGGCGGCCGTCGTGCGTGGCCGTCTCCAGCAGCGACGCGAGATTGGGATCACGGCGGTGCAGCCGCAGGACGCCGCGACCGCCGAAGCCGTCCACCGGCTTGACCACGACTACACCGTGCTCGGCGAGGAACGACCGGATGGCACGCGGGTCCGCAGTGACGATGGTCGGTGGTGCCAGGTCCGCGAACTGCAGCGGCAGCATGTGCTCGCCGCAGATCCGCAAGCCGCGCGGATCGTTGACCATGACGGTCCGGGCCGGATCGACGAGGTCCAGGATCAGGGTCGCGGTGAGGTACGTCCGGTCGAGCGGCGGGTCGGTGCGCATGAAGACGGCGGCCGCGTCGTCGAGCCAGACGTGCCGCGGCTCGCTGGCGGTGAACCAGGTGTCGGCGACCGTCCACCGGTGACCGCCGTCTGGTCGGGACGGAGCGAGCCGCAGCCGGCGGGCCAGGGCTCGGGCCCGACCGCTCACGGCTTCGAGCAGGAGCGCTTCGGTGACCCACACCTCCAGGTCACGGTCCTGCGCCGCGTGCATGAGGCCGACGCTGGTGTCGATGGACGGGTCGAGCGCCTCCACCGGATCGGTGACGAACACGACTTTCACGACGTCCCTCCCCCGAGGTTCTCTGTGCGCGCTCAGCGGACGTCGAGGTCGGCGGTGGCGAAGCCGGCGAACTGCGGAGGGGCACCGAGGGGGCTGACGACGACATAGCGGCCGGCGGGCAGCTCCGTCACGCCATAACCGGGCTGGCCGGCGAGCGGTTGGACCCCGGTGACGATGTCGGTGGTCGTCTCCAGGTCCGCCGTTCCGGCCGCGATGTCAGCCGCGGTCACGGCCACACCGTCCTTGACCTTGCCGAGCAGCAGGACGAAGCCGGCCTTCGCCGGATCGCCCGTGTTGGTGAACGTGATGGCGACGGGGCCGGCGGGAGCGGACGCCGGAAGGCCGGTGAGGGTCCCGGCGCTGTTCGTCACCGAAAGCTTGGGGAAGCCGCAGTTCTCGACCATCCAGGCGTCGACGGCCTGGCCTGCCTCGTTCAGTCCGCTGCCCTCGTAGTCGATCGGTGTGCCCTGCTCGGCGGCGTTCACCACCGAGATCAGGACGTCGACTTCGTCGGTCAGCTCGGCGGGGAGGTGCGCACGCAGCGTCTTGGCCAGGGGTCCGATCTTCGTCGCGAAGTCCTGCAGTTCCTGGGCCGTCGCGGGCGGTGCGTCCGGGTCGATCCCCGGGAACTCGGTGCCGTTGATCTCAAGTTCGGCTGCGCAGGCGGCCTTCACGTCGCCGCCGGTCGCGGTCGTGGCGGTGGCCGACGGGGTGGTGGCCGACGGGGTGGTGGTGGCATTCGTGGCGCCGGGGGAGGACGAGGTGCAGGCAGCGCTCGTGGCGAGGGCGGCGGCGGCGAGCACGGCGGCGGCGCCGCGGCGGCGGCGGGTGGAAGACGAGATCACGGGTTCACTCCTGGGGACGGTGGGGGAAGGGACGGGAATGGTGGGGCCGGCGGGCATGCGGCGCCCGTGATCAAGCGGCGAACTCGGGCTAGACGGGCACTGAGCCCGATGCGTGACAGAGAAGCTCCGTTCCGAAGTCAGGTTCGGTGAGCGCCGCGTCACGGAAAGGGGGGACGCGCGTACCGGGGGGCGCTGTCACGAACAGCGCCGCCGGACGGCGCCGGTGCCTCCCGCCCTGCTTGTGCGGGAGACCATCGAGCTGGCCCGAACGTAGTCGGACGACGCTGAAGATAGCCGTGTTGATAAGCAGCATGTACAGCGGGAAAGCGCACTCCAAAAATTTCCATTCGGATATCGTCAGCAAGGTCACCGTCATGCTCACCATGCTCACGAAGTATGGAGACGCTCTCTCCGAGCCTGGTGTCTCGTACGCTTTCGCCAGCGTGGGGATGGAGGCCAGAATGTCGGCCAGAATGCTGAACACGATGGCAAGAGCTGGGTCGCTGCTGATCTGCCAGAGCACGATGCCGGCCGTGGCGGACCCGCCGCACAGCGCATCGAACCGGCCGACCCGCCAGTGCGACTTCTTGGCCACCGACACGACAAAGATTAGCAAGGGGCTGGTACCGAGCGTGAGAGTAACCCAGGCCTGCGGCGTGACGCCGTCCTGGACCTGCGCGACAAAAGCCACCAGTGGCGTCAGCCCCCAGAACAACCAGCTGACCGGATTCGGCTGGATGGCGCCCCGGGAGGTGGCCACCAGGTAGCCCAGCCCAGCCGCCAGCCTCAGGGCGACGGCAACGACAATGCATTCGCCGCCCAACATTACAATATCCTGCTCATTGTTCTTTCCAGAAACCGCCGTCGCGCCGGCGAACTGGCCCGGCCGCGGGCACCCTCCACCCGATCTCGGTCACGACCCGGCGGTGGGCAGTACGGCGTGCATCAGGCGATGGATCTCTACTCGGTCCGGGCCGGTGAGTAGGGCTGGGTCCTCGCTGGGGAGCAACGATGTCGACATGACCCGTCTGGTGGCCGCTTCCAGTGCCTCGATGGTTTCGGCCAGCAGGTACATCACGGTGGCGCCGTCGTCTGCTCGGCCTGCCAGCGTTGCGACGATGCCGGGCAGATCGCGAAGGGCCGGCCAGATCCGCTCGGTGCCTGCCCGGTCGAAGGCCGCGGTCCACCGCGGGGTGCGTGGTCCGTCGAAGCTGGCCTGCCGCAGGTAGCGGGCCGGACCGGTGGCGGCGCCGGCGAAGTGTCCGGTCACCGTGTAACGGCGTCCGGCGCCCAGCCGGACGCCGCCGCCGGCGTCGACCGCGGGGGCTGCGGGGCCGGTCGACGCGGATCCGGTGTCGCGCCAGAGCGTGATCAACCCGTCCGGTGCGCCGTCGTCCCCGCTCGTCGACATGGCCCGGCTGACGAGGGCGCCGGCGTCGTCGTGGACGGCGGACAGGACGTCGTCCACCCACGCCGTGCTGGGGGGGTCGGGAAGGCCGAAGATCGGCTGGATGGTGAGGTCCATCGGGCGCCTCCTGCGTCGGTCGGGTTCCGGTGATCGTGGTCGACGATCCCGCGCCGGCTGCCCCTGTCCCTCAGTGCCAGTACGGAACTTCGGCACGGAACCGGCTACCTGCGTGGCCGGGGTTGCCTCATCCTTGGTGGGTGCGCGGTGATGATCGCCCGTTCGTCGGGCGGCTGGAGGAGTTGACGCTGTTGCGTTCGCGGGCGCGGACGGCGGAGGCGGGTCGGGGCGGTGTCGTGTTGGTGACCGGCCCGGCGGGGATCGGCAAGACCCGGTTGGTGGAGGAGGCGTTGCGGGGGGGTGCGAGGCCCCCGGCCAGCCCGCCGGCGGGCGTGTCGGCGGCGGTGCGGGTCGGCCGTGGCTACAGCCTCCCCGACCATGCCGCTCCGGCGCTGTGGCCCTGGCAGCAGGCGCTGCGCGCCCTCGCTCGCCGCAGCGGGTGGCCGGCGAGGATCTCCTCGGCCGTGGATTTGCTGGAGGGGGCCGGAGGCTGCGACGCACCTGGCGGCGCTCCTGGTGACGTGGCGAGCGCGGCCGCCGTGCGGTTCGCCGCCCTGGCCGCGGTCGCCGACGCGGTGCTGACGGCCGCCGCCGAACCACTGGTGATCGTGTTGGAGGATCTGCACTGGGCCGACACGAACACCGTCGAGCTGGTGCGGCAGGTCGCCGGCGGGATCGTCGACAGCCACCTGCTGCTGATCGCGACGATGCGCGCCGAGGCCGGCGACGTCATGCGTGAGCTGTCCCGGCTGGGCAGCGTCCACGCCGTGCCGTTGCGGCCGCTGACAGTGGCCGCTGTCGGGGACTATCTCACCGCGCTCGACCCGGCGGTCTCCTCCGCCGCCCGCGCGGAGCAGGTGGCGCGGCGCAGCGGCGGGCTGCCGCTGCTGCTCGACGCGGCGGCGTCCGACGCCGCCGCCCCCGAACCGGTCGTCGTCCGTGACCTCGTCGAGGCACTGCTGGCTCAGCTTCCGGAGCCGGCGCGGCGCGTTGTCCAGGTCGCCGCGTTGCTGCGCTCGCCGGTGGACACCGACGTGGTCGGCCAGGTTGCCGAGGTCGACGGGTCGATGGCCGGGCTGGCGCTCGACGCGGCGTGCCGGGCCGGTCTGCTGACGCCGGTGACCTCGTGGGCCGGGGTCGAGGGACTGGGGTTTGCCTTCACCCACGGCCTGCTGGCCGAGGGGCTGGCGGACCTTCTCGACCCGGTCGAGGGGCGCGAGATCCACCGGCGTGCCGCCATCACGTTGCAGGTGCGACCGTCGGCCTTACCCGGGCTCGCCGCCGCGGTCGCCGGTCACTGGCGCCGTGCCGGCGGCGACGAGCAGGCACAGCGCTGCGCGGCCCGGTGGGCGAGGCAGGCCGCTGTCGAGGCCGTCCAGGCATTGGCCTATGACGAGGCGGCCACGCACCTGCTCACCGCGGTAGCGGCGCTGCGGCAGGCTGGTGCCGGTGAGGCGGAACTCGCGCAGATGACGTTGGAGCTGGCGCGCGCCTACTACCTGGCCGGAGCGCTGACCGAAGCGCTCCGGCAATGCGAACAGACCGCTGCGGCGGCGCAGCGGGCAGGCAGGGACGACCTGGTGGCCGCGGCGGCGCTGGTGGTGCGTGGGGTGACCTTCCCGCAAGCCATCGAGGCGATCTCCCGGCTGTGCCGCACGGCGCTCGCCGCACAGCAGCCGGCCGCATTGCGGGCCCAGCTGCTGTCCCAGCTCGCCACGATCCTGGGCGAGGCCGGCTCCACGGAGGCGGCCCGCCGGCACGTCGACGAGGCGATGGAGCTCGCGCAGGCGAGCGGCGACGCCCAGGCGTTGCTGGATGCCGCCCGCGCCCGGGAGATGTCGCTGGCCGGTCCGGACGACGCGGAGGAACGGCTGCGGCTGGCCGCGACCGCCGTCGAGCAGGCCGATCGGCTCGGCCAGCCGCTGGCCGCCGTACTCGGGCAGCAGTGGCGGATCAGGGCCGCCTACCAGCTCGGTCGTCTCGACGTCGTGGACGAGGCGATGGCCGCCGTCGCGATGCTGGCTGACCGCAGCGGCCTTCCGTTGGCGAGCTGGCATCGGTTGCGCGGCGCGGCGGCCCGAGCCGCGTTGGAAGGCAGGTTCGCCGCCGCGCGGTCGGCCAACCTTGAGGCCCAGCGGCTGGGCTCGCGGGCCGGAGACGCGCAGGCGGCCGGCCTGAGCTACGCCTTCGCCGCCCACCTGGCCATGCTGCGAGGGGACGCCGCCGAACTCCCGGACGACTTCTGGCCGATGCTGGAAGCATTCCCGTCGTCGCCGCTGATGACGGTGTTCCGTGCCAACGCTCTCCGACTCGAGGGCCGCCGCGAGGCGGCGAAGGCATACTACGAGCAGCTGCGTCAGATGCTCGACGACCCGGTCGTCGATCTCCGCTGGGGCGGGGTACTGACGCAGCTGATCGACCTGGTCGAGGCATTCGGGGACCCTCCGGCAGCGGAGGTGCTCGCCACCCACCTGAAGCCCTACGCCGCGTACTCGGGGGCGGTCGGAACACCGACGGTCTTCTTCGTTGGCTGTGCGCAGGGCCACTACGGGCGCGCGCTGGGCCACGCGGGAGAGCTGCGCGACGCCAAGACGGCGCTACGGACGGCGATCACGCGTGACGCCGCGCTCGGCGCGCGCCCTCACATCGTGCTCAACCAGCTGGCCCTCGCCGACGTGCTGCGCCGCCTCGACGACCCTCACGCCGCCGTGACCCTCGCCGGCGCGGCCGCGGCCGAGGCTCGCCGGCTGGACATGCCCGGGCCGCTGGCCCGCGCCGACCAGCTGCTCGCCGACCTGGCGGCCGCCCGCCGAGAGACCGACCCACTGACTGCCCGCGAGCACGAGGTGGCCGCGCTCGTCGTCCAGGCCATGTCCAACCGGGAGATCGCGGCACGGCTGGTACTCAGCGAACGCACCATCGAAAGCCACGTCCGCTCAATCCTCGCCAAACTCGGCTACACCAACCGGACCGAGCTGGTCGCACGCTGGCGGCCCTGAACACCGGCCCCGTTATCTCCTCCGCGGAGACCGAGCCCGCCGCCATCCAGGAGACACCAGACTCATGTTCTGGTGGTTTCCCTAGCGTGCCGGCGGCGGCCCGCGCGTATGTTCGGCTCTGTCGTTCGGTTTACGGTCCGCCTCGCGCCGCATTTGCCACATCACAGCATGGCGTTCCGGACGTAACCGGTTTTCCAGTCCATCCAGGGAGCCAGTTGTGACAATTGCGCGGCGACTCGTCGATGTTAACCGGGGCGCCAAGCTATGACCGCTCGGCCGCTTACTCCGATGGACGCGCTCATACTCGGATACCAGCGAGCATTTCCGAAGACGCCGCTCGCGGTCGGTTGCCTGTTGGTCGCCGACGGCCCCGTGCCAGGAGTCCAGGCGTTGCGCGAGCTCGTCGCGGACCGGGCACACGACTTTCCTCCACTGGCCCACCGGATCGCCTCGGCCGGGCGTGGCCGGCCGGTCTGGGTGGCGGACGCCGATTTCGACCCGGCCCGGCACGTTCACGAGTACCGGCTCCCCGCGGAGTCGGGGCTCGCCGGACTGCGCGAGGCGGTGGGGCGGCTGTCAGCGGTCGAGATCTCGTTGGACGCGCCGCCGTGGCAGCTCTGGTTGCTCCACGGCCTCCGCCGCAACGGCTTCACCCTGCTGTACCGCGCCAGCCACGTGTGGACAGACGGGACGGCACTGAACCTGGTGCTGGAAAAGCTGTTCGGCCTGTCCGACCCAGGATCGGAGCGCGCACCTCTGCGGGTGTCGCCGGATCGCCGGCCCGGCCCCCGAACCGTCTGTCGGGCCGCCACTCACTCACTCGGATGGCTTACCCGGACGTCCACGATCGGTCCGCTCTCGGCGGCACCCACGGGATACCCGCACCACACCTGGCTGGAGGTGGACCTGTCCAGGCTACGGGCGATCAGCCGCGCCTACGAGGTCACCGTGAACGACATCTTCCTGGCCGCGCTCACCGGCGCTCTGCGTGCCTGGCCGCGCCCCGGCTCCGATCGGCCCGGCCAGCGCCGGGGCCAGATGCACGCCGCGATGCCGGTCAGTACCCGCCGGGCAGCCCAGCGGGACCACATGAGCAACTACCTGACCACCGTACGGATCGCGCTGCCTTACGGTGAGTCGTTGATCCACCGGCGTGTGGAGGCGATCCACCGGCAGACCGTCCGACACAAGCGGGGCGGGACTCCGGGCGTCGCGGAACATCTCTTCCTCTGGGCGATTCCCGAACCGTTGCGACCGGCCGTGCTGTCCACCGGGATCATGTCCCACGTCTTCGCGCTGACCGCATCCAACCCGGGCGGCCTGACCGGCCCGCTGGAAATCCTCGGCCGACCAGTCACCGCCGCCGTGCCCACCCCTCCGCTCCCCGCAGGCCAACGCCTGGCAGTCCTGCTCGGCGGGCTGGACGGGCAGGCGTGCATCGGTTTCACGATGGACGGGTCGGTGCGGGACGGGGCGCGACTGCCGGAACTCGTCGAGGCCGAACTGGACGCGCTCGAGGCAGCGGCCGGCCTCCGCCACGGCCCGGCCCGGAGCCCGGCCGAGACCACGCATTCGGCACGGCCGCATCCGGTCGCCATGACCGGTATCGGCACCAGCGCTATCGAGGCGGCGGGTCTGGTGGGGCGCGGTGCTTATCACCTTCGTCGCTGGCTCACACGGGGCCAGCGGACCGACACGCCTGGCACGGAACTGGTTCAGGGCACCAGCGACGCGGCAGGTCGAACGCCCTACAGTCAACTCTGCTCCCGACGGCTCCAGCAACCCCGGCCAGCCGGTGCTTCGCCAGCAGAGGAGAGGCGAGTACTACATTCCTAGATCTTGGCTGGTTGGTTCGGGTTCAGGTGCGTAGAGCGAGGGGGATCGGGTCGCCGCGGCGCCGGTAGTGGCTGAGGAGCGCTCGGGTCTGGTGGGCCATTCGCCATAGTTCACGGGTGATCACAGCGTCGGGGATGGTGTGCCTGGCGCGTAGGAGGGTGGTGGCCAGCAGGCGGCGGATGGAACGGACCGAGTGCCGGATCAGCGGGCGGCCTCCCGGGGCTCGGGGTCTTTTCCCAGGCCGGCCCGGGTCGCGGCGAGGAACGCCTGGGCGAGCATGCTGATCGTGATGTGCCGATGCCAGGGTGTCCACTTCCGTACCTGGTACTGGTCGAGACCGAGGATGTCCTTGCCGTGGCCGTTGTCCTCCTCGATCGTCCACCGCGACCCCGCGCCGGCGACCATGTCCGGGACCGCGGTAGCCGTGGGCGCGTGGACGAGGAAGTACTCGAACTCGTAGAAGGTCCTGCCGTCACGGGTCTGGGGGGTTGTGGACTTCCGTATCAGCAGGGTGTGCGCGTAGCCGTCGGCCGGCGGCTGGTCGGCGACGGTCACCGCGACCGCGGCCCAGTCGTAGTAGCGGGCGCCTTTCGCCCCATCCCCGCAGGAGCGGCGTTCGAACACCCCGACCGGGAGCCCGGCATGGACCCGGTCCGGGCGGGTGGAACGGCCACGACCATCGAGCAGCGGCAGACTCTTCGGCACGGCCAGCACATACGACAGCCCCTGGTCATGGGTGACGGTCCTGCCTGATCTCGACGGCGACAACGTCGCCGGTGGACACCGGCGAACAGGCCACGGCCGACCGAAACCGGCCGCACCTGGCCGCCGGGATGCGCGCCGCGCGGTAGGTGCCCATGCTGGTGCGGTCCGAGGATTCGCCGTCGAAGGAGCGCCATGATCGAACTGCTGGCCCCGATGCCGCTGTCGTCATGGGCAGGCACCAAAGAGACGCTGCACCGGTACGTGCAGGTCGTAGGAAAGATCCGGCTGAGCGCCAGCCCACGTCGGAACCACTGGTGGAACGTCCCGTTCCACCTCACCGGCCGCGGTATCACGTCCCGTCCGATGGGCCTCGTCGACGGTAACCCGATTTTCACGATCGACTTCGACTTCGTCGGACACAACCTCGTCGTACACAGGCTGGACGGCGAGGCGGTGTCGTTCCCGCTCGCGGGGCGATCGGTCGCATCCTTCTACCATCAGACGCTCGAGGCGCTCGGAGCGCTCGGCATCACGGTGCACATCGACCATCCGCATCCCTTCGACCTTCCCGACTCCGCCCGGCCGTTCCAGGACGACACGGAACACGCCGCGTACGATCCGACACAGGTGACGCGCTACTGGCAGTTGCTCAGTCAGGTCAACCTGATCCTGGAGGAGTTCGCCGGCGGCTTCTCCGGCAAGGTCAGCCCGGTGCACCATTTCTGGCATACGTTCGACCTATCCCATACCCGCTTCAGTGACCGCCGGATCGACCAGCCTACCGACGTCGACCCGGTGACGCGCGAAGCGTACTCACGTGAGGTCATCAGTTTCGGATTCTGGTTCGGCGACGCGTCCATACCCGAACCGGCCTTCTATTCCTACACCGCTCCCGAACCCGCCGGAATCACCGACGGGCGGCTACGACCAGACGCTGCTCTCTGGACGCCACGCGGCAGCAGCCACCTCGCGGTACTACCCTTGAGCGCCATTCAGGACAGCCCCGACCGACGGGGCACAGTCCTCGACTTCTACGAGAGTGCCTACCGCGCCGGAGCAACCCGAGCCGGATGGGATATCGACCGGCTTACCTGCCCACATGGCATCACCGACCCCCAGCTGGCTCCCACCATGGCATCCACCGGCAGCGCCACGCGGTAAGATCCAGGGCATCCGCGCCGGCGCACGATTATCGGCACGCCGTTTCGGGGGCGGCACCCTGACTATCTTGCAATCTTCCCGTGCATGCGGTTCAGCGACGCGCCGAGGCTCGGAACATCGGCATGGCCCTGCTGAACCCACGATCGGGAGGTTGGACCCCGCCGGACCCTCATGCGTAGCGATGAGCGCGGACGTCCACGACAACGGTGGACGTCCGCGGATGTACTGGGCTGCGAAGCGACATAGGCCATTTACCTGGACTTTTATCCGACCGAGCGGAAGGCAGCCACGCCGGAGCCCTGCGGGTCTGGACCGATGCCGACGTATTGGTTCACATGATAGGCCGTGATGCCTGGATTGACCTCTCGGTCCTTGCCTGTCATCGCGTCGATCACGACTGGTCCATCGCGAGTCTCGCCATAGACGGCGCCGTGCCAGGCGAAGTTCACCCTCGGCGCCACACGGCCCGCACTGTCGTCCGGGAGCCGCCACAGCCATTTTTGCGAGGAAGTATCAAACACGGAGAGCCATCGATCGTCCATGCTGCACACCATTGAGGTCTTCTGATCGAAGAGACAGTCCACGCCCAATTGGGTGCGACCGAGAGAGCCTTCCTGATCGATGACCGACTTAATCGCACCATCGGTCGGGTCGACCATCCGAAGATACAGGTTGTCCGCCGCTCCAGAGACCACAACGATGCCTCCACCGTTCGGACCGACCTTGATGTCCTGACCATAGGAGTTGTCCGACCAGAGCTCGCGGCCATCCTCGCTCGCGAGCCCGACGAGGGAGGATCCACGAAGATCTGGATTCTTGTCGACGACTGTGACGATCACATTCCCGGCGACGACGGAGGGTCCGTGGTTCGGCTTCGACCAGATGGTTTTCCCATTTTCCAGGTCGATCAGATGGAGATCGTGTCGGTCGTCCTGGCTCACCTCCACCACGGCACGCCCCGGCAGGATGCCGACAACGACGGCGACAACAGGCCCGCCGTAAAGGGACATCTCATCCGAGATCTCGATCCGGGTGATCCAGCGCCGCCCAAGGGTCCCCGCATCGACCTCGACGACCTCGGCGTAGCGGCGGCTACGCTGGGTTCCCACACCGGGGTGTCGGGTGGTGAAGGCGGCGAGGACGACCGGCCGTCCGTCTACTTCGCCGACCACCGGCGCACCGGCAGAGTTGCTCCCCACCCAGCCGCTTGAACCAGAACGCTGCAACGGCTCTCCGTCTGGCGCGAAGACGGCAAGTACGTCTCCTCCACGTTCGGTGTCGACAGCGAGCATCCTTTCTGGCGCCCCGACGAAGGCGGTCATGCCGTGAAGCACCACTGGCAACGGGTACCGCAGTTCCCCGCCAAGGTTGATCCTCGAGTCGCTGGCCTCGGGGGGCAGGGTGATCGCTGACAGCGAGTCGAAGCGAAGGGGTGGATCATGGGAAGTTCTCGCCGTCGCCGCCACACCCTCCCCTCCCCCATCGTCCGGCTCTGGGATCGGCGAGCTCGAACAGCCGATCAGAGCAAATGCGAGTACGACCACGGAAAGCGCCAGCCAACGCCTTCTCAATGACATCAGAAACACGCTCCGACAGGGTCTGGGTCATCTTTCTATTCTGCAATCCTAGAATTTCGTGACTATATGATGTCATACTTTGGCGCGAGACGGAGCGAGAAAATTAGATCAACGCTCTGCTACGCTTTCGGCTCTGCCCGGCCTTCGGTGGTGACGGAGCGTCAACAACGAAGGATGCGAGGCAGAGCGGGTCCGCGCCAGTGCTGATGGGACGTACTCATCCTTGCCGGTGAGGACCGACACATCTCATGATCTGCAGCTGCGCACATCGCGTGTACTCGGATACCGGACGCCCTCGAAGACTGCAGCGCGTCGACCTGCCGCTCCGGGTTCGGCTCTCAGATCGATTCTTGGCCGGTGGCGCCTGCGCCGACTCAGCCGCTCCGGCGCCACGACCAGCATGGGGGTCCGCCTTGGGTCCACCGTCCCCAACGCTGCTTCGGCGACGCCACCTGGATGCCGAGGGTCGCACGGTATTCATCGCGCAAGTGCCGGACGCGATACTCACCACGAGCTCGTAGGCGTCATTGTTGGTCAGCGTCAGACGGTGGCCGTTGATGCCGTAGAAGGCGATCAGGCCGGCGAGAGCGAGTCGCTCGTTCCCGTCGACGAGGGCATGGTTGCGGGCGAGCGAATGCAGGAGCGTTGCGGCCTTGCTGTCGAGCATGGGGTAGGCGTCGCCCGAACACTGTCGCCCGCGGGCGGGCAAGAGCTCTTGTCCGGCGCCGCGGCGGACTCCCATAGTGTCGGAGCCGTGCTGGCGGCCGGCCTGCTCGCCTTCGCGGTCCGAGACGCCGACCCGCCACACACGACCTGGCCGACGCGACGCAGGAACGGTTGATGCGCGCCACCCTGACGGACGGCGCGGCCATAGACGACACTGACACGCTCGTCCGGCTCGCCACGGAGGCCGGGCTGCTGGCTCAGGGGACCCGCGAAGTCCTCGACAGCGACGCGTACGCCGACGACGTCCACGACGACATCCACCAGGCCCGCGCCCTCAGCATCAGCGGCGTGCCGTTCTACGCCGTCGACCGCACCTACGGCATCTCCGGCGCCCAACCGGTCGAGACCATCCTGGACACCCTGCGCAGAGCATCGTCCCCAGTCGCGTCCTGACCTCGTGTGCCGAGGCTGTCCCCGGTGCACGGGCCGGTCGCCAGCAAGGTCCTCGTCACCTGTGGGGCTGAGGGCTGTCGGGGCGCCACGGGTCAGCGGCCCGGGTCGGTGTGGTCGGCCGCGTAGGTGATGGACGCACGGGTCGACCAGAACGGCCATCGCCTGGGCTCGCCGGCGGCGAGCCCAGTGCACCGCAGGTGTTGAGGCGGCGGCCGGATCGGCCGTCGCGGCGCTGACAGGTCAGGCCTCGGGGCGGAGCATGCGGGTGCGGCGGGCGACGGGCATGTGAGGGGTCTGGATGTAGGCGTTGCCGACGGGGAGCTGTTCGAGCTCCTCGGAGAGGTCCTTGCCGGTGCGGGTGCGCAGGAAGCCGGCGGCCTTGCGGGACTGGGGGTAGTTGACCCGGTAGATGATTTTGGTGCCGGCGTTGGCGAGGACATCGGGGTGGAAATCGTCGATGCCCTGGCTGGCGACGATGACGGCGACGCCGAACTTGCGGCCCTCCTTCATCAGCCGGGGCAGGGTCGCGTCCTTGGCGAGGCGGTGCGCCTCGTCGAGAACGATCGCGAGCCGCAGTTCCCCGGTCTGGCCCCAGGAGAACATGTCCTTGTAGATCTTGCGGAGCAGGAACGCGCCAGCGGCGACCTGTGCCTGCTCCACCTCGGCGAAGCCGTGCAGGTCGACGACCAGGCCATCCCGGATCAGGTCCTGGACCTTCACCCCGGTGTTGTCGGTGAACAGGCCGTATTCGAGCAGCGGGCGGCAGCGGGCGAGCACGTTCGCCACACCGCGCTCCTTCTCCAGCGCCGCGATGGAGCCGCGCACCTCGTCAAGTGTCGGGATACCACTCGGCGGGATGAGCTGGCCGTGGCCGTGCGCCTCGTAGCCGCTGATCAGCGCCTGGTAGACGACGTCGCGCTGGATGTCGCCCAGCCCGCAGACGTAGGCGAAGATCTCCGAGATCGACAGCGCGTTCATTTTGTACGCGTGCCGCCCGCCGGCCTCGGTCAGCTCGAACGGCGAGAACGGCAGCCCGGCCGCCGCGTCGTGCACCCGCAGCGACGACGGGCGGCGCGGGTCGGAGCTGAACTGGCCGTGGAAGTCGATGACCAGCGCGGGCAGGCCACCGTCGGCGGCGCCCTGCAGCAGCCGGATCGTCGTCTCCGACTTCCCCTGCCCGGGGATGCCGAGAATGAACAGGTGTGGGCTGCCGATCGTGCCGGCCTCCCAGACCACCTCCTCCTCCGGGGGCAGCGTCTTCCCGACCCGCACCCGGAGGACCTCCGGCTGGCCCGCGGGCTGACGTGGCGCGTCGGGCCCGTTCTCGACCGACACGCCAGGCGTCTCGGCCGGGCCCAGAACAAGGATCTCCGGATCGGGGGTGTCTGTGCCGAGGGTCGCGGCGGTCAGCGTGCGGATGCGCGTCTCGCCCATGGTGAACTCGTCCACGCCGTCGCCCCGCTGGACGACGATGTAGCCGCTGTGCTGGTAGGAGACCGCCGGGTCGGCGGTGTCGAGCCGGTCGATGCCTTCCTGCATCCGGCCGAACGCGACCGCGTCGGTGACCAGGCCGCGCCGCGCCGCGCGCCGCAGGTAGTACCGCAACAGGGTGGCGAGCCGGGTCCGCTGCAGCGGCCGGTCGATCCGCGCCGGGTCGGCGAAGAAAAGCCGCTGGACGACGTCGACGGTCGCCTTGACCTGGGCGTCGATCCCGCGGGCGAGGTCCTCGCTGTCGAGCATTCCGCGCGACTTCACCTCGACGGCCTCGATGTGCAGCCGCCGCCCCGGGAACCGCACCAGCAGCAGGTCGCACCGACGCGCCTTCTCGCCATTGGCACCGCCACGGTGGGCACGCGGCCCGAACAGGTCGAGATGCGCGTCGACCGGGATGACGATCGTGTCGGCGAGCTCGCCGCGCCGGCGCAGATGGGAGACGACGGCGGCGAGCGCGACCGCCTCCTTGGCGCGCTTGTCGTCGCCGGTCGCGGCGAGAATCAGCCGACCGGAGACGAGCAGCAGCTCGTCGACGACCGACGACACCGACTCGCCGGGCTGTTCGAAACCAAGCTCGGTCATCGCATGCAGGAACATTTTCTCGACGTCGGCCCGGTGCGCCGTCGTGATGGCCATCTGGTGGCCGAGGCCGTCGAGGAACTCGGGCGCGTAGTCCAGGATGTAGCGCCGCCCGCCGAACGCCCGCCGCGACGGGTCGTCGAACAGATCCAGGCCGAGGAACCGGTCCAGGACGACAACCCAGTCGCACCGGTCATGCGCGAGGTCAAGGACCCGCCGGGTGTCGCCGTCGACCTGGATCCGGATCCGGGCCGTCGGCGCGGCCCGGTCGCCCCGCACCGCCGGCATGGTCCGCTCCGGGTCCACCGCGAACGCCTGCGGCAGGGAGGGCGGCACCGTCCTGGTATGACGCACCAGTACCGTCGTCTCGAGGTCCGCCGGGTCCGCATCATGGTCCGTTGAGTCCGACCCGGGATCCGCCGGGTCGACCTGACCGGCGCCGTCCGCGCCGGCCGAGAACAGACTTGAGACAGCCTCGGCGAACCGGCGGTGCAGGTCGGTGACCGGCGCGGAGTCCACACCGCGCGCCGTGGGGAACTCGATCCCCACGTACCAGACCAGCTCGGACGGGTCCCGTCTGGTGACCAGCTGGGTGATGAGCCCACGGAACGAGACGCTGCCCCCGCTGGACTCGGCGACGCCCAGGTGCAGTTCGGGACGACTGACGTCGGCGAGCACCGCCAGGTGCGCGTCACGTGCCGCCTCGATCGCGTCCAGCGGGGCGGCGGAGATCTCCAGCGCCGGGTCGAGGAAGCCGCGGCCCGGACGGGCCCGGTTGTCGGCGATGTCGCGCTGCAGCTCGCGCAGGCCGGGCAACGGGTTCGTCTCCGACGCGCCCTCGCCGAACGCCTCGATCCAGATGTGCGGCGCGGTGGCGGCCTCGTCCTCGCCCGGCTCGCGGCCGGCGGCGTTGTCGCCGGGTTCGGCGGTGACGGCTCGCAGCGCCTCGCCGAGAAACGCGCCACTGCCCGGATTGGTCGCCAGGATCCGCAGCCGCTCGGGACCGCGGTGGGTGTCCCGGTAGAGCCTGATGCGGTCGGCCAGCCGAGCGGGCGGCACCTCGCCTACGCTGACATCGGCACTCGGCAGCCCGAGCGCGGTCACCGTCTCGCTGACGGCCGTCGCCGGGTCGGGCTCGTCGACCGGCAGGTACAGCCCGTAGAGCAGCCGCAGGTTCTGCGCGAACACGTACGGGGCGCCGTCCGGGCCGGCGAGCAGGAACGGCACCCGGGCGGGCGACAGCCTGCCCAGCAGGTCGACGTCGACCTCGTCGCGGCGGTCCTTCGGCGCCAGCACCCGCAGCCTGGTACGCCACGCCTCCAGTTCGGCGTGGTAGCCGAGGTACCAGGCGACCCGCAGCGGATGCGTGGGCAGCATGACCAGCGCGTCCACCGGGTGGCGCCGTCCGAGGCGGATCCGCAGCCGAAGAGTGTCGATCGAGGTGAGCGCGCGCAGGTCGGCGGCGCCGGAGTCCCGGCGCAGGATCCGCCCGTAGGCGGCGGTGTACTTCGCCCCCAGCGCGGCCAGTTCCTCGGAGAGGGCGGCTACCTCGAGCAGGCCGCGACCGGGCTGGTTGCGGACCGCCTCGAAGAACTCCCGCCGGGCGGCGAGGAACGCCCTGCCCGCGCCCGACGGCCAGCCGGGGCCCACCGCGGCGGCGGCCGCCGCCGCGAACGGCTGCCCGGCGCCCACCTCCGCCTCGTACCGGCCGACGTTGTCCAGCTCGGCGAGTGCGCGGGCGGAAAGCTCGCGCAGCGGCGCGCTGACCCCGATCCGGGCGACGTGCGTCCTGCCGCCCCGACCGAACCGCAACTGCAGATAGGCCAGGTCGGCCACCTGCCAGCCCTCGGACGTCTCGACGTCCGAATCCGCGCCCGCCTGCTCGGCCCGAAGCCGCGCCACCGGCAGGGAGATGGCGGTGTCACGCCGGACGGCGGTGCTTTCCGGCGGCGGCGCGTCGTCGAGCGCGAACTCCTGGCTGGTGGCCTGGGCGAGCTTCTGGCCGGTGGCCTGGGCGAGCGCGCCGTCGCGCAGCCGTAGCACCTGGTTGTTGCGGTCCAGCGCGCTGACCCGGACGGTCACCACCGCCGGCACCCGCTCGGCGCCCTCGGTGTCGACATTCACCGTCAGCCGGTGGCTGTGCTTGCTGCCGGCGACCTTCGCCGCGGGCAGGGTGACGTCGAAGTCGGTCTCGTTGCCGTAGAACTCCTCTGACGGGACGATCTCCACCTGCCAGCGGGCCACGTCCTTCGGCCTGGTGGGCTCCGTCGTCCAGGTGACTTTCACGAAGCCGCCGCGGGCAGAGCAGGTCGGGACCGCGCCGTCCGCGCCCGCGCGCAGGCCGGTGCCTGCCGCGATGATCCCCTCGGTGTTGGCGAACGGCTCGATCTGCAGGGCCACCAGGTCGCTGTCGACGGGAAGGTCCAGCGGCCAGCGGTTGAAGGCCAGGTCCGCGTTGTCGTCGGCGGCCAGGTCGCGCAGCCAGGCACGCTCGGACAGCCGCGGCACGGCGACGAGGAACCGCTCGATCGCCCGGTAACGCTCGTCGTCCTGGCGCAGCGGGCAGTCGGCGAGCCGGGTGCGCGCGTCCTTCTGCGAGCGGCCCGGCTTGACCAGAGCGGTCACGCACTGGGCGTTCGCGTCGAGCCGGGAGACGAACGACGCGCCGCCCTGGTCCGGGATCAGGCCGAGCAGGTGCAGGTGCGTTCCGGCGACGTACTGCGCGGCCCCGGCGCCGCCGGCGACCGGGTCGGCCGCGGCGGCGCCGACCGCGAGCAGGTACTCGGCGCGGGCCTGGCGCGAGCGCGGGAACGCGCCGCGGCGCACCGTCGCCTGGACCTGGCCGAACAGGTCCCGCAGGGGACGGTCCAGCCGGTGCAGCGCGTCCCGGACGATCTTGGCGAACAGATCCTCGATGTCGATCGACTCAAACGAGTTCTCCAGGCTGCTGGCCGCCGGGCTGTCGGTGCCTGCCGGCACGAGCAGCAGCAACGCGGCCGACTTGCGGTTACGCAGCTCGATCGCGCGCTCTGGGGAGATGACCGCGTCGTCGTCGCTGACCGCGGCGCCGAGGACGGCGACCACGCATCCGCCGCCCACCGCGGTTTCGGTAAGCGCGTTCGTCACCGCGTCGCGTACCGCGTGGCAGTCGTCGGCGCGCAGGTGGTCGAGCCGCATGCAGCGGCCGGGGGGAGCTGCGCGCAGGAAGTCCGTCACCAGCCGGTTGGCGACCCGGGTGGCCAGCAGTGGGCTGAGATCGGTCATCGCCGCGCTCCAGCAAGAGGATTGATCACATACTGGGCGTTGAAGTCGTCGGCGAGGTCCGCGAAGAAGCCCATCTGGTGCAGCCGCCCGGTGAACGCCGTCAGGTTCTGGCTCGCGACCGCGCGTGCGGACGCGTCGTCACGCGCGGCCGGCGGGTGGTGGATCAGCAGGCCCCAGCGGTGCTCCAGGGTGTCGAGCAGGTCGGCCAGTCGCATCCGGGGCGTCGGCGCGCCGGTCACCGGGTCCATCAGCGTGGTCAGCAGCATGGTGGTGAGCAGCTCGTCGGTCATCGCGTACCGCCACGCCCTCCGGCCGCGCAGGTTCCCGCGCAGCAGGCCCGCCTGCTTGCGCAGGCCCCCCGTGTTCCAGAACCAGCTGCCGGCGCTGGTGACGGCCTTCGCCCCCTGGGACTGCCGGATCGCCGCGAGCAGGACGTCCAGCTGCGACCCGCCGGGCGCGAGCGCGGAGAGCTCCGTCCTGGCCTCGTCCTCGGGCATCCGCATCTCGGCCCTGGTCGTCTCGATGATCCGTTCGATGTCCAGGCCGGCGCGCCACTCGACGTACTCCAGGCCGCGGATCCCGACCAGGGCGGCAAGCCAGTCCGGGCCGCGCCTGCCCTCCACGTACGGCCGGAGCCTCTGCTCACTGCTCGCGTACCGGTCGAGGGTCTTGAGCAGGATCATGTCCTCGAAGTAGGCCGGTAGCCGTTCCAGGTCGCGGTCGACGCACTCGCCGGCCAGCCGGTCGGAGTCGCCGCCCGTCTGGCGGGTGAAGTCGACGTAGATCTCGGTCCGCGCGGGATGCAGGTCGCGGCTGAGGTCGGTCGGCGGCGGCCCGTCCGCGCCGCCGCGGCACAGCTCGCCCACCACGCTGAACAGCCGCAGCGTCGTCGTGAACAGGCCGATGTTGAGCAGCGCGGCCAGGTGACGCGCGAGCGCGATCGTGGGCAGCCGGTTGCGGTAGACGGTCAGGAAGTCGAGCAGCAGATCGCCGAGGGAGATCATCACCCCGGGCATGACCGGGCTCCAGTCGAGATCGGGCCTGCTGGCCAGGACCTTCCCGGGTTGAAAGCCCTCCAGGTAGTAGAGGCTGAGCAGCACGTTCGCGTCGAGGTCGTCGGTCTTCCCGTCGAAGGCCGGGACGAAAAGCGAGTCGATGGCGACGCCACGGCCGAACGCCTCGCGGAACAGCCGTTGCAGCGTCTGCTCCGGGTCGGGGGCGCCCCTGCGCAGCAACGCCTCCTTCAGCAGCCGGTAGACGACCAGATGCACCTTGCGGTGCCGGGCGCCCTCGACCGGCAGGCCGGCCCGGTAGGCGCCGATGTGGATCGGCTGGACCGCGGCGAGCTGGACGTCCCCGCGACCGCGGCCGCTGTGACCGAGCCGGACGACGCTGCTGTTGACCCACTGTTCCAGCACCGCGCGGCCGTGCTCGTCGGCGAAGCCGCGCAGGTTCGGATGGGCGGCGAGTGCCTCGACGTACCGGCCCGGGTCCTTCGGGTCGGCGTTCGACCGGGAGAGCCGGCGGCCCTTCGTCTCCACCATCTCGAACAGCACCGGCAGGAACCGGTCGACGTCGAAGTCGTTCAGCTCGACGCCGGTCAGCTTGTCGAACTGGTAGGAGCGCAGCTCCTTGGGCATTCGCAGTGTCATCGGGCGTCCCGCAGCAGTTCGATGGTCGTTCCGGTCACCTTGATGACGTTCCGCTGGCCGTTGGGCTCGATGATGATCACTCGGCTCGCGGGCTGGAGGGTGAGGCTTGCGCGGAACAGGCCCAGTTCCTCGAGCAGCGGCGCGACCTCGGTGTTGGTCGGCAGGAGGCCGGCGTTCGCGCGCATCAGCAGCTCGAACAGGTCGACGTCGACCGGCAGGTCCGCCTGGCCGGAACGGTGCCGCAGCACGACGATGTCGGCCGCCGTCTCGACGAACCGGTCGTCCACATCGGCCACGACGACCTCGAACTCGTCGGCTGGCAGTACCTTGACGACCGCGCCGCCGTCCTCGGAAGGCTCGCCCACCGAGACCGCGACCCCGTCGCCGTCGTAGCCGACCGGCCCGACGCAGCGCGACAGGCCGCGCAGCAGCTTCGACACCACCGCGGTCCGGCGCGCCGCACCGTCGGTGCCGGGGTCGGGGCCGGCGCTGGTGAGCAGGGCACGGAACTCGTCGAGGTGCCGGTACGGGCCGAGGTGGTCGACGGCGTCGAGCTCCGCGTCGGTCGCGGTGAAGTAGCGCAGCCGCTTGGCGCGGGCGATGTCCGCGGTGGAACGGGTGCCGGGTGCGAGCCACCGCTCCACCCGCGGCGCCGGCACCGCCGCCGGGTCAAGGCTGCGCCACTCGCCGAGCAGCCGGTCGTGCCCGGCCGCGGCGTCGAACGCGGCCGCGCTGAAGTGCCGTTCCGGGCGGGCGGGGTTCCCGAAGCCGTCGCCGAACTCGTCGTGGATGTCGGCGCATCCGAGGTCGACGGTCACCAGGTAGGCGAGCGCCGAACGCAGGTCGCGGATCGTGGGACGCCGGCCACGACGCAGGTGCGAGGTGAGCACCAGCCGGTGCAGCCGCTCCTGGACGCGCCCGTCGCGCAGGCCGCGGGCGTTGGCCGCGATCGGGCAGCGGTGCTCGGCCGCGCAGCCGCCGCACGGCGCCCACAGCTCGTCGGTGAGCAGCGCGTCGAGCATCCGCACCGTCAGCGAGCCGGCCGCCAGGCCCACCGACGCCATCGACCGGCCCTTGAGGTCGATCCGCAGCACTCCCGCGGCGTCGGCAGCCTGGCCGCTGCCGCTGCCGTCGTCGCCGCCGCCGCCGCCGAGCAGCTTCGCGATCTCCGGGTAACGGTGGGCGTCGCGGTCGAAGAAGTCGAGAAGGCGGCCGTCGTTGGCGGCAAGCAGCGCGGTGTAGCGGCCAGCACCGGACTGGTCGTTCAGCGGGTCGAGCGCGCGGCGCAGCAGCTGGTCCGCCGATATGCCCTCGTGCGACTCGCTGGCGTCGTAGACCGAGGCGAACTCGTGCCCGTCGAGCGTCATCCGCCAGCCGGCCGCGTCGCTCTCCAGGACCCGGGCGCCGCGGCGGCGCAGCTCGACGCCGAGCCGTTCCAGGAAGGCCGTCTTCCCGTCGCCCGGGTTGCCGCTGAAGACGACCAGCCGTGGCCGGCCGTCGATGATCCGCGGCATCAGCTTCTCGTCGAGACGGGTCGGGATGTAGGTCTGGTCGGCGAAGTCCGAGTCCAGGCCCCGGTTGCCCCGGTTACCGAGCCTGCTGTTGCGGAACAGCTGGCGGACCTCGTCGACGGCCGGATTGACGACCAGGCCGCGCTGGGCCGAGACGGCTGGCGGCACCGGCACCGTCGTAGGCGTCACCGTCGCCGTCGTGGGCGGCGGCGTCACCGTCACTGGCGAGCCCCCCGCTGGGATGGCCGGCGTTTCCGGAACCGTGCCCGCCGGCGGCAGGGAGGGCGTAGGCGGCTCGAACGCCGCCTCGATCGCGTCACGGAACTTGGCGGCGGAAGGGAAGCGGGTCGCCGGGTTCGGGTCGCCGGCCCGGGCCAGCACCTCCAGGAACATGGTGCCGGTGGTGCCCGCCGCCTCGGCCTCCGCCGGCGTCGGTGGGACGAGAAGGTACTTGTTGCGGTTCCGTCCCTCGACCGCGTACGGCGCGCGGCCGACCAGCGCCTCGAAGACCAGGACGGCCAGCGAGTACAGGTCCGCCGCCGGCGACCAGGCGCCGTCGGCCGCGATCTCCGGCGCCTGGTACGGCGGTGTGCCGACCAGGCTGTGCGCGTCGGCCTCGGCTCGGGACGCGACCCCGAAGTCGATCAACGTCGCCCGGTCGTCCGCATCGACGATGATGTTGTTCGGGGACAGGTCGCGGTGCAGGACGTCGCGGTTGTGGGCGTACTCGAGCGCGTCGAGGATGTCGGCGAGAATCCTGCGGGCGGCGCCGAGACTGCCGCGCAGCCTCGGCGCGAGCTGGGCGACGGTCCTGCCCTCGACATACTCGGAGATCAGCGCCGGGCCGGGCGGCTCGAGCAGGTAGTCGTGCACCCGGACGATCCGGTCGTGCTTGAGCCTGTGCAGCAGGACGAACTCGCCGCGCAGGTTGTCCACCAGCTCGGCCGACTTCATGATCTTGAGCGTGTGGTGCATGTCGAACGCCCGGTCGATCATGAGCCAGGTGGTGGCGGTGGCGCCGTCGCCGAGCTGGCGCACCAGCTCGTACTTGCCGATCTTCACACCTGGTGCGAGACGCACCGCGCGCTTGCGCTCCTCGGCCAGGTGCGCGGCCAGCAGGTCCGCGACCTCGCGGGCCGACGGGCGGTCCTGCGGCATCGACGCGAAGCACGCGTTCAGCGCCTCGCGGACCCGGTCCGGCAGCGACGGCGGCGCCTGCGGCTCGCGCGGCGGGTCGGACTGGCGCAGCTCCCACCAGTCGAGCAGGCACAGCGCCAGCGAGTAGACGTCCGACGGGTTGATCGCCAGGTGCGCGGTACGCCGGCATTCCGGCGCCCGGAACGGCCCGCCGTCGTGATCGACGTCGTCCGCGTCGAGCACCGTGCGCGCGTCCGCGATCTTCGCGATCAGGAAGTCGGAGAACACGACCCGGTTCGTCTCCGGCGTCACCCAGACCCGGCTCGGGTGCAGCGCCCGGTGGGTGATGCCCGCCGCGTGGATGTCGGCGAGCCCGGCGAACGCGTCCGCGGCGACCGTGGCGAAGGTGGCCGCCGACGGCTGCCTGCCGGCCCGGATCAGATTGCGCAGCGTCTTCTGCTTCGGGCCCGGCGGGTGCATCGGAGCGACCCACATCTGGTCGTCGTTGACGCCGAAGTACGGGTCGACGGGGAACACCCGGTGCAGGTGCGCGAGGCGCTGCAGCGCGTCGTACTCGCGCAGGATCAGCCTGTCGCTCTCCTTGAGCTCGGCCTCGGTGAGGCCCTGGCGCTCGTAGGTGATCAGCACCCGCACCGAGCCGCCCGGGTGCCGGCCGACGTAGCGGCGGCCACGTGGCGTCGGCTCTATGTTGCCGACGATCTTGTAGGCGCCGAGCGTCTCCGGCGTCTCGGGCCTCGGCCTGAGGCCGGTGACGACGGACAGGACCGCGTCACGGAACGGGGCGAGGTCGAAGTACGCCGCGACCGAACGGTCGATCTCCGTCAGGCGCTTCTCGCAGCCGGCCAGCCGCACGACCTGGCTGGCCGCTCGCGGGTCCTCGATCTGGAACGTGGCCTCGGGCGAGGACATCACGACCAGCGGGTGGACGAGATGGAGCTGCCTCTGGCCGGGCGGCGCCGCGCTCCTGAGCGCGGACGCGAGCGGCTTGTTGAACCGGTTGAGGTTGCCGGCGAGGATCCGCGCGACGCCGACGGCCTGGTTGATCGGATTACCACGCTCTTCCAGGGTCCTACGCTCGTACCAGCGCTCCTCGGTGCCGATCAGGTCGACGCGCCAGGACTTCTCCTCGATGACGGTGACACTGTTCGGCCCGACCACGATGAAGTCGGAGTCACGCGTACCCGAGCCGGCGACGAGCTGGCGGCCGCAGACGACCGTCCACCGCTCGTCCAGGTGGTCACGCAGGTAGACGGCGGTCGCCTCCTCACCCGGCCCGCTCCACGGACCATGGACGACGATCCTCGCCCCCATAGCGCCCGCCCCCTCCTGCCGCCCAACGCCACGTCCTGTGGCCCCGGGGCAGGCACGGGGGTGACGTGGCGCCCCTCGTCGTGGGACACGGCCCGCCGCGGCGACGTCGGGACGTCGCCGTCCTCACCGTCTCCCCCACCATCGGCAGTCTCGCGCGCACCCACCTTCGGGCACCCTATGACACTTATGCACCGGTCTCGTACTGCGCCCGACACATCGGCCATACGGGCGCCAAGCCCTGCGTAGTCCCGCCGCACGGCCCCTCGGACCCGCCTGGAGCATTCCACACCCGGCCGACGTGACGATCTGCGACCATTTTCCGCCGCATGATTACTTTCCGTGCATCATGTGCGTCCGCGGACTGCTGGCATTGATGGCTCTATAGGGTAAATTCTCGTGCCTTATGCCACCCGCGCATGAGGGCTCAGGGGGGCGGGGGTTACGTGACTACGTTCGCGCCGGGTTCGATCGTGGTGGTCCGGGACGAAGAATGGCTGGTCACGGGGGCCGAGCAGGGCACGGATGGCTGGCGGTTGGACGTGGTCGGCCTCGGTGAGCTCGTGCGGGAGACCACGGCGACCTTCTTCAGCGGGCTCGACCACATCGAGTTGCTGGACCCCCGCGAGGCAGAACTGCTCCCGGACGGCTCCCCGCGGCACCGGCGCACCCGGCTGTGGCTGGAGGCGACACTACGCAGGACGCCGATGCCGGCCGGCGAGACCTCGCTGACCGTCTCCGACGGGATGCTGGCGACGCACCTCGACTACCAGCGGCGGGCGGTCGCGCACGCGCTGTCCCCGACGAACCTGCGGCCCCGTGTCCTCATCGCGGATGCCGTCGGCCTCGGCAAGACCCTGGAGATCGGGATGCTGCTCGCCGAGCTGACCCGGCGCGGGCGGGCTGACCGGGTGCTGGTGGTGACCCCGCGGCACGTCCTCGAACAGATGCAGCACGAACTGTGGTGCCGGTTCGGACTGCCGCTCGTCCGGCTCGACAGTGATGGTCTGCAGCGGGTGCGGCAGAACCTGCCGGCGAGCAGGAATCCGTTCACGTTCTACCGCCGCATCATCGTCTCGATCGACACCTTGAAATCGCCGCGCTACCGGTCCTTTCTGGAGCGGCACCGCTGGGATGTCGTCGTCATCGACGAATCACACAACCTGACGAACACCGGCACGCTGAACAACGAACTCGCGCGGGTTCTCGCACCGAACACGGAAGCGCTGGTCCTGGCATCGGCGACGCCGCACAACGGGAAGAAGGAGTCGTTCGCGGAACTCCTGCGGCTGCTCGACCCGACGGCTGTAGGCCCGGACGGCGAGTACGACGTCGCTGACGTGGAGCGGCTGTTCATCCGCCGGCACCGCCACTCCCCCGAGGTCGCCGCGGAGGTCGGCGCCGACTGGGCGCTGCGTCCCGAGCCCGTGGTGATCCCGGTGGCCGCGTCGCCGGCGGAGGACGCGATCGCCACGGAGATCTCCCGGACCTGGCTGTACCCACAGGGCCCGTCCCCCGTCGCGGGCCGCGGGTCGGCGCTGTTCCCCTGGACGCTGGCGAAGGCGTCCCTCTCCTCCCCGGCCGCGCTGCTGGAGACGACCGAGGCCCGCCTCAAGCGGCTCGCGTCCCGAAGCGGCGGCGGGGCAGGGGAGAGGAACGGCGGCGGCGATCACGAGCTGGAGCGGCGGGCCCTCGAGCGCCTGCGTGACCTCACCGAGCTGGCCCTGGCCGGGGAGAGCGCCAAGCTCACCGCGCTCGCCGAGTACCTGCGCACCATCGGTGTCGGTGCCCGCTCGGCGACCCGCGCGGTGCTGTTCGCCGAGCGGGTCGCCACCCTGCGCTGGCTCGCCAGCGAGCTCCCCGAGCGCCTGGGCCTCGCCAAGGATCAGATCGCCGTCATGCACGGCGGCCTGCCGGATGTCGAGCAGGAGCGGATCGTCGACGACTTCAAGACCACGGCGAGCCCGGTCCGGCTGCTGATCACCGGGGATGTCGCCAGTGAGGGCGTCAACCTGCACGCGCAGTGCCACCACCTGGTCCATGTCGACATCCCGTGGTCGCTGATCAGGATCGAGCAGCGCAACGGGCGCATCGACCGCTACGGCCAGAAGCATCCGCCGCAGATCGCGGCACTGGCGCTGGTGCCGTCCGACGACCGGTTCAGCGGTGACGTGCGGGTGCTGCAGCGCCTGCTGGCCAAGGAGCATCTCGCCCACACGACACTGGGCGACGCGGCGACGCTGATGCACCTGCACTCGGCGAGCGGCGAGGAGGACGCGATCCGGGACGCGCTCGCGCGCGGCCAGAACCTGGACGAGGTCGTCCCCGACCCGGGTTCGGGGCAGGGCTCCGAGGAGTTCTTCGGGTTCTTCGACGAGGAGTTCGCCGCCGCCGGCGACGACCTGCCGCCGGCTCCCCCGGACCGGCCCCGCGAGTCGCTGTACCCCACCGACGCCGACTTCCTCGCCGACGCGGTCGCCGAGGTGTACGACGATCCCGCCCGCGCGCCGGACGACAAGGATCCCGCCCGGGGCGGCGTCGGCTGGAAGGTCTTCCGGGACAAAAGTCTGATCGCGCTCCGACCGCCACGTGACCTGCGGGTGCGCCTCGACGCACTGCCGGCGTCGTATGTCGCCGAACGCGGGATCCGCGAGCAGCTGCTGCTCGCCGTGACACCGTCGGTCGCCTTGGACGGGCTGCGCGCGGCACGCGAGGGGCAGACCGGCGGCGGCCCGGGACGGCCGGCGCTGGTGGCCGCCGCGACGACCGCGGCTGCGACGACTGCGGCTGGGACGACTGCGGCTGGGACGGCCGCGAGCGGGCCGGGGGGCGTCACACCGGCGGGTCGCAGGGGACGTCCGGCGAGGGCCCGCGAGGTCACCGCGCCCACCCCGTCCACGTGGCCGGAGGCGCATTTCCTCTCCCCGCTGCACCCGGTGCTCGACTGGGCGGCGGACAAGGTGCTCGCGGCCGGCGGCCGCAACGAGGTGCCGCTGGTGCGCGGGCCGGTCGACGTCCCGCGGGTGCTGGTGATCGCGACGCTGATGAACCGGCGCGGCCAGGTCGTGACCCGCCAGATGGTCGTCGTCGAGTTCCCGACCGGACGGGCCGATCTGCCGATCGCGCAGGTCGTCGAGGGTCTGGAGCTGTTCGCGGGCACGGGGCTGATCCCCGGGCCCGGCGAGCGGGAGCCCGCGGTGAACCCGGGCGCGGCCGTGGCCACCGACGAGCTGCGCGCGCTGGTGCCGGCCGCGATCGACGCGGCGGCCCGCGACCTCGACATGGCCGAGGACATCCAGCACTCGGACCTGGAGCGGCGGCTGGCGGACTGGTCGACCCGGCGGACCCGCTGGCGGGAGCAGGCGGCGCAGCTCGAACTCGAGATGACGGGGCCGGGGCTGGCGAAGGTCCGCCGGCTGTCGAAGCAGGTCAGCCTTGAGGAGGAGATCGCGCGGTCGCTGCGCGCCAGCCAGCGGCTGCTGCGCCCGCTCGCCGTCGTGATCCCGGCGACCGCCGGCGGCAGGAGCGACGGCGATGCGGCCGGCACCGAGATCGGCACCGGGACGACCGACGGGGGGAACGTCTGATGCCCAGCTTCGACGCGGTGGTCGTCGGCGAGTCGTGGATCTCCGAGCACTACCTGACCTCCGACGCCCGCACCGGCAGCTTCCTCGCCGAGGTGCTGGCGCTGCGCGTCCGGTGGAAGGCCGACGAGGACGACGGCCATCCCACCGCGCGCTCGGCGCTGCGCGACGCGGCCACCCCGCTGGCGCGGCTGTTCGGCGGGCTGGGTGAGCGGCCGTCCGACGAGGACGTCCGCGAGGTACACCGTGAGGTGCGCCGGGCGTTGCGGCTCGACCGGGAGCCGACGTCCTGGGTATCGGACCGGTCCGGGGACGAGGTGCGGCTGCCCGCCGCGGTGGTGCACCCCTCCCCCACCGGGACGGCGCTGCTCATCCTGGAAGCCACCCCCGCCGGGGCGGTCGAGGACATCCTGACCACGCCGGACGCGGCCGGGCCGCGGGTCGGGCAGCTCCTCGACCCGGCGGTCGTCGACGGCAAGCCGCAGGCGGCCCTCGCGAAGGTCGTCTCCAGTGTGTTCCTGACCGACGACGCCCCGCCGTTCGTGCTGGTACAGGCCGGCAGATGGGTGCTACTCGCCGAGCGCGGCCGGTGGCCGGAGGGGCGCTGGCTCGCCGTCGACCTGGGTGTCGTCGTCGACCGGCGGGACGTCCGGGCGGCCGGCGAGCTGGAGCACGTCGCCGCCATGGCCGGGCCGGACCTGCTGCTGCCGGCCGAGGACGGCGTGGCCCCGTGGCTCGGCCTGCTGGAGAAGTCGGTACAGCACACCGTCGGCGTCTCCGCGGACCTGCGCGAGGGTGTCCGACTGTCGGTGGAGATCATCGCGAACGAGGTGGTGGCGCGGCGGCGGGCGGCGGGGCTGGACGTCCTCGACGTCCCGAACCTCGGCCGGGACCTGACGCGGCAGTCGCTGCGGTTCCTGTACCGGATCCTGTTCCTGCTGTACGCGGAGGCGTCGCCGCAGCTGGAGGTGCTGCCCGTCCAGGCGCCCGAATACCAGGCCGGCTACGGGCTGGACCGGCTGCGCGACCTGATCCTCACCGACCTGTCGTCGGATCGTGCCCGCCGCGGCCGGCACCTGTACGAGTCGCTGCACCGGCTGTTCGTCCTAGTCGACAAGGGCCACACCACGGGCACGGGCACGGGCACGGGCACGAACGCGGACGCCGACACGGGCACGGGCACGGGCGCCGAGTCGGTGGCGCCGGGCGGGGACGGGCTGGTGTTCCAACCGCTGCGCTCCGACCTGTTCGCGGCGGACGCCACGGCGCTCATCGACGAGGTCGGCCTCGGCAACGAGGCGCTGCAGCGGGTGCTGCGCCACCTGCTGCTGACGAAGGTGAAGAAGGGCAGCGACCGCGGGTTCATCTCCTACGGCGAGCTCGGCATCAACCAGCTCGGCGCCGTCTACGAGGGGCTGATGTCCTGGTCGGGGATCATCGCCGACACCGACCTGTACGAGGTCGCGAAGGGCGGCGACCCGTCCGGCGGAACGTGGCTGCTGCCCGCCGAGCGCGTCAACGAGGTGCCCGCCGACTCATTCGTCCTCGACCGGGACGAGAACACCGGCGAGCCGAAGCCGAGGCTGCATCCGCGCGGGTCGTTCGTGTACCGGCTCGCCGGGCGGGAGCGGCAGCAGTCGGCGTCGTACTACACGCCGGAGGTCCTCACCCGCTCGGTCGTGCACCACGCCATCGAGGAACTGCTCGACCAGGACGGGACGAAGACCCGCGCCGCGGACATCCTGGCGATGACCATCTGCGAGCCGGCGCTCGGGTCGGGCGCGTTCGCGATCGAGGCCGTCCGCCAGCTCGCCGCCGCCTACCTGAGCCGGGCGCAGGACGAGCGTGGCGAACGCATCCCCGCCGAGCAGTACCCGGCCGAACTGCAACGGGTGAAGGCATATCTGGCGTTGCACCAGGTGTACGGGGTGGACCTGAACGCCACCGCCGTCGAGCTCGCCGAGGTCTCCCTGTGGCTCGACACGATGCAGGCCGGCCTCGCCGCACCCTGGTTCGGCCTGCACCTGCGCCGCGGCAACAGCCTGATCGGCGCCCGCCGCGCCGTCTACGCACCGGCACTGCTGAAGAAGAAGGAATGGCTGACAACCGTTCCGACGGACGTCGGCCTGCACAACCCGGACGCGCCGGGCTCGACGCCCCCGGTCGGCACCGGCATTCACCACTTCCTGCTGCCGGCGGCTGGATGGGGCGCGGTCGTCGACACCGCGGAGGCGAAAACGTATGCACCTGAGTCCCGGGAGAGGCTGCGGGCCTGGCGGGCCGGGGTGCTCCGTACCCCGAGCAAGGAGCAGCAGAACCGGCTGGCGCGGCTCGCCCTACGCGTCGAGGTGCTGTGGGAACTCGCGCGGCGCCGCCTGGAAATCGCCGAGGCCGGCATCCGTCGCGCCACATCGGTGTGGGGCGCAGACGGTTCCGCGGAACCGCCCCGCGAGCCGGTGACCCGCGAGCAGGTCGAAGCCGTCCTGCACAACCCGAACAGCGCCTACCGACGGCTGCGCCGCGTGATGGACGCCTGGTGCGCCCTCTGGTCCTGGCCACTGACCACCGACGTCCCGCCCCCCGATCTGGACGCCTGGATCGGCGGCCTGGAAGCCCTGCTCGGCAAGACCACGAAGCCCGGCCGGAAGGAAAGCGACGGCCAGACCGGCTTCGCCGACGACCTCTCCTGGCGAGGACTCGACGACGCCGAAGACCTCGACCTCGGCTTCGCCGACGCGATGCCCGTCAAGGAGGCACTGAGCCGCATCTCCTGGCTCGGGGTGGCCGCCGAGATCGCCGACCGCCAGGGCTTCTTCCACTGGGAACTCGACTTCCCCCAGGTCTTCACCCGCGGCGGCTTCGACCTCCAGGTAGGAAACCCCCCCTGGGTCCGCCCCGACTGGGACGAAGCCGGCGTTCTTGCAGAGTCCGACCCATGGTGGACCCTAGTCCCTAACATTGCCGAGGAGCTGAAGCTTGAACGCCGGAAACACACCTTTCGCGTTCCCTCAGCGGAGACTTGGTACCTCGACCAGCGAGCCGAACAAGCTGGCCTCACCGCCCACCTCGGAAGTTCGGTCGAACGACCCCTGCTACACGGCCTTCAGCCGGATCTGTACCGCTGCTTCATGGACGGTTCCTGGCGTTTGACACATCCGGACGGGATCATCTCTCTGATCCACCCGGGATCTCATTTCACGGAATTGCGAGCCGCAAAATTCCGCAGAGAAGCATACCACCGACTTCGCCGCCACTGGCACTACCGAAATGAAAGAAAACTATTCGAAGAGGTGCATCACGCAAAAGAGTTCGGGGTGCACATCTACGGGAAATCGCAACCCGCAATAGAACTCATGCAAGCGACATGGCTATACGAGCCATTCATTCCAGAGCGATCCCTATTGCATGATGGATCGGGAAGCGAACCTGGAATCAAGGACGATCAAGGACATTGGGACACCCGGCCACACCGTGCACGCATAACATCTGTCAACAAAGAAATCCTTACCGAGTGGGCAACACTACTAGATAAACCTGGTACGCCTCACGACGAGGCAAGGATGCTATTTCCGATCAATGCCTCCAGTGCGACCGTACTGGCCAAGCTCTCCAAAGCTCCGCGACTAGGTTCTCTCGATATCAACTGGACGGCCGGCTGGCATGAATCAGCGGATCGCCGGAGAGGGTGGTTCGAACGCCGCCCCGCAACGCCTTCAGCATGGTCAGACGTGATTCTACAAGGCACTCATATTACCGTTGCAGCACCCTTGTTTCAGCAGGCTACCGAGACGTCTAAGAACCGCCAGGATACCGAACCGATAGACTTGGACGAGCTCCCGGAGAGCTTCATCCCTAGGACTATCTATCAACGCTCCCGACTCGCCGACGAATACCACACTGCATACCCACATTGGGACGGTTCTCCTAGTACTAAAAAATTTCGTATAGCCTGGCGAGAAATGGCTGATCCAGGTAACGCGCGAAGCCTCCAGACTGCACTGATACCGCCGGGACCGGCTCACATTCACGCCGTAAATACCTTGTCGACCTCAGATCCGATGAACCTTGTCATTGCCGCCGGAACATCCGCTTCCCTCGTTGCCGACTTCCTTGTCAAGAACGGCAATTCCAGCCACATATCACTCTCGGTAATGACAAAACTTCCACACGTAAAAAGACACGAACTGCAGCCCGAACTAATGGTGCGAACGTTGCGACTCAACTGTCTGGTACGACCGTACGCATCATTGTGGGAGGAGCTGTACTCGCCCACCTGGCGGGACGATCGGTGGGTTCCGGGGGTTGGGGTGGCCTATCGCGAGCGGCCGGACATTGGAATGATCACCGCAGGGTGGGAGTGGGGCACGCCACTGCGGCGGGCGGCGGATAGGCGGCAGGCGCTTGTCGAGATCGACGCGATCGTGGCGGTGATGCTCGGGCTTACCGCTGACGAGCTGGTCACCGTCTACCGGACGCAGTTTCCCGTCCTGCAGGATTACGAGCGCAAGGCGCGGTACGACTCGTTCGGGCGGCAGTTGCCGGTCGATCTCGTGAAGCAGCTCGACAAGGCGACCGCGGCCGGGGAGCGGGTCCATACGCTCAACGGGCCCGATCGCACCTACGTCGGGCCGTTCAGCGGGGTGAACCGGGAGGCCGACCTGCGGATCGCGCACGAGCACTTCAGCCGGCTGACCGCCGAGCGGGAAGCGAAGAAGGCGCAGGTCCAGGCAGAGGAGCAGCTGCCCTGATGACCGCTCCGCTGCTGCCGTCGTTGCAGGCGGCTGACCTTCGCCGTGCCCTGACGGACTACCTGGCGACCACCTTCGCGTTGACCGACGACGACGTCCGCGCCGCGCTGACGACGTTCCTCGGTGACCCGGAGGAGGGCATTTTCCGCGGCCCGTATGCCCGGCTGCGGCTGCCGTTCCGGCCGGCGGACGGGACCTGGATGGTTCCGCTGGACTGGTGGCCGAAGGACTTCGTCCCGTACGTGCATCAGGCGCAGGCGTTCGAGCGGTTGTCGTCGAAGCACGGCCGGCCGCGGCCGACGATCGTCACGACGGGTACCGGGTCGGGCAAGACGGAGGCGTTCCTCGTCCCGATCATCGATCATGCGCTGCGGATGCGGCAGCAGGGCCAGCGCGGGATGAAAGCGCTGATCCTCTATCCGATGAACGCGCTGGCGAACGACCAGGCCGGCCGGCTCGCCGAGATGCTGACCGGTGACCCGCGTCTGGGCGGCCTGACCGCCGGCATCTACACCGGTGAGCAGCAGGGCCAGCGCACGCAGGTCAGCCAGGCGGGTCTGATCACCTCCCGGGAGGTGATGCGCTCCGATCCGCCGGACATCCTGCTGACGAACTACAAGATGCTCGACCACCTGCTGCTGCGCGCGAACGACCGCGGCCTGTGGGAGGGCGCGCAGGCGTCTCTCACCTATGTGTGCCTGGACGAGTTCCACACCTACGACGGCGCGCAGGGCACCGATGTGGCGATGCTGCTGCGCCGGCTCGGGTCGATGCTGGGCGTGGCACGCCCCGGCGCTCCGCTGGGTGACGTGGTGCCGGTGGCCACCTCCGCGACCCTCGGCGCTGGCAGCGGCGCAAGCAGTGGCACCGAGGACACGACCAACGCAGCCGAGGCCACAGCGGAGGACGAGGACGAGAGCGAGGAAGGCGGCGCGGGCGAGCCGTTCGCCGCGATGCGGGCGTTCGCCGAGACCGTTTTCGGGCGCCCGTTCGAGGCGGACGCGGTGGTCGTCGAGCAGCGGACCGCGCCGGACGACTGGCGCCGCGAGCACAGCCGTCCGACACCTGGTGTGGTGATCCGGCGGCTGCCGGCCACCCGGTTGCTCGCCGAGACCGTCCGCGAGGCCGTCCCGGAGGGCCCAGAGCAGGTGGCGGACGTGCTGCTCGGCGCGCTGGTAGCCCGGGACGTCGACGGGTCGGAGTTCTCCGCCGCCGAGATCCGCCGGTTGCGCCGCGGTGACCGGCTTCCCGCCGTCCTGGCCGCGCATCCGCTCACCGAGGGCCTGCTCACCGCGGCGCTGCACCCGAAATCGGTACGGGATCTCGCGAAGAAGGTGCTGCCCGACGACACCAGCCCGGGGCGCGCGGACGGGATGGCTGTCGTCGAGGCCTACCTCGGCCTGCTCTCCCAGGCGCGGGCGCGGGCGAACGCCGAGCCGGCGGCGGGACGCCGGCTGCTGGGGGTGGACACGCAGCTGTGGGTCCGGGAGGTGACTCGCATCGACCGTCGGGTGTCGCCCACACCGGCGTTCCGCTGGTCGGATGATGGGGCGCACGCCGACCTCGACCTGTACCTGCCGGCGCTGTACTGCCGCCACTGCGGCCGGGCCGGGTGGGGGGCGCTGCGCACCCTGGTGGGGCGGGCGATCGACGCCACGGAGACGACCGTCCGGCGGGCGTCTCGCGCCGGTGACCAGCGCTTCCGTGCACTGCTGCACGCCCCGGGCGAGGCCGCCGCCGTGATCGCCGACGCCACCGACGCCCCTGAGACAACCGAGACAACCGAGACGACTGAAGCGACGTCCGTCGAGGGTCTGCTGTGGCTGAACACGTCGACGCTGATCCTCACGACGCACCCGGCGACCGACGGCGAGCCGGATGAGAGCGCCCACATCCCGGTGCTGACGGCCTGGGAGGACGACACCGCGGCGCGGGCGCAGACCTGCCCGTCCTGCCGCCAGCCGGACGGCATCCGCTTCCTCGGCAGCGGGGTGTCGACGCTGACGTCGGTGTCGCTGTCGGCGCTGTTCGGCTCGGCGTATCTGGACACCGCGGAGAAGAAGACGCTGCTGTTCACCGACAGTGTGCAGGACGCCGCGCACACCGCCGGGTTCGTCCAGGCGCGGTCGCATGCGCTGAGCCTGCGGGCGGCGCTGTTCGACACGATCGACAGCCGCGGGCCGCTCGCCGTCGCCGACCTGGCCCGGGAGGCGATGGACCGGGCCGGTGACGACCCGGTGCGCCGGTACCGGCTGGTGCCGCCGGCACTCGCCCAGTGGGCGGGGTTCCAGCGCTACTGGCAGCCGGCGGGCGGGGCGCATGAGCGCGCGCAGGCGCAGCGGCTCGTCGAGCGGCGGCTGGCGTTCGACGCGGCGCTGGAGTTCGGGCTCAACGCCCGCACCGGGCGCACCCTGGAGCTGACCGGCGCGGCCGTCGCCGAGGTCGACACCGGCGGTGCGGACGCGCTGGCGCGGGTGGCGGCCAGGGCGGTGGCGCGGGCCCGCCAGCAGCATTCGCTGTCGGCGGAGAACGACGACGCGCTCGGCGCGGCGCTCGACGACGCCCGGCTGGCGGCGTGGGCACGCGGGGTGCTCGAACGGGTCCGCGTTCAGGGCGGGATCTGGCATCGCTGGCTGGAGTCGTTCGTCGAGCATGACGGCAACCGCTGGTTCCTCACCGGGGGCCGGCGGGCGGCACGCGGCGAGGGGCTGCCTGCGTTCCCGCCGGGCCGGCCCGCGCCGACGTTCCCGACGACGGGACGGACGTCGACACCGGCGGCGACATTCGACAGCATCACCGGGGCGTCGTCCTGGTATGCCCGCTGGGCGCAGCGGCAGTTGCGGCTCACGGCACGCGACGGCGGGCTGGTGACCCGGGCGCTGCTCGACGAGATGGCGGACGCCGGCTGGCTGTCGCGGCGGCGCACCGAGACGAACGCGACGGTGTTCCTGCTCGACCCGGCGCAGGTCGTGGTGAGCGTGGCCGACCCCGAGCTGCTCGCGGGCGGGGTGCTCGCGCTGCGCTGCGACGTGTGCCAGACGCTCACCCCGGGCACCCGGCGCACCGTCGACGACCTGGCGGACGCCGCCTGCCTGCGCCAGGCGTGCCCGGGGCGGCTGCGCCGGGCCCGGCGCGGCGACGACTACTACCGGCATCTGTACCGCAGTGTCGACATGCGCCGGGTGGTGGCGCACGAGCACACCTCGCTGCTGCCGGACGACGTCCGCCTCGACGTGGAGCGGCAGTTCCGCGAGGGGGGCGGGCCGGCCGTCCCGAACGTGCTGGCGGCGACGCCGACGCTGGAGCTGGGCATCGACATCGGTGACCTGTCGACGGTGATGCTCGGGTCGCTGCCGCGGACCGTCGCCTCCTATGTGCAGCGGGTCGGGCGGGCCGGGCGGCTGACGGGGAACGCGCTGGTCCTGGCCTATGTGAAGGGCCGGGGGCACGACACGCAGCGCCTCGCCGACCCGCTGGCGCTCATCGACGGGGACGTCCGGCCGCCGGCGACCTACCTGGACGCGGTGGAGATCCTGGAACGCCAGTACGTGGCCTGGCTGGTGGACCGGCGTTCCCGCGGCGGCGCGGCGGACCCGGGGACCGCCGCCACGATGTTCCCCGAGGCCGGCTGGGCGCCGGGCACCTGGATGGGCGACCTGCTCGCCGACGCCCACGCGAACGCGGCGGCCTACGCCGAGGAGTTCCTGGCCCTGTTCGGCGCCGCGGTGCGCCCCGACACCGCCGACCATCTGCGTACCTGGGCCGGCGTAGGTCTGGCGCCGGAGACGAGCGGGGCGCAGGAGGCGAGCGGGGAGCCGGAGGCGGTCTCCGGGCTGGCGAGGCTGCTGCGGCGGGCGGCCGTCGAGTACCGGCGGGAGGCCGACGAGCTGGGGCACCGGCGCAACGCCCTGCAGGACAGCATGCCCGAGCTGGCCGTCGCCGCGAACCGCCCGACCGCCACCGCCGAGGACGTCACCGCCCACCGGCTGGCCCGTGCCGAGCTGCGGTTCCTGCGCGACCGGCGCAGCGCGCTGGCCACCCAGTTCTGGGTCAGCGCGCTGGAGGAACGCGGCGTGCTGCCGAACTACACCCTGCTCGACGACACCGTCACCCTCGACGTCGCCCTGCAGTGGATGGACCAGGACACGCAGGAGTACCACGAGGAGCCGCGCACCTACCGGCGGGGCAGCGCGCTCGCGCTCACCGAGTGGGCGCCGGGCGCCACCTTCTACGCCCAGGCGACGGCGGTGCGCATCGACGCCGTCAGCATCGGCACCGACCTCGACGGCCTGCTCCAGACCTGGCGGGTCTGCCCGTCCTGCGGCTGGTCGCGGGTGCATCGGCGCTCCCTGGGCGACGAGCCGGCCGTCCCGGCGACCTGCCCGCGCTGCGGGGACGCCGGGATCACCGACACCGGGCAGGCGCTGCCGGTGCTGCCGCTGGAGAAGGTCTCCGCGCAGGTGTCCCGGGACGCGGCGATCATCTCCGACTCGCACGACGACCGCGAGCGGCTGCCGTTCACCGTCGTCGCCGCCGCGGACGTCGATCCGGAGCAGATCAGCGACGCCTGGCACCTCGGCGGCTACCCGTTCGGCGCCGAGTACGTCCGCCAGCTCGAGGTGCGCTGGGTCAACGTGGGGCGCGCCGTCGAGCAGGCGCCGGAACGGATGCTGGCCGGTACCGCGGTGCGGGCGCCGCTGTTCCTGATCTGCCCCGGCTGCGGGATCGTGCCGGCGGCGCAGCTCGGGGTGCGCGACCCGCAGCAGGCCCGGCACCGCGCCTGGTGCCCGCACCGCACCCGCATCGACGTCCCGTGGACGGAGCTGGCGCTCGGGCGGTCGCTGCGCACGCAGGGGGTGCGGATCCTGCTGCCGCCGCAGTTCACGCTGGACCAGTTCGCCGGGCCGTCGTTCCGGGCGGCGCTGCTACTCGGCCTGCGTGAGCTGCTCGGCGGCGCGCCGGATCATCTCGACGTCCTGGAGGTGCGGATGCCGGTCGGCGGCAGTGAGCGGACGGCGCTGCTGCTGCACGACCGTGTCCCCGGCGGGACGGGCTACCTCGCCGATCTGGCCCGGCCGAGCCGGGTCCGGGAGCTGCTCACCGCGGCCCGGGGCGTGGTCGCCCGGTGCGGGTGCGCCGAGGACGGGCTGTTGGCCTGCTCCCGGTGCCTGCTGCCGTTCAGTCCGCCGGCGCTGGTCGAGCGGACGTCCCGGGCGCGGGCCGAGCAGATGCTCACCGAGGTGCTCGGCGACGGATGGGAGCCGGTCGGGCTGCGGTCGGTCGCCGACATCCCGCTGCCGTCCCTCGACAGCGCGCTGGAGCTGCGGTTCCGGCGGACGTTCACCGACGCGCTGCGCGCCCGCGGGGCGAGCGTGCGGGAGATCCCGCAGCTCACCGGGACGGAGCTGCGGTTCGGGGTGCCGGGCACCGTCCACCGGCGCTGGACGCTGCGGCCGCAGGTCCGCGCGGCCGGCTGCCGGCCCGACTTCGAGCTGCTCTGCGAGGACCCGACGGTGCCCCGCGTGTACGTCTTCACCGACGGCCGGGCCTGGCACGCCACCCCCGCCCACAACCGGATCGCGGACGACGCGGCGAAACGCGCCGCGCTGCGCGAGGCGGGGCATGTGGTGTGGGCGGTCACCGACGACGACGTCGCGGTCTTCGAGGCGCTCGCCCGCGGTGAGCAGGTGACGGCTGCCGGCGCCGCCTGGTACGACGACGCCGTCCGGCGCCGGCTCGTCCAGCATCGCGCCGGGCGGATCCCCGCCGGTTCGGTGTCGGACGGGCTGGCCACCGCCGACGCGGTCACCCAGCTGCTCGACTGGGTGATGGAGCCGCGGCGGGACGCGTGGCGGGCGCTGGCGGACGGGCTGCCGTTCGCGCTGTTCGACGCCCGGCCGGCGCCGGTGGCGAGCCGGTCGGCTCTCGCCGGGCTCGCCGCGGCGGCACTGGACCCGCACGCGGTTCCGGACGCCGTCGCGGGCCGGGGCGCGGCCGGTGACCTGCAGGGCTGGGTCTGGCGGCGCGACGGGCTGGCGGCGGCCTCGGCCGGCTGGCCGCGGCCGCCGCACGACCTCGGCTGCGTCCTCGTTCTCGACGACCGGGACGACGGCCTGGCCACCGAGGCCGGCGTGCGGGCGTGGCGAAGCTGGCTGGCGCTGTCGAACATCCTCGGCCACGCCACCCGCACCGCCCTTCCGATCGCCCTGTCGCAGTGCACGGACGACCGGTCGGCGGGTGCCGACCGGCCGGGCGCCGACGCGGCCGGGGCTCGGGCCGACACGGGTACCGGGGCCGGGGCGGACAGGGAGACCACGGCGGTGACGTCGCGGGAGGACGCGCTCTCACCGCCGTGGGCGGACCTCGTCCTCAACGCGCTCGACGACGCCGAGAAGACGCTGCTGCGCGGGCTGGCGCGGGCCGGCGTGCCGCTGCCCGAGCAGGGCCACGAGACAGCCGGCGGCTTCCCGCTCGACCTCGCCTGGCCGGACGCGCGCGTCGCCGTCCTCGTCCATCCCGAGGACGTCGACGGGGCGCTCCGGGCCGAGCTCACCGGCGGCGGATGGCGGATCGCCGACCCCGACCCGGCGCGGGTCGCCGGCCTGCTGGCGACGGCCGGCGGGGGCGGCACAGACGGCGGCGGCACGGACATCCCGGTGGAGGGAACCCGATGAGCAACATCACCATGTCGCGGCAGTTCCGCAGGCGGCTGGACATCGACGGCTCGCTCAAGCAGCGGGCCTGGGACTTCCTGACCAAGCTGATGGCCGATCCGGCCAGCCCCGGCCTGCACATCGAGCCGATCAGGAACTCGGCCGACCCGCGGGTGCGCACGGGGCGGGTCAACGACAACTTCCGCGCCGTCATGTTCCTGGTCGCCGAGACACCGGAACCGCACTTCGTGCTCGCGGCCGTCGCCCCGCACGACGAGGCGAACGCGCTGGCGCAACGGCTCGTACTGACCACGAACCCGGTCAGCGGCGTGCTCGAGGTGATCGAGAACGCGGCGCCGGTGGTCGCCCCCGGCCGGCGGCCCGTCCAGGGGAACGGCACGGCGGGGTGGGTCCCGCAGGGCCCGCTGGCCGGGTTCACTCCGCGTGAGCTCGAGGACCTCGGCCTCTCCGCCACGCTCGCCCGGCGGGCCGTGACCTGCCCGGACGAGGACGCGCTCGTGGCCGCCGCCGGCGACGAACGGGTACCGCCGTGGCAGGCCGACGCGCTGCTCGCCCTCGCCACCGGCACGCCGATCCACGAGATCCACGAACAGCTCGGCCTGTCGGACCCGGAGACCGAGCAGGCCCCCGCGCGCCCCGACCGGGCCTACCAGGCCGACCAGGCCGACCAGGCCGACCAGGCCGACCAGGCCGACCAGGCCGACCGGACGAGGATCGGCGTCGACGCCGACGCCGACGTCCCCACCAGGCCTGCCAGCGACGCCGACGTCGCCGCGGCGCTGCGGCGGCCCAGCACGCTGATGGATTTCGTGCGCATCGAGACCGACAGCGAGCTGCGGCGGGTCCTCGACGGCAGCTTCGCCGAGTGGCGCGTCTTCCTGCACCCCGAGCAGCGCCGGTACGCCTACGTGCGGACCAGCGGGGCGTACCGGCTCTCCGGCGGGGCCGGCACCGGCAAGACCGTCGTCGCGCTGCACCGGGCGCGCCGCCTCGCGACCGCGCCGGCCGCGCCGCGGGTCGTGCTCACCACGTTCACCCGGAACCTGGCCGACAACCTCGCCCAGGACCTGCGGACCCTGGACGCCTCGGTGTGGCAGGGCCGCCTCGGCCAGGCCGGGGTGACCGTCCGCGGGATCGACCAGCTCGCCCTCGACGTGCTCGGTACCGTGCCCGCCGACATCCGGGCCGCCACCGGGGGTGATCTGCTCTCCGCCGGTACCGTCCCGAGGCCGCTGTCCGACACCGACGAGCGCACCATGTGGACGGATGCGGCCCGCGCCGCCGGACTCACCGGTGATCTCGCCCGGCCCGCGTTCCTGCGCGGCGAGTACCGCATGGTCGTCCTCGCGAACGACCTGACCACCCGCGCGCAGTACCTGCGGGTGCCCCGGCCCGGGCGCGGCACCCGCCTCTCCCGCGCGCAGCGGATGGCGATCTGGGACGCGGTGGAGGCGTACCGCCGCCAGCTCGCACTGGGCCAGACGGCGAGCTATGCCGAGATCGCCGTCCTCGCCGCCCGCTGCGCCGACGCCTTCGCCGCCGCGGGCGGCCCACGGCCCGCCGACCACGTCGTCGTCGACGAGGCACAGGACCTGCACCCCGGCCACTGGCGGCTGCTGCGCGCCCTCGTCGCCGAAGGCCCCGACGACCTGTTCCTCGCCGAGGACTCCCACCAGCGCATCTACGGCGAGAAGGTCGTCCTCTCCCGCTACGGCATCCAGGTGCGGGGTCGCAGCCGGCGGCTGACCCTCAACTACCGGACCACCGCGCAGAACCTGCGGTTCGCGGTCGGCATTCTCGCCGGCGACACGGACGTCACCGATCTGGAAGGCGACGCCGAGGCCACCAGCGGCTACCGCTCCGCGATGAGCGGGCCGGCCCCCGTGCTGCGCCCCTGCTCCGGGCTCACCGAGGAACTCGACGTCACCGCCGAAACGCTGCGCGGCTGGTTCGGCCCGCCGTCCGGCCCGAACGGCAACGGATCGAGTTCGGCGGCTGGCGCTGGGGCTGGGACCAGGGCTGGGGCTGGGGCTGGGTTGGACGACGCGCAGGGCAGGGTGGAGGCCGGCAGCGTCGGCGTCCTCACCCGCAGCGCCCGGGAACGCGACATCGTGGCGCAGGGGCTGCGCGACCGCGGGATCGCGGCCCAGGTGATCGCCGGCCACGCCCTGCCCGGCCATGCGGGCGGCCGGGACACCCACCGGTCGGACGCGCCCCGGCTCATGACCATGCACCGCGCCAAGGGACTCGAGTTCAGCCGGGTGGTGCTGTTCGGCATCGACCGCAAAAGCGTCCCGTCCGAACGGGTGCTCGCCACCGAACCCGACGACGAGCGGGACGACACCCTCGCCCGCGAGCGCTTCCTGCTCTACGTCGCCGCGTCCCGCGCCCGCGACGCGCTCGTCGTCGTCTGGGCCGGTGACGCCTCGCCGTTCCTCCCCGTCCAACCGTCAGGGGGCTGAGCGTGCCAGGACAGCGGACGGTCATCGCGGGGCGATACGAGCTGACCGCGCCCATCAGCCGAGGCGGGATGGGGCAGGTCTGGCACGGATACGACACCGTTCTCGACCGCGACATCGCGGTCAAGCTGATCAGACCGGAAATCGTAGAGTCCGCGGACCGCGCCGGGTTCATCAGCCGGTTCCGCCGGGAGGCGCGGGTCACCGCGAAGATCGAACACCCCGGCGTGCCCACCGTCTACGACGCGGCGTTCGACGAGACGTCCGACATGCTCTACATCGCGATGCAGCTCGTGCACGGAGTGTCCCTCTCCGACCTCCGGCACGAGCATGACGGACCGCTCCCCCTCGACTGGGTCGTGTGCATCGCCGCGCAGATCTGCGCCGTGCTGTCGCACGCGCACGCGATCCCGGTCATCCACCGCGATCTCAAACCGCAGAACGTGATGGTCGACCGCGCGGGAACCGTCAAGGTGCTCGACTTCGGCATCGCCGCCGTGCTCGGCACCGACGTCGCCCAGCTCACCACCACCGGGCAGGTACTCGGCACCAAGCCGTACATGTCCCCTGAACAGATCAAGAGCACGCCGGTCAGCCCCCGCAGCGACCTCTACTCGCTGGGCTGCCTGCTGCACGAGCTGCTGGCCGGGCAGCGGGTGTTCCGCGCGACGGACGAGCTGTCCCTGATCTACCAGCACCTCCACACCTCGCCGACGCCCGTGCGCGAGCTGCGCCCGGACGTGCCGGCCAGCCTGGAGGCACTCGTCCTCGACCTGTTGGCAAAGGAGGCCGTCGACCGGCCAGCGAACGCCTGGGAAGTGCATGATCGGCTCGTGCCGTTCCTGCCCGCCGCCGCACCGGGCGCACCCGACTACTCCAGGGCGCCGGCCGCGCTGCCCGACCCGACGCGCCCATACCGCCATCCAGGAGCACCGCTCCCCCGGCCACGGCCTCCCGCCGGTTCTGGTGTCGCCGACGCTTCCACCACGATCCTCCGCGACGACGAGCTGGACGCCGCCCACAGCCAGGCCGTGGAGCTGCTCGAAGAGGAACGGTTCTCGCAGGCCGCCGATCTTCTCGCCGGCATCCTCGCCGCGGCCGCCGCCCGCCGCCCGCCGACGGACCCGCGGCTGTTGGATCTGCGCCTCACCCTCGCCGCCGCCCGGTTCTACGGCGGCGACTTCCGCCAGGCCCTCCCCGAGCTGGACCATCTCGCGGAAATCCTCGCAGACGTGCGGGGCCCGCAGGACGAGGAGGCGATCAACTGCCGTCGACAGGCCGCCTTCTGCCATGCCGAGCTCGGCGACTTCGACCACGCCCTGCGTGACGTCCTGCGGCTCACCGAACCGATCGTCGGCAGGTACGGGCCCGACTCCGAGCCCGCGCTGGCAGTGCGCCTGGAGATCGCCCGGTTCCAGGCGGCAGCCGGTCACGCCACCGATGCCCAGGTGACCCTGCGCGGCCTCCACGCGGACGCCGGTCGCCTCCTCGGTCGCCAACACCCCGTCACCCAGCAGGCCGCCGGCCTCCTCGCCCGCCTCCGCCCGCAGCCCGACATCTGATCATCGGACTCCTGGAGTGGCACAGGAAGTCTCCCACCTCAGATCAGGTGGGGTGGGGTGTGGGGAGTAGTCGTGGCACGAGCCGGACGTAGGCGACCATGCCGAGGACTTCGACGAGGGTCTGGGTGACCACGACGACCGGTACGACGGCGAACTCGTCGGGCAGAGCGAGGGCGAGCGGGAGGACGACGAGGGAGTTACGGGTGGCACCGGTGAACAGCACCGCCCGTCCCGAGGGGACGTCGAGGCGGAACAGACGGGCCAGTGCCTTCCCGGTGAACGCCATGACGGCGAGGAACGCCAGGTAGAACGGGACGACGGCGGCGACGTCACCGAGCCTGCCGTCGAGTTTCGGGAGCTGGGAGGCGACCACGGCGATGAGCACGGCGGCCATCAGCAGGACGATCGCCGTGCTGACCGTCTCCGACACGGTCTGCCCGGCTGGCCTGCGGGCTGCCCAGCCCTGGGTGACCCAGGCCAGGGCCAGCGGAACGACGATCAGGGTGAGGAACGCCCGGAGGAAGGGTCCCGCGTCGACGATGTCGGCCAGGCCGGAGCCGAGGAAGGCGAACAGCAGGACGGGAAGGACCAGCATCTGCGCGAGCAGGAGCAGCGGGGTCGCGGCGAGCAGACGCCGGCCGCTGCCTCCGGCAAGGCCGGTGAACACGATGACCCAGTCGATGCAGGGACAGAGCAGAACCAGCAGCACCCCGAGGCGGACGGCCTGATCGTCCGGCAGGAACGGAAACATCGCGGCGACCACAAGCGGCACGACTGCGAAGTTCACGACCAGCGCGGCGGCGAGGAACCGCCCGTCGCGCAGGGAGCGGGCCAGTTCGGCGGCGGGGACCTGGAGGAACGTCACGTAGAGAAGCGCCCCGAGCAGCGGGTTGATCGCGTGTTCCAGACCCGGTCCGAGGCCGGGTGCCGTAAGGCCGAGCACGGCACCGGCGGTCATGGCAGTGAGATAGACCGCGACCTGATGGTGTTCCATCCGGGCGACCAGGCCGACCGGTTTCTGCGTCAGTGCCAGACTCCTTGATCGCTGGCCGGGTGTGTCCCTGTCATCGTCGCAGGTCACCGGCGCCCCGCCGTCTCCCGTCGGGGTCGTGCGGTTCAGCGCCGGGTAGGTACAGAAGGCCCGCCCGTCCCCCTCCGGCTGAGTCGTGTGCCGTCACCAGGTCCGGGCGAGCACGTTGGTCAGGTAGCCGGTCATGCGGTCGAGCTTCGGTCTGTCGTCGGGGTTGGTCGCCGAGAGCCTGCCCTGCGCCCACTCGGCGGCCCACGTGGGCACGTTGTGGGCGACGATCACGTACGTCCAGTTGTGGCCCCACCGGTCGGAGTCGTACCGCTCACGCATCGCCTTGGCGGTCGAATCGAGGGCCCAGTACGGATCGAGCGCCCGGTCCTTCGTCACGTCCGGCAGTGTGGTGTTCCACTGGCAGAGCCCGAAATCGGAGTTGGTCCAGTAGCCGACGGCCCCGGGATCCCAGTTGCTCTCGAGCGCCGTCACGCCCCGCAGCAGTCCCCGCGGAACGGTGTACTTGGTTGCGTACCGGTCGGCGATCGGCATGAACAGCGCGTACGAGGTCTCCTTGTGGACCAGGCCCGGCGGGTTCCGCTCGGTGGCGGCGAGGTACATGTCCCGGTTGATGACCGGCTGTCGGAAGCAGCGATCGCCGATCTGATCCGCGAGCCGCACGCAGCCCACGGAAGCACTCGACGCGCAGGTCATCGCACGCCGCCGGCCCCGCCGCCGGCCCCGCCGCGGTGCCGGCGTCCCGGTCGGCGCGGAAATCCCCGAGAAATACCCGTCCGCGCGTCTGGTGCGCGACCATGGTCGCGGGGGATGGGGGTCTCGATGAATGTCGATCAGGCGCGCTTGTTGGCAGCGGCGGTAGACCTGACGCCGTCCAGGCCCATCGGATTCGCCTCCGGCCTCTGTGCGCTCCTGCTGGTCGGCGCGCGCCCGTTCTGGAAGCGCACGGGGCACCTCGACACGGCGGTCCATGAAGGCGGTCATGCTCTGATGGCGTTCCTGTTCAGTGGTGCGTCCCTGGCCGTTCGGCTTGAGCGTGACCAGAGCGGGGTGACGTCCTACTACGGCCCGTCGCGCGGCATCGGTTGGCTGGCGGTCGCGGTGGCCGGTTACACGGCGCCCTCGCTGTTCGGCCTCGCCGGCGCCGCGCTGTCGTCGAGCGGCAATGTCACGGCTACGCTGATACTCGGCGGCCTGGCGATCATCGGTCTGCTGCTGGTGGTGGAGAATTCCTTCGGCGGGCTGGTGGTCGGCGTCATGCTGGCATTTCTCGCTCTGGTCGCGACCAAAGGCTCCCCAGGGGTGCAGCTGTTCGTCGCCTGCACGGTGAGCTGGTTTCTGCTGTTCGCGGCGATCCGGTCGTTAGGTATTCTCCGGCGGGCTCGACGGTTCTCCCGGTCTTCCGACGCCGACGCGTTGGCCAGGGTGACGCACCTGCCGGCGCCGGTGTGGGTAGCGGTCTTCTATGCCATCGACCTCTACTGTCTGATCCTCGGCGGCCGGCTGCTGCTCGACGGCTGAGCAGTAGATTCGGTGCGGGTTCGAGGGTTCGAGGGTTCGAGGGTTCGCGAGAGGGCTGACGGGCAGAGCGGCGGACCGCGAGCCGCACGGCCGGTGGTCGAGCACAGGGAGCAGTGAGCACTCCGTTCTTCGTGACCCTGGCTATGATCTTGGTGGCCGCCGCGGGCTGGCGGTCCGGCGCGGCCGGCGCGGGGTGTGTCGCGGTGACACTTCCCCTGGTCCGGCCGTTGTTCTGGGAGCGGCGCCGGGAACGGGGCTCCGCACCACCCGGGCAACCAGGTGCGCGATCAGGCCCGCGGATCCCGTCGTCAATCATTCGCCCATCACCACGGCCATCACCACGGCGGGGCGAGGCGAGGCGTGCGGAACACGGAAGGCCTGCCGTGCGATTGTGCCAGTCATGGTGACTCTTGGACCGATCGGTATCGCGGCTTCCGGGCTCGCGGCGGACCATCCCGACGCCCAGATCGATCTCGCGCGGAAAGCGGAGGCCGCGGGCTACTCAACCGTCTGGCTGGCCGGTGGCCAGGGAAACAACCTGCCTGCCATCGACCGGGTCGTGCGTGCGACGGAGCACATCCAGGTGGCCAGCGGCATCCTTTCGGTGGACGTCGTACCGGCCCGCGAGGTGGCGCAAAGCTACACGGACCTCGAGAAGTCCGCACCGGGCAGGTTCGTCGTCGGCCTCGGCGGCGCGCATGGCCCCAAGCCCCTGCGAACGCTCAACTCCTACCTGGACGACCTCGACACCGAAGCCCCTGTCGTACCCGCGGCCTCGCGCGTGCTCGCCGCACTCGGCCCGGCGGTCCTCGCCCTCGCCCGGGACCGCGCGGCCGGCGCCTACCCGTACCTGGTGACCCCTGAATATGTCGAGCAGGCGCGGGCGACGCTCGGCCCGGGCGCGGCACTGGCTGTGCTGCTGACGGTCGTGCCCGAGAGCGATCCGGCCACCGCACGGGCCGCGGCCGCCGAAGGGCTGCAGTTCCTTCGCACGGTGCCGGGTTACCACCGCAACTTCCTCCGCATGGGATTCACGGACTCCGAGATCGCCGACCTCGACGCCAGATTCGTCGACGCGGTGACCGCCTGGGGGGATCTCGACACGATCGTCACCCGCATCCGTGAGTACCACACCGCCGGCGCCGACCAGGTCGTCCTGCGTCTCAGCGGCGAAGCCGAGTTCTTCGACCGCTGGCTCCACCGGTTCGCCGAGGCGTTGCTGCCCTGACCGACGGGCGGGCCAGCGAGTGGGCTCGCCCGTTCTGGGAGCATGGGTGGTGGCGGGCCCGTGCGAGGGTCAGGCGACGGCTGTCAGGCGGTGCGGCTCCGCCATCGCGTAGGCCCCGCCAGGTGCGTAGGCCCCGTCGTCGCGTCGGGGCCGCACCTGGCGCCGCCACCGGCTGAAGGACGGAGCGAGGGCGATGACGTCGACCGGCGACGAGATCCGACCGACCATCCCTGACCTGTTGGGGCGCTGCGCTCGGGAGTTCGGCTCCGCCGACTACATCGTCTCCCTCACCGACCGGCTGACCTACGCCGAGGCGGAGGAGCAGTCCGCCCGGGTGGCCCGGTGGCTGTTGCACGAGGGCGTCGGTAAGGGCACCCGGGTGGGCCTGTTCTTCCCCAGCGGCGTCGAGTGGGCCCTCTGGTGGCTGGCCGTGAGCCGGATCGGGGCCGTGGCCGTTCCGCTCAGCACCCTGTACCCGCCGGCGGAGATCGCCAAGGTCGTGCGGCTGGCCGATGTGCAGCTCCTGGTGGCACCGACGACCGTGCTGCGGATCGACGTCGCGCAGCGGTTCGAGGCGGCGTTCCCCGAGCTGGCCGGGCAGCTGGCCGGGCAGCCGGCCGGCCAGCTCGAGCTGGCGGGCGCGCCGTACCTGCGGCGGATCGTGCTAACCGGCCAGACGGACCGGGGCTGGGCCACCCGGTGGGATCCGCGGGACCCGCCGCTGGTGCGGGCCGAGCTGCTCGCCGCGGTGCAGACCGAGGTCACCCCGGCCGACCTGGCGATCATGGTTCACACCTCCGGTTCCACCGCCGACCCGAAGGGCGTGCTGCACACGCACGGCACGCTGGTGCGCCAGACCTCCACCTGGCCGGCGGCGATCCGCGGGCTCACCGGCGTCGACCACGCGCCGCGCATCCTGTGTGCCATGCCGTTCTTCTGGATCGGCGGGATCCTGGCCGCGACCGGAGCTCTGCACGCACCCGTCGCGGTCCTGGTGCTGGCGCGGCTGGAAGCCGGGCCGGCCCTCGACCTCGCCGAACGGGAACGGGCGAACGGCGTCGTCGGATGGCCCGCGTTCACCCAGCAGCTGCGGCTGCACCCGTCCTTCCCCAGCCGGGACCTGCGCAGCGCCCCCGCGCTGCGGGAGGGGCCGGTGGACCTCGCGATGGCGGGCGTCCCGGACGGCCATCCGATCCACCGCAGCCTGACCGAGTCCGGCGGCAGCTTCGCGTTCACCGAGACCGCGATCGTCGACGCCGCCGGCGAGCGCGTCCCGGACGGGACCGTCGGTGAGCTGCTCATCCGTGGCATCGGCTCGATGGCCGGCTACAACAAGCGTGAGCGCGCGGAGGTCTTCGACGCGGACGGCTGGTACCACACCAGCGACCGCGTCTACCGCAGGACGGGCGACCCGCGGCTGTTCTACGTCGGCCGGGACAGCGAGCTCGTCAAGGTCGCCGGTTCGAACGTGGCACCGCGCGAGGTCGAGGCCGTCATCGAGGAGTTCCCCGAGGTCGCGCACTGTGTCGTGACCGGTGTCGAGCATCCGACCCGCGGCGAGGAGGTGTGCGCGGTCATCGTTCCGGCCGGCACGACCGGCACGGACGTCGACGTGGACGGTCTGGCCGCGCGCACCCGTACGCTCCTGTCCAGCTACAAGGTTCCGACCCGGTGGATCGTCGCCGCGGACGACGAGGTGCCGGCCCTGCCGAGCGGCAAGCCGGACCGCCGCGGCCTGCGCACACTGATCGAGGACGGCCGACTGAAGTAGGCGCGCGCCGCGGGGCTGGCTGAGCTCGTCCACCCCGAGATCGGGTCTGTGGTCAGGGGTGAGCACGGCCGCGTCGGCGTGGCGGCATGTGGGTTGAGGCGTCCGGTGGGCGCGCGGAGTTGACCAGTCACCGTACGCTGCCATGCCACCGACAAAGTCCGAGCATCGCTCGAACAGAATGCTTGACTGGCGCCCGATGTGGCAGCTCGCACGCAGGCTGCCCGCAGACATCGTCCTGTCTGAGGAGAATCCGTCGTGGCCCGATTCCTGTTCGCCACAGTCCCGGCCGTCGGCCACACCGTGCCCGCGCTGCCCATCGCCCGCGCCCTGATCGAACGCGGCCACACCGTGCGCTGGTACACCGGCGTCGCCTTCGCGGAAAAGATCACCGCCGTTGGTACGAAATTCCACCCGATCACAGATCCCGACTTCGACTACAGCCTCGTCGGGTTGGAGGAGCATTATCCGCGGCGCCGGGAGCTGTCCGGGCTGAAAAAGCTGCAGTTCGACCTGGTTCAGGGATTCTCCAAGCCCGTGCCGAACCAGGTACGGGACCTGATGGCGCTGTTGCAGGAGGAGCCGGCTGACGCGGTGGTCACCGACACCGCATTCATCGGCGGGGTACTCCTGCAGGAACTGGGCGGACCGCCGGTGGCCGGGTTCGGCATCAGCGTCCTGCCTTTCCCCAGCAGGGATCTCGCGCCCTTCGGCATGGGTCTGGCGCCGGCCACCGGACCCGCCGAGCGTCGCATCGTGGCGTAAGCACCGTCAACCATCGGACCAATTACTACTGAACTACTGCCGAAATGTTTCTCCTCTTTGACTGCGAAGAGGCATCGCCATCCGGCGGAAAGCAGCGCCGACCCCGACCGGAACACAATGCCGCATACCTGTCGCCTTTGATCCTTCCCCATGTTCCCGGCGAGGTACCGCCGAGCACCGCGGGCCCCTTCCAACGATGCCCAGGGAGCACACAGGCCGCGGCCGGTTGCGTCGCAGTAAGGTGAGGCACCATGAAGGTCGAAGTCTGGTCCGACATCGTCTGCCCGTGGTGCTACATCGGCAAGCGACGGCTGGAGAAGGCACTTACCCGGTACGAGCACGCAGACGAGGTCGAGGTCGTCTGGCGCAGCTTCCAGCTCGACCCGACGCAGCCACGCGGGGAGAACATCCCGACCTCCGAGATGCTCGCACGTAAGTACGGCGTCACCCCGCCCGAGGCCAAGGCCATGAACGACCGCGTCAGCGCACTGGCCGCCGAGGAAGACCTGACCTACCACCTCGACCGGGCCGTCACCGCCAACACCTTCGACGCGCACCGCCTCATCCACTTCGCCGCCACGCACAACCTCGCCGGCGCGACGCAGGAACGGTTGATGCGCGCCACCCTGACCGACGGCGCGGCCGTCGACGACACGGACACGCTCGTCCGACTCGCCACCGAAGCCGGCCTGCCGGCAGACAGAACCCGCGAAGTCCTCGACGGCGACGCGCACGCCGACGACGTCCACGACGACATCCGCCAGGCCCGCGCGCTCGGTATCAGCGGCGTGCCGTTCTACGCCGTCGACCGCACCTACGGCATCTCCGGCGCCCAGCCGGTGGAGACCATCCTGGATGCCCTGCGCCGAGCATCGTCCCCGGTCGCGTCCTGACCTGATGGTGGGAGCCAGCATCCGAACTGGTGCGTCGCCGAACTGTTTGCTGTGCGCCGTCGGCCGGGCCGCACCGGCCATGCTCCCTCAGCGAGACGCGGTCTGGGCTTCGGCAAGCGCCCTTCGGCTGAGCTGATCGGCCGCCCGGGTCGTCTCCGGCAGCCGGTACCTGGGGCACAGCTCCAGTACCCACCGGCAGGCGGAGTCAAGGTTGGTGCGGTGCCCGACCGAGACGTACACCTCGCGGACACCGTCGCGGGTCCGCAGCGCGGCTCCCACCGGCTCGCCGTCGAGAATGATCGCCGTTCGGTCTCCCCGACGCGGCCCAGGCGGCGAGTGCTCGCCGACAAACTGGGTCTTTGCCACGCCGACCGTCGGCAGGTTCAGGGTGACACCGAGATGACAGGCCAGTCCGAACCGTCGGGGGTGTGCGATGCCATGCCCGTCGCACACCAGCAGCTCTGGCGGCGCAGCCAACTGCGGCAGAACGGTTTTCCACGCTTCGAGCAGCGGCGGCATTTCCCGGAACGACAGCAGACCCGGAATGTAGGGAAACGCCGCCCGACCTACCGCCGTAGCCGATGCGATCACCTCCCAGCCCGGCGCGGCGAGGACGACGACCGCGGCCGCAACCAGATCGGAGTCGGAGTCGTACGCGACGTCACAACCCGCCGCCGTCGTGACCGAGTCCGGGCCGGATGCGTCAGCCTGGACAAGCCGACACAGCTCGGCCTGCAGCGCCTCAGCGTCCTCGACCTGCCTCATCGCAACCCCCTGCGTTATTCAATCTCGCGGAGCTGGTCTGGTTCAGCCCGGCAGCAGCTTTGTGACGACGGAAAGTCCCGCGGCACGATCGGTTAGAAGGGCCGTGACACTTCGGTCTCCGGGAGCGGGTGTCCGCGGCGCGCCACAGAGCTCGGTCAGCTCCTCGAGAAGCCAGTCGAGCTCCTCCTTCTTGGCCTCGGACAGCACCTGGGAGAAGTCGGAAAACACGAGGATGACAGCGTCGGCCGGTACCTGGAAGTCGTACAAGCTGTCATGGAGAGCCGACCAGTTACCACCGAAATAGGCGGGAAACTGGAGAACCGCTGCCAGTTCGTCAAACAGACCAGCGGAGGTGCGACAGCGTGAGCCGCGGACGTGCAGCGTCCGCACTCGTGGCGAGGCCGTCCTGAGGTCGAGCTTGTGGTAAAGCTCGGCAACCAGTCGACCGGTCGCCGCGAGTCCGTCGACCGGCACTGCGTGAACACCACCGAACAGACCGCTTCCGATCGCTTCCAGTGGATCTTGTCTCAACGGAACCTCACCCAGCTCTGGTAGTGGTCGTCGGTGTAGTAATGCGCGTCGTCGTCGCCGACGACGAATCGCCGATCATTTCTCTGTACGCCGTCGTACGGGTCGCGGTCGTACTCCTTGTACCTGATGGGCGTGCCATCCTCAGTGGTCTCGGGTAGCTTCGGATCCGATCTGTTCTTGTAGGCGGTGCCACCGGAGTATTCGCCGGCCGTCAGGCCGTTGTATGGCTTACGGGGAACCGCATCTGCCTTCACACCATCAACGCCGTCTGCCGGGCCGGTGACCTCAGGCTCGCCTCCCCAGGGGATGTCACGATCATCGCTTTCATGATCGGCGTCGCCGTCACGGCCGTCCGAGCTTTCCGGGCCGTCGGTGCCGTCGGTGCCGTCGGTGCCGTCGGTGCCGGGATCCGGCAGCAGATCCTCGGCAGTCTCGCCATCGGTGCTGGTCGTCGGGTCGGGGTCTGCTTCGACAGACAACGGGCTGCCGGAGGGGTCGTTCTCGTGGACCGTGCCGTCGTTGACGATGGTGGGCGAAGGCGCCTCGTCAACGGACTCCTGGCGGGACGGTTGCGGACGGTCGCGCACGCTGCTGGAATCGGGCGCGGTCAGGGACTCCGAGTCGTTCTGGACGTCTACTGGGTCCTGCCCGTCCGGCTGCTCGACTCGGGCGGCAGGCGCAGGCGCCTCAGGTGTCCCTCGCATACCGGGCGCAGTGGATGCATCGGGCGCATCAGTTGCGTTCCGGATGTCCGGCCCAGCTTCGGGCTGGACCGCTGGCCGGAACTCATTGCCCTGCTCCGTCCGGACTGCCGGCTCGGACTCGACGCCTTCCTCGGACCGGGACAGCGGGTCGGCGCCGGGGCCGGCTCCGCCGGAGGACCTCTCCTCCATGGCGGCCTTGCGGTCATCGAGGTGGGACTGGAACTCGGGCGTCGACTCAAGACCGCGTCCTGGCGGCTCCAGCCCCTGCGGTTCCTGGTTCCTCACTGAACCTTGCTGATCTGCGTTCCGCGGTTCGCGAGGAGAGGGATCGCCGTCGAGCATGCCCGCCTTGTCCTGGGAACTGGGCTCGACTGCCGGCGACGGGCTCCGGTCTGACAGTTCTGCGGGCTGGCGCTGCTCCGGCGCACTGCTCGGGCCCTCGTTGCTGAGTTGTCTATCCTCCGGGGCACGGTCCAAAGCGGCGGCTTTGTCGGGCGGTCCTGGCGCGTCGGTGTGCGCGGCCGGGCTGTCCGCCCGCTGATCGGCAACGTCGGCGGATCCGGTCTGTTGGTCCTGCGTACCGGTATCCGGGCCGCTGTCGTCCACGTTCTCACGTCGCGTGGCGTCCGGACCGGCGCCGCCGGACACGCCCCGGCCGTCGAGGGACGAGGCCTTCTCCTGGGTGGACGTGTCCGGCGGCGCCGGTGGTGGAGGGGGAGGCGGAGCGTCAGTCGTCGTCGGGCTGTCGGTCGCCATGACCGGGCCTCATTTCAGACTGGACAAGCCGACACCGCTCAGCCTGCAACGCCTCAGCGTCCTCGGCCTGCCTCACCGCACCCCTTGCATTATCGAACACCAACTCACGCGACCGAGCCGGGCGTAGATCAGCTCAACTCGGTTCCGTCCTCAGACCAGCGCTTCCGCTCGAGGACTTCGGCATGATCGTACTGTGTCTCAGATTCCGGCTGGCCGTTCGGGAACCAGGTACGGCCGATGCCGTGCCAGCCGCCGTCGACGTTCCAGTACTCAGACTTGATCGACCCATCAGGATAGAACGTACGCTCCGGCCCTCTTGGGATGCCGTTTCCATAGGTTTCAATCTTGCGGAGCTGGCCGTCTGCGTAGTAGTCGACCACCTCACCAGTGAAAGGCTCACCTTCATAGATGACGAAAAGATCGTCCGTGTATTCGATGTCATCAATATTCACCGAACGAACCGGATCGGATTCAGTCACTGCCTTCTCCATTCGTCGACCGGAAGCTTTCCGGGGATGGACTCTACGCCACCGTCGCCTCCGAGAATAGCAGTACAGTTTGGGCAACAAGGAGCCATCATCTTGCCCTCCGGCCGGTAGGGGAATCGGTTATCCAAGAGCATTTCACCAAGCGATTCAGCGCTCACCTGATATCCCATCGCCTCCCGATCGTACAGCGCGCGACTAACATTTAGCACTTCGGCATGAGTGCCCGCGGCAGATGGGTGAGGGAATCCGCTCGACTCACCGAAGCGATGCCGGTAGGCGTCCGGGTTCTCTTTTGCCGCGACCACGAGCCCGTCGAGACGCTCCTGAAGGATCGAGTGAAGATCTTTCGGAATCTCCTTCCCCTGGTTGACGGCCTCATATATACGACCGGTACGGGTATCCAGGAGGACAGAGGTAACGGGCGCCACCTCGGACTTCGCTACAGTTCCGTCCCGACGCGCGTCAAGATATCCGTCCGTTCTTTCATCGGCGAGTCCGTGAAGATAGTCGCGGATGGGCGTCCCGTCGACCGATTCAATTAGGCCGCTCTCGCCTCGCCGAAGGTCGGTTTCGTTGAGTTTCGGAAGCGGTTCTATCCTATTGAGTGGGGACTCGGGCCACGGGGAACCGTCCGGCTTGACCGACACCGCGTCGGGGTCGATGGTCCTGTCGTTCGCATCCCGCTGGTCGCCGGACGTCCGGACATCACCGGTCGCGGGCCCGTCGGCCTGGGCGGTTGGCGTATCCACCTCGGCCGCGAGAGCACCTGTCAGTTCTGGTTTCGAGACACCGGGGTCATCCGCGTCGTTGTCCACTGTTGTTCGAGTCGAGGTCTCCCCTGCGACCGGGTTGCCGTCCGCGTCCGTCTGCCGGTCGGCGTTGGTAGGTCTTTCGGGTTCCGGCTCCGGCTCGCGTTCGGGCTCAGGGTGCCGCTCAGACCCGGGATCAACCTCCGGCTCCGGCTCACTCTCGGGTTCCGGATCCGGATCCGGTTGGACTTCGGCGTAGGGCCCGTGGCCGTTGTCGTCGCCGACGACGGAGCTTGTCTCCTCCGTCGTCGACGCCTCGGGCGTCGGTTCCAGACTGCGCCTTGGCGGCTCCAGCCCTATCGGCTCCAGCCCCTGTGGTTCCCGGTCCTGCTTCGCCGAGCTTTGCTGGTCTGTGTTCTGCGGTTCGTGCGACGTGGGATCGCCGTCGAGCGGACTCATCTTGTCCTGGGTGCCGGGCTCAGCTGTCCGCGCGCTGCCGCTCTCGTGCTCAGGTCGCGTGGCGTCCTGAGCGGCGCCACCGGACAGGCTCCGGCCGTCGAGTGCCGAAGCCTTCTCCCGGGTGGACGTGTCCGGCGGCGGAGGTGGTGGCGGAGGAGGCGGAGTGTCAGTCGTCGACGGGCCGTCGGTCGCCATTCGGTCAGCGCCCTCCGTCCACGACGTACTTCTCCAGCAGGTCGGCGACCTGGAAGTGCAGCGCCTCCAGGTCGGCGTCGCCGCACGCCAGGCGCAGCGCCGCGCGCAGGTGTTCCTTGGACGTCCCGCCGGTAAGCGTCTTCACGGCGACGGCGAGGCCACTGGTCGCCAGGTCACCGAGGCTCACGGCGTCCGCGCCGGGGGCGTAGTGGGCGCTGTCGCGGAGCTCCGCGAACTGCGCGGGCACCGTCTGGCTCACCAGTGACAGCCCACGGCGGCGCCAGTCGGGCGTCTCCGGGTGGGGGCGGCCGGCGTTGGGGCCGGTCTGGGCCTCGTTCAGGGTCCGGCGGACGTCCTGGTAGCGGTACGAGCCGGCGGTCCAGCGACGGGTGTCAGCGTCGTCCTGCGCGGCGCCGGCGAGCAGTCCGGCGAGTGTGCCCGCGAGCCGGCCGGCGAAGTCGTCCGGATCGACGTGGCCGCGCAGCAGGGTCGCCCGTGCGGCGACCGCCCGGTCCACCGCCTGCGCGAGCAGGCAGTCCCTGGTCCGGGTCGGCAGGGCGAGCAGCTCACCGGACAGCGGCGCCACCGGTTTCGGTGGCCCCTGGCCGAGCAGATGGGCCAAGCCGATGACCTGGTGCGCCGCCACCGTCTCGACCCAGACGACCAGGCGGGGGTCGGAAGCCAGGTGAGCCGCGTCGTTGATCTGGCGAAGCGTGCAGGCGCCGTCACGCCGGCAGTCCGCGCCGCACAGGATGCTCCGTCGTCCGCCGAGTGGCGCGCCGTCGTAGCTGGCTTCGCCCATCGACTCCCGATCCGAGCCCGGCGTCATCCGGACGAGCACCGGACGGTCCATCCCGTCGACCGCTACCGCCGCCACGCCCGGCGGCAGCGCGACGACCAGCTCGGACTGCTCCTCCCTCAGGTTCATCGTGGCGCCGACGGCCGCTCTGTCCTCCGCCGAGGGCAGCCGGTGCATCACCTTCAGCGCGGTGTTCTTCAGCACGTCAGGAATGATCTTCGACGGGATCTGTTCGACGACGAGGACGCCTTCGCCGTAGGCGCGGATCTCGGCGAGCAGCGACGCGAACAGCTCGACGGCGGCTGCGGCCGGGCCGCTCTCGACGTTCCTGAGCAGCCGGTGGGCCTCCTCGACGACGAGGACATGCCGCAGCTCGCCCGTCCCCGCGCTGCCGTACTTGACCCGCAGGTGCTCGACGATGCGGATCAGCACCGCGCCGAGGAGGAAGGCCTTGTCCTGGTCGTTGGTGATGTCCTCGAGCTCGAAGACCACGTTGCGGGTCAGGAGCGCGCCGACGTCGAGGGGGTGACCGCCTTCGAAGAACCGTCCGGGCGTCCCCTCCCGCAGCGAGCCGATCCGCACGTCGACGAAACCGCGCACGTCCGCGGTCACCTCGGCGCCGTAGCCGATGTTCTCGACGACCCGGGCGGCGGTGCGCTGCAGGTCGCCGAGCGTCGGATAGCGGGGCCGCACGGGTACGGCCGGTTCGTCGCCGCGGAACCGCGGCCGGTGCTCGGGCCGCATCTGGCCGGCCACCAGATCCCAGCCGGCGTCGGTGTAGCAGACGGTCAGGGCCCGGGCGAGTACCTGGGGGAACGGCTCGTGCGCCTCGAACGCGGCCAGGAACAGTGCGCGGACGAGGTCGATGTGGCTCTGGAGCGGGAACCCCGGTTCCGGTTCCAGCGGGTTGAGGGCCGCCGGTGGCGCGTCCAGGCGCCCCGGTTTGATCACGATGACTTCGCTGTGGCCCGCGAGCCGACCGGCCATCCGGGCGTACTCGGCCTTCGCTGGTTCCAGCACCAGCCACGGCACCGGGTCCGCCGCCCGCGCCAGCGACTCGAGCAGTGATCGGACCGTCTGCGACTTGCCGGAGCCGGTCGCGCCGCTGACGAAGCCGTGCCGGTTCAGCGTCGAGCGCGGCACGGGCAGGACGCCCGCCGGCGACCAGGCCGCGTCGAGCACCTGACCGAGCGCGAGCCCGCCGTCGGGCACGGTCGCCGTCCCAGGGAGGCAGGTCGCCGTCCCGGGGAGGCTCGCCGCCTCGCCGGCGGGCCTGTGCGCCGTCCCGTTCAAGGTCGCCGCCGGTGCCATCGGCCGGCTTGCCTGGATGACTCCCTCAGGGGTGACGTCGAAGGTGTGCGGGGTCACCAGTGTGATCCCCGGGAGTTCGCGCCTGGGCGGGCGCGCGAGCGCGGCGAGGAGCTCCCCGCCCGCACGGAACGGAAAGCTCGCGTCGACGCCGGCTGTCGCCGGACCGCCGACGGCGGGGCCGGGACGCCCGGTCCCGGGATTGCCCGCCGGCCCCGTGACGATGCCTCCCGGTCCGGCACGGCCGGGGCCGGGGCCGGGGCCGGGGCCGGGTCCTCCGGGGCCGGGCCCGAACCCGGGACGCCCGGCGGGACCTGACGGGCCAGCCGTCCACGTGCCGCCCGGGCCGGCGCCGATGGCCTGCGGCGCCTGGGTGGCCTGCGGCGCCTGGGCGGCCCGGGGCATCGTGGTCGGGCCAAGGGCCTCGGCCAACGAGGTCGGCCCGCCCCGCGCCGGGGTGAGGAGATAGGGAAGATCGTCGAGGTCTCCGGCGCCGCACAGCAGCGCGGCGGTCAGTCGCGCCGCTGTGCTCGTCGGCGCACCGACGAGCACCCGCACGTCCCACATTCCGGTCGCTGTCGAACGGGTCAGCTCGCGGTAGCGGGCCTCGGCTCGTTCCAGCTCGAGACGGGCGTGTTCGTCTCGCTCCCGCTGGCGCAGGAAGGGGATCATCCGTAGCAGGTCGCCGCGTTCGGTGTCGACGACCCCGGTGGGCACCGGCTGCCCGATTACCAGCCAGGCGAAGGCGCCGGGCAGGTGGGCGGCGTAGTCGTCGAAGGAGCCGTGCCGGGCCGGCCCGTCGCCGTGCCGGGCTCCGCTGCCGCTGCCGTTGCCGTTGTGGGCACCGCTGCCGGCGGCTGTGCCCCAGAGTGCGTCGGCCGTCCCTTCGCACCGCAGCCAGCACGGGAACCCGGCCAGTGCCGCCACGAGGTCGGCCGTGTCGACCGGAACGCCGGTGCTGCCCGGCGGGTACAGCACCGGCACCGTCACTCCTTCCACGGCGGCGGACGCAACCGTGCCCGCCGCCGGGAAGTACGGGTTCCCGCCAACCAGAATCCGCAGATGTGGGTCGCCGGGCACCCGCATCCAGGCGACCGCGACCGCAGCCGTACCCGGCGCCCTGGCCGCAGCCGTGCCGGCCGCCACCGCGGGAACCCGGTCCGGGGCACGCGGGTGGGGAGCGGCGTCGACGTCTGCGTCCTGCGTCAGGTCGGCGTGCGCCGCGATGAGCGCGGCGAACAGCTGGGCTGGCGCCGGGTCGGGCCGCTGCGACGGGTCCGGCGGGCGGGGGGCGGAAAGCAGCCTGTGGAAGCGGAAACCGTCCAGCATTCCTGCCCCCGGCTACTGCTGTCCCGGCCAGGTGTGTGGCGGCTGTTGCGGATAGCCGGGCTGCTGCTGCGGGTAACCCGACGGCGGGTAGCCCGACGGTGGGTAGCCCGACGGTGGGTAGCCCGGCTGCTGCTGCGGATAGGCCGGCTGAGTGTGCTGGTAGCCCGGCTGCTGCTGCGGGTAGCCCGACTGAGGGTGCGAGTACCCCGGCGGCAGCTGATGTTGGAACTCCCGCTGTGACACCGGGCCCGGGTGCGTGGCGGTGGCGCCGCCCTGGTTCGGGTCCCCCGCCTCGTGGGTGTGCGGCGCTGCGGTGAGGTCCCGGGGACTGTCCGCGACCTTGGGCAGCAGCAAAAGACCTGGGTTGCAGTCGCCGGGGCGGACCCGACCGGAACCGCTGGACGTGCCCACCAGGATGAACGCGGTCGCGGCCAGGCTCTGCAGCACGGTCGGCTCGACGGTGTAGTCCTTCTCCCGCTGCAGAGTCGTGCCGAGGTTCCGGCTCACCGTGTTGGAGACGTTGACGGTGTTGGTCCACGTCGACGAATGCGACGTCGTGCTCGACTGGTTCCAGTTCCGGCCGCTGCTTCCGCCGCCGGGGCCGGAACCGCTGGTGCGGCCCTCTCCCCGGGTGAACGCGGTGCCGTCCTGCTCGCCGTAGCTGTTGGCGAACCCTTCGGTGAAGCTGTCGCCGATCTGGTTGGTGACCTGGGAGAGCACGAAACTGAAGCCCTTACCGATGTGATCGGCCGCGCTTGAGGCCTCCCGGGCGTTACCCAGCCGCATGAAGATCGCCGCGCTGTCGCCGGTGCCGATCAGCCTTTCCGCGTCGTCACTGAGGTTCTTGAACAGCAGGACGAGCCGGACGTGGGCGACCTCCGCCTGCCGGGTCAGCGTCGTCAGTGTTTCCCGGCCGAGGTGGTCGGCGCCGGCGATCACGACGACGTCGTTGGAAGCGGCGCGCTCGTGACTGCGCAGCTGGTGCAGCAACCGCTCGACCAGAATCCGGTCGGTGAGCAGCTTGCGCCGCTTGGAGCTGCCGCGCCCCGAGCTTGTCGTCGCCAGCACCCGCAGCCCGCCGCCCGGCCACCAGGCCGACGGTGCGGCCGGCGGGACATCGGCCGCCGTGGGGTCGGAGCCGGCGAGCGTCTCCAACTCCGTGCGCAGGAAGCTGATCTGGTCGGCCGTGCGCTCCCGCTGGCCGAGGTCATACATTCGCTGCTGCAGCGCCTGGACCTCGTAGTCGCTGAACACGCCCTCGCCGACGGCCGAACTCTGGTTGTCGAGGATGCGCAACGCGGCGGCGAGCCGGGCGAAGGTCAGCGGCGCCTCAATCGAGGAGGCAACGCTGCGCAGGATGTTGAAGTCGATCGCGCGCAGGCTCTGGTCCCCCCCGCCCCGGCGGTCCGCGTCGAAGGCGTCGGCGAGCAGCTCGGCGACCTGCCGCAGGTCGAGCTCCCCGAGCAGGCCGATCCGTTCCAGCGAGCCGGGCAGCTCCCGGACGTCGACCGAGATCGGCGTGGCCGCGTTGTTGGCCAGCATGACCAGGCCGGCGCCGACGCTGAGCTCCGACAGGTCGAGCAGCAGAATTCCGGACCCGCCCGCGAGCAGCGACGTCCCGCCGGTGGCCAGCAGGCTTGTCCAGCCGGCGCCGGTGCCACCGAAGACGTCGATCCGCGCCGGGCGCTGCGGATCCAACGGATAGAACTCCAGCGCCGATCCGACCCGGTATTGCTCGGCCTGGTCGTGCTGGTGGATGCGTTGCTGCCAGGCGGCATAGGCGACCTGGTAGTCCTGCTCGCGGCGGGCGATCTCCGCCTGGTAGCCCGCCTGGATGGACTTCATTTGATTGCTGACCGTCTGAATCGGTACAAAATACCAGGCGAGCAGGACGACGCCGATGAGGAGAGGACCGAGGCCGCCTACTGATCCGGCAAGCGTCCCGAGCCCGCCGAGCAGGAACAGACCGCCGACGATCGGCCGCCAGATCTTCCCTGACAACTGTCGCTTGCGGAACTCGAGCGCCCGCAGGTCGGGCACCGGAATCTGGATCCGCGACGGCGGCTGGAAGGCCTCGTGGTGCGCCGTCGCGGGATGCGGGGGCACGTATTCCCAGCCCCAGCGTTCGTTCGGACCGAAAATTCTGGCGACGAGTTCTTCGCTGGGTGCGTTCGCCTGTGATGCGATCACCGGGTCACCTGCCTGTTCCCCCGAATCGGCAGTAGTCGACGTCCCCAGGAGGTCTCTGCACATGCCCTGGGGATGCCGTGGACAGATGAACGTTACATCTGTCCACGGCACATGCGTAATGGGCCCGTGCAGCATCAAGCCGGGCCTCGTCGCAGATCTGTGGCCGGTACTCGTCTACCTGCGGAAATGCGCTCGCCGACTCGGCGCAGCTCGCTGAAAACCGAGGATGGCTCACCTGCCGGCCCAGCGCAGATGACCGGTCCCCGGTGGCGCGCGCGGCGCCGACGGCCCCGGCAAGGACGAGGGCGTCCTCCACCGCCATGCCGACCTGACCATCGTCGGTCGGCTGGCAGGGTGGAGCTGAGGTCGGCGCAGTAGAAGGGCCGGGCCGCCACCGAGCGGCATCCGCCGGGTTGACCGCGTTCAACGATTCAGGGACGGGAGACAGACATGCCCGACACAGATCGGAAGCCGCTCGGTGGCCAGGCGGTCCGGCGGCCGGCGGGATCTTCGGTGATCGGGCCGTACGACAGCACGTTCGCCGAGCTGTTGACCGACAGCTATCAGCGTCTTCTCGGTGAGCCGATGCTGCCGGGCGGCGATCCCGCCGGAGGGGATGCCGCTCGTTGGCTCTACGACCGCTCCGTTCGGGCTGCTCGCGCACGACGCGTCGACCGACCCACTTTTCGTTTACGCGAACAAGACCGCGCAGCAGCGTTTCGAGTACACCTGGGACGAGTTCGTCGGGATGCCGTCCCGGCTGTAACTCACGCGGCGTGTTGCTCCACGGTGGCTGGCGGCTTCGGTCGAGACCGGCCCGCTCCAGGAGCTGGCGGGCCACGGCCGGTTCCGCGTAGATCCTGGCCAGCTCGTCGGCGAGTTCCACGAGCGGCGCCTGGCCGCTGGGCCCGTTGACCACGCGCCCAGGATGGCACCACGCCGTGGCGTCATCGTCGGCGGCGCAGGGCACCTTCGCCGATTTTCCGCACCAGGTTCAAGGGTCACAGGTAGGACGAGCCCCTGACCTGGCCAACCGTGCCCGGCCGCGGCGCGAGGGCCGAAACTGTCGTAGGCCGTGGCTACGGTGTGCCCATGTTTGATCACGTTGGTGTCCAGGTCGGTGACGTCGAGGCCTCCCTCGCCCTCTATCTCGCGGTGTTCGCCCCGCTCGGGATGCGCGAGGCGATGCGCATCCCGCTCGAGGGGTCCGCCGTCGTCGGGCTCGCCGGTCCTGACGGGGTGCCCGCCTTCTGGCTCAGCCCTGCGGCGGGTGCCGAGGCACGGGAGCTGCACCTGGCGTTCCATGCGGCTGACCGGCAGGTCGTCGACGCCGTCCACGAGGCCGCGCTCGGCGCGGGCGTCGAGGTGCTTCACGGGCCACGCGAGTGGCCGGAGTATCACCCCGGCTACTACGCGGTGTTCCTCCGCGATCTCGACGGCCACAACATCGAGGCCGTCCATCACGGAGGTTGATGGGCTCACCGGTCCTCGGTGCCTCCGGGGCCGGTCGGCTGTCTCCCCCACTGGCGGAGTCGACGAGGATGGGGCGTGCGGCCGTGGGGCCGCGGACGGGAAAGGCTGGGTTGTGACGCAGACGGGAATCTTCGGGCTCGGCACGCCGGAGCACTGCTACCTCGAGTTCGACCTTCGTGACGGCGCGTCAGCCGCGGAGCTGGTGAAGGCGGTCGCGGCGCTGACCGGTCCGCTGTCGACCGGCGGTGGGGTCAACCTCGTCGTGGGCTTCCGCCCGGAGCTGTGGGCGCTCGTCGAGCCCGATGGAATGCCACCGGGTGTCCGTAGCTTCACCGAGCCGATCGTGGGCATCGAGGGGTTCCAGATGCCCACCACCCAGCATGACGCGTGGGTCTGGGTCGCGGGAGGTGACCGCACCGCCGTCTTCAACAACACGCGGGATGTCGTCGCCGCGCTGGCCACGATCGCGACGGTCGCCAGTGAGGTCACCGGCTGGCTGTACGAGCACGACCGTGATCTCACGGGGTTCATCGACGGGACGGAGAACCCGTCACTGCTCGAGGCGGCCGGCGTGGCCGTGGTGGCGGAGGGCGCGGGCGCCGGCAGCAGTGTCGTCCTGGTCCAGCAGTGGCGGCACGACTCCGACAGCTTCCAGGAGCTCCCCGTCGAGGAGCAGGAGCGGGTGATCGGCCGCACCAAGGCCGACAGCGTCGAGCTCGACGAGGACGTGATGCCGCCGACCTCGCACGTCTCCCGGACAGTCGTCGAGGAGGACGGCGCCGAACTGAAGATCTTCCGCCGGAACACCGCCTTCGGCACGGTCACCGACCACGGCACCATGTTCGTTGGTTTCAGCAGCGAGCAACGACGCCTGGAGATCATGCTGCGGCGGATGGCCGGCAGCGACGACGGCCTGCGCGACGCGCTCACCCGCTACACGACGCCCGTCAGCGGCGCCTACTACTTCATTCCGGCGGTGCCGGCCCTGGCGAGGTACGCCCCTGAGGAGGACGACTGACGGGACTCTCGACAACCCGACCGTGCCAGCCGGCTCAGCCGTTCGGCCGGGCCGGGTGCCAGGCGGGGCCGGCGTGCTCCGCCTCCAGGTGCCGCCCGTGAGGATAGGTCACCAGCTCGGCATAGAGGCCGAACGGCGCGAGGCAGTGGATGGTGTACGCCTCGTCGCCGGCCTCGAACAGGTATGCCGGCTTCTTCCGGCCGAGAATGTGAACGTCGCGCGCGGTGAGCCACTCGAAGGCGGCGTCGATGTCGTCGACGTAGAACGCCAGGTGCCACCCGCCGATGTCGAACATCGCCGGCCAGACCTGGTTCTGCCCCGGGTACGCCGGGCATTCGGTGAGCTCGACCGCCAGGTGGGGCGAGCACAGGGAGCGGGCCCGGGTCGGCCTGGCCCGGGCGTCGACGTTGGCGAACGCGCGCAGGCCGCCCTCGGGGCCGCCCTGCGGCCAGGGCGGGAGGTCGGCGCCCCGCTCGAAACCGAGGACGCTCTCGAAGAATGCGCTCGCCTCGTCGAGGTCGGCGACGGTGATGTGCATCCGCTCGAAGCCGCGGAACCCGGGCAGCGCCCCGGGGCCCGGACGCCAGGCCGGCTCCGGAGCCGGAGCCGGCGAGGCGACGATCTCGAAGTGGAAGCCCCACGGCGTCATCCACCTGCCGGCGCCGAGCTCGTAGAGGTCCCTGCCCCGCAGGTAGTCGGTGGCCGCGTCGACGTCCGCGGCCGCGGCCACCAGGCCCCAGCCGCCGATGTCGAGCAGATCCGGCCACAGTGGCCGCTGGCGCGGCGTGCTCACCTGGAACAGCTCGATGTTGAGGAACGGGCTGCGCAGCACGCGGACGTGGTGGACGACGGAGCGCACGTCGGCGTTGGCGATGATCCGCATGAATGGGCCGCGGCGGCCCTCGAACGGGCCCATCGTGTAGAGCGTCTGGCATCCGAAGACGTCCGTGAAGAACGCGGTCGCCTCGTCGAGGTCGGCGACGGTGATGTTCAGGTGCTCGATGCCGTGCGAGGTCGGCAGGCCCGCGCGGGGCGGGTTACCCATCGGCGCCGACCCGGGGACCGGGGGTGAACGTGACCGGAACGGCGACCGGCGCCCGGTTCACCGTCGGATGGAAGTGGATCTCGGCGCCGTCTCGCAGCCGGAGGTCGTGGAGCCGCCTGAGCAGCTCGTCGAGGGCGATGCGCAGGTTCATCCGGGCCAGGTTGGAGCCAACGCAGCGGTGGGGCCCCACGCCGAAGGCCACGTGCCGATTGATCTTCCGGTCCAGGTCGAACTCGTCGGAGGCGGGGAACTCGCCCTCGTCCCGGTTCGCCGAGGCCCAGTAGATGATGACCTTCTCGCCCTGCTTGATCTGATGGCCGTCGATCTCGGTGTCATGCATGGCGGTGCGGGTGATCTGGACGAACGGGCCGTCGAGGCGTAACAGCTCCTCCACGGCCTGCGGCAGCAGGTCGGGGTTCTCGCGCAGCGCGGCCGGGATCTCCGGCTGGCGGCAGAACCGGAGCATGATCTGCCCGAGCGCCCCGGCCGTCGTCTCCAACCCGCCGAGGATCAGCAGCTGCACCGTGCCGATGATCTCCTCGTGCGTGATCGGCCGGCCCTGAATCTCGGCGCTGAGAATGGCATCGACGACGTCGCCGCGCGGTGGCTCGCACCGCCGCTGCTCGAGGAACCCGTTGATCCACTCGGACAGGCCGCGCCAGCATGCCGCCGCGTCGGGATCCTTCGGGGCGCCGGACTTCGAGGCCAGATAGGCGACCCGCTCGATCTGGTCGGCGGGTGCGCCGATCGCGACGTCGAAGAAGGAAAGAGCCGGGTAGGGCCGGGCGAACTCGGCCATGAAGTCGCACTCGCCGCGCTCGACGAAACCGTCGATCAGGCGGTTCACCAACGCCCTGGTCCGGGGCTCCCACGGCCGCACGGCCTTCGGCGTGAAGTAGGCGTTGATCAGCCGCTTGAACTCACGTTGCAGCGGCGGGTCGATCTCCACCGGCAGGTTCCGCGTCGCGATCGGGCTGGGGGGCACCGTCAGCCCGAACGCCGAGGAGAACGTCTCCCACTCCTGGGCGACCCGCAGGACGTCGTCATACTTGGTGACGACCCAGTAACCGCCATACTGGTTGCTATGGGTCACCGGGCATAACGATCGCATCCGCGTCAGGGCCGGGTACAGGTTGTCGACGAGTTCCTGCGACAGGTGATCGAACTGGTTCCGGCACCAGTCGTCATCGATCGATTCACCGGCCGGTCCGGCGCGCTCCCCGCTTGCCGCTGTCGAGTCATACGACATGGAATCTCCTCACCGGTAGCGGTACGCGGCGATCGCGTTCGAAGATTACGTCGTCGGCGCCGGGCGGTCCAGGGTGGCCAGGGCGGTCACCGCCCCCGCGACGGCCGTGGCCGCGCCCGGGTGCCACGGGTCTGCTCCCGTCCACCTCGTGCCCATCTTCCTCGCTCCTGTCCAACTCGCGCGGGCCCGCCCGGCGCGTGGTGCTCGCCCGGCGCCGTGGTGCTCGCCGCCGTGGCCAGGCCTACCACCGTGCGGTGTGGTTGCGACCCCGCGGAGCCGGTGGTGTCCTGAGTTGAGGGTCTGCCCCGGCGGAGGAGGTGGCCGTGTTCGAGGAAGCGCAGTATTTCGCCCCTGTCGTCGAAAAGGCGGACGGACAGGTCGAGGTCCGCCTGGCCAGGTCACATCCGGGTGCGGCCGACCGCGAGTACCAGGCCCGGCGCAATCAGATCGCCGAGCTCGCCCTGCGGTGGCGACCAGGACAGCCCGTTCCACGGGTGGCGTACACCGAGGCCGAGCATGCGGTCTGGCGGCTGGTCACCGGTAAGCTGGCGTTGGCCTACCGCGGGTGCGCCTGCGCCGAGTTCCTGCGCGGCGCGGCGCGGATGGGCCTGCCCACCGACCGGATCCCGCAGCTGGACGAGGTGAGCGGACCGCTGAGCGAGCTGACCGGTTTCCGTTACGTGCCCGCGGCCGGGCTCGTCGGGCTGCGGGAGTTCTACGGCTCGCTCGCCGACGGCGTCTTCCACGCCACCCAGTACCTGCGGCACCACACGGTTCCCTTCTACACGCCGGAACCGGACATCATCCACGAGGTCGTCGGGCACGCGAACGCGCTCGCCAGCGATCGGTTCGCCGCGTTGTACCGGGCGGCCGGTGAGGCGGCCCGCCGCGCCGAGTCGGCCGACACGCTTCAGTTCATCTCCAAGGTCTTCTGGTTCACGCTGGAATTCGGCACGGTCTACGAGGACGGCGAGCTCAAGGCCTACGGCGCCGGAATCCTTTCCTCGTACGGAGAAATGGCGGAGTTCCGCTCCGTGAACGTCCGCCCGCTGGACGTCGCAATCATGGGGACCACCGACTACGACATCACCAGATACCAGCCGGTGCTGTACGCGGCCGATTCCTTCGGCCAGGTCGAGGATGTCGTCGGCGGCTTCTTCGCCGGCTGCGACGACACGTCGATCGCGGGGCTTCGCGCGGCCGCGGTCGACTGACCGGCCCATCACGCCACGAGCGGACTCGCACCGGCCCTACTATCGGGCCCGTGCGAATTCAGGTCCTCGGACCGGTCGAGGTGCTCCTGGGCGGCGCGCCGCTCGATCTCGGCCCACCGAAACAGCGCGCGCTGCTCGCCCTTCTCCTGGCGGCCGGCGACACCGTCATCCCGGTCGAGACGATCATCGAACGGCTGTGGGACGGCCAGCCGCCGGCCAGCGCGACGGCGAGCCTGCAGGTGTACGTCTCGAACCTGCGCCGTCTGCTCGAGCCGGAGCGGGACCCCCGGGCGCGGGCGACCGTGCTGGTGACCCAGGCGCCGGGGTACGTGCTGCGCACCGGCGCGGCGGAGGTCGACGCCCGGCAGTTCGTCGCGGCGCTCGGCGCGGCCCGCGGCTCGCTGGAGGCCGGGCGGCCGGCCGAGGCGCTGCCCGCCCTCGACGCCGCCCTGGCGCTGTGGCGCGGTGACGCCTACGCCGACGTGCGGGACGCGTCCTGGATCAGGCCGGAGGCCGGACGTCTCGAGGAGCTGCGGCAGAGCGCCGTCGAGGACCGCGCGCGGGCGCTCGTCGAGCTGGGGCGGCACGACGAGGCCGCCGCCGATCTGGAGGCCCTCACGGCGCGTCACCCGCTCCGCGAGCGGGCCTGGGGGCTGTTCGCCCTCGCGATCTACCGGTGTGGCCGGCCGGCGGAGGCGCTGGCCGCGCTGCGGGCGGCACGCGCCCACCTGGCCGAGGAGCTGGGCGTCGACCCCGGGCCGGAGCTCGCCGCCCTGGAACTCGCCATCCTGCGTCACGACCCCGCGCTGGCCTGGGCCGGTGGCGCCCACGAGCCGCCCGCGGCGCAGCCGGCCGTGTCTCCGACGACGGGGCTGGACGGCCCACAGCCTGTGCTCCCCGACGTGTCCCCCGCCGCGGCCGGGGCCCCTGAGCCGTCCGGCCCGTTCGTGGGCCGCGACGAGGCGCTGGCGGCGCTGCTCGCGGCGATCCCGGCGCCGGCCCGGCGCGGGCGCGTGGTGCTGGTCGACGGCGAGCCGGGTGTCGGCAAGACGCGGCTCGTCGCGGAGCTGGGCCGCCGGTGCGGCCGGTTGACGGCCTGGGGAGCGTGCCCCGAGCACGAGGTGGCGCCGGCCCTGTGGCCCTGGGAGCAGAGCCTGCGCGCGGTGGCCGCCGCGCGGCCGGACGTCCCGGTGCCGCCCGGTGTGGCCGCGCTCATCGACCAGCGGGCGCAGGAGCCCGGCGGGTACGACGCGGCCGGAGCCCGGCTGCGGCTGTACGAGGGAGTCGCCGGCTACCTCGCGGCGGCCGCGCCGTTGGTCATCGTCCTCGACGATCTGCACTGGGCGGACGTCTCCTCGCTGCGGCTGCTGGCCCATGTCGGCGGGGCGGCGCCGCGGGGCGTGATGGTGATCGGCACGTTCCGCACCCACGAGGCCGGCGCGCTGGCGGACACCCGCGCCGCGCTGGCCAGGTCCGGCTGCGAGCGGCTCCGCCTCGACGGGCTGGACGACGCCGCCGTCCGCGAGCTGATGCGGGCCACCACCGGCACGGACCCGGGACCCGAGACGGCGAGCGCCCTGCGCTCCCGTACCGCGGGCAACCCGTTCTTCATCGGTGAGCTCGTCCGCCTGCGCGGGCCCGGCCGACGCGGCCTGGCGGGGACCGGCGCCGCCGGGCCGGCCACGGACCGGGGCGCGGAGCAGGACACGGCGCAGGGCGCGCTGCCCGATCACGTCCGCGACGTGCTGTCCCGGCGGGTCGCGCGCCTGCCGGAGCCCGCCGCCGCGCTGCTCGCCACGGCGGCGGTGGCCGGCGGCGAGTTCGACGCGGACGTGGTCGCCCAGGTCGCCGGGCACACCTTCGAGACGTCCCTCGACCTGCTCGACGCCGCGCTCGCCGCCGGGCTCATCACCGAGGCCGGCGACCGGCTGGGCCGGTTCCGGTTCTCCCACGCGCTGGTCCGCGAGGCGCTCGACGCCGGCCACTCCCGGCTGCGCCGCGCGCACCTGCACCGCCGGTACGGCGAGGTCACCGCCGAGCGGTACGCCGGACGTCCCGAGCGGGCCGGCGAGGTCGCGCGGCACTGGCTGGCCGCCGCCGAGCTCGGCGCCGAGACGGCCCGTGCCGCGACGGAGCACGCCGCCCGCGCGGCGCGCGCGGCGGCCGACCGGCTCGCGCCCGAGGACGCGGCCGGCTACTGGCAGGAGGCGCTGGCCGCGGCCGAGCTGGCGGGCGCCGACCGCGGCACCCGGCTGGAGCTCCTCCTCGGCCTGGTCAGCGCCCGGTACGCGGCGGGCCAGCTCAACGACGGGCTCGACGTGGTGGACCGGGCCCTCGACGAGGCCGGCGACGATCCGCACCTGATCGTCCGGGTCGCCGAGGCCGCGATGGGTGGCTCGCCGTGGTTCCCGTTCCCCTACGGCACCGACCGCGGCCGGCTGCACCGCGCGCTCGAGCGGGCGCTCGGCGGGCTGCCGACCGCCGGCCGCGACCGGGCGCTGGCCGTCGGCTGCCTCGCGGTGCTCGAATCCCACGTCGGGCGGATGGCCGAGGCCGAGCGGGCCGGCGCACTGGCCGTGGCCGCGGCGCGGGACGTCTCCGACGACCCTGCGCTGCTGCCGCGGGTCCTGCACCTGCGCAGTCTCACCGTGACCGGGGTCGACTACGCCGAGCACCGGCACACCTGCGCGCGAGAACTGGCGTCCCTGCCGTCGACACCACCGGAGCTGCTGGTCGGCGCCCACCTCACCCTCGTCGACAACCTGGTCCGCTTCGGCCACGTCGCGCGGGCGCGGGCCGCGCTGGGCGAAGCGGACACGATGATCAGCCGGCTCGGCTCGCCGACCCTCGCCTACCAGGCGGCAATCATGCGGGCGGCGCTGCTGGCCTTCTCGGGCGAGCTCGAGGAGTCCGCGGACGTGGCGACCGCCGCCGTCGGGCGCCTCGGGCTGGCCGCGCAGAACGGGGTCGAGAGCTCGTTCGTCGCGAACGTCATCGACCGGGCCCTCCAGGCCGGCACGCTGGCCCGGTTGGCCGACACGCTGGCCCGCTCGCTGGCCTCCACCGGCATCGAGGCCCTGCGCGGGTCGCTGGCGCTGGCCCTCGCCGCCGCCGGGCGCCCCGAGGCGGGACGCGCCGCGCTCGCCGAGATGCGGCTGCCGCCGCGCGACTACACCTGGCTCAGCGCGGTCGTCATGCGGCTGAACGCCGCGGTGGCCCTCGGCGTGCTGGACACCGTCGAGGAGGACATCGCCCACCTGCGGCCGCACTCGGGCGAGCTGGCGAGCCTGGGCACCTGCACAGCGGTCGTCGGGGCCGTCGACAGCCACCTGGGCGAGGCCTACCTGGCGCTCGGTGACCACATGGCCGCCCGGGAACACCTGACCGCGGCGCTCGCCCTGCTCGAGGCGAACGACTCCCCCTACTGGGCGGCAAGAGCACACCAAGCGCTTGCCAAGTGCCCGTCAAGCGGCAACCGCCACGCTGAGTCCCATCCGAAGGAAAACGGGAGGGAACCTCGATGGCTCGCGCACTGATCATGGATGACCTGGCCGGTTTCGTCATCGCGCACGCCGGGATGCGCCGGGAGTTCGGCCGGCTGGCCCGGGTCGCCCGCGCCCCGCGGGGCGCCGAGCACGCCGCGCTGATCGAGGAGCAGATCGCGCTGACCACCGACGTCCTGCACAGCCACCATGCCGGCGAGGACCGGGACCTCTGGCCGCTGCTGCGCCTGCGCGCGCCGGAGGCGGCCGGCGAGCTCGACGCTCTCGCCGCCGAGCACGAGTCGGTCGATCCGCTGCTGGCCGCGGCCGCCGAGACCGCCGTCGCGCTCACCGAGCGGGCTCAGGTTCTCGAGGCGCTGCACGACCTGATCAACGCGCACCTGGACCACGAGGACACGGTCGTCCTCCCGCTGATGCTCGACCATCTGACCCTGGCCGAGATGGAGGAGATCGGCCGGCAGGCACTCGCCGAGATCGGCCGGCGGCGCGCGCCCGCGGTCTTCGGGTGGTATTCGAGCGGCGCGCACAAGGAGCTGCGTACGGCCGCCCTCGCGACCGTTCCGCCCATCCCGCGCTTTCTGTTCAACCGCTTCTGGTGGCCGTCCTACCAGCGTCGCTTCGAGCTCCTCTACGGCGCCGACGAGCACGCTCTGTTGAGCGTCTGATCCGGCCCGGCCCGGCCCGGACCGGCCGGGCACGGCGCACGGTGTCGGCGTCGCGACCCTGGATCGACGCCGTCTGTCCGCGCGTGAGACGGTGCCGGCGCGGGGCCCTCGATCCTCATGGAGGACGTGTGCGACGGCCGTCAGGTGTGGTGCACCGCAGGTGGACGATCGGTCTCGTGCTGGTCGTGGCCGTCCTTCCCGCGTCGTGCGGCGATTCGGCCGGCACGACGGCGGGCTCCCCCGCGATCTCACCCGGCACCAGGGTCTCGCCCGGGGCCGCGGTCTCGCCCGGCGGGTCGGTCGGATCAGGCGAATCCGGCGCGGCTGCCGGAGCCGATCCGCGGGACGGCGCGGAGCCGTCCGCCGCGGTCGCGCGATGCACGGCGGCGGGACTCGCCGCGTCGCTGGACGCGGCGCCCGCGGAGGGCACAGGCCAGCAACAGCTTCACGTGATCTTCGCCAACCGTTCCGCGGCCGACTGTGCCCTGTACGGGCACCCCGGCGCGCAGCTGCGGTCGGCGACCGGAGACACCTGGGACCTCGTGCGGTCCACCCTCGTCAATCCCACGCGGGTCGTCCTGGCGCCCGGCGAGCGGGCACACGCGACGCTGGCCTACCTGCCGACAGACCCCGGCGACGGCACCGGCAACCCTGTCTTCACTCCGGTCACCCTCGTCCTGACCCCGCCGGACGAGCGGGACTCGCTGTCGGTCCCGTGGACGCGCGGACCCGTCCTGCGGCAGGACGGCGCCACGCACCCCGGCACGTACATCTCCGCGCTCGAGCCGGGCGCCTGAAGCCTTCCCAGGTGGACGCCGCTGCCCCTCGGGCACGCGGCCCGCGTTTTTCACGTTTCAAGGCTTGATTTCAAGGCTTGGTTGTCATCTGGTGTTGTCAGCTGGTGTCGTCAGCTGGTAATGACTTATCCGTCCTGCACGGATTCAGCCGAACGCGATCCCCTGACCCATCTGAGCCAGGTTGGCGCGTGTCGACGTCGCGGTGTGCCGTGTAGCCCTCGTGTGGCCCGTGTTCGGGGCGATGACGGTGCCGGGACGGTCAGTCCGTGGGCCGGCCCTCCAGGAGCCAGGCCTCGACGTCGCCGGCCCGCCACAGGTCGAAAAAGGGCACGGACCGGACCGGCTCGGGAAAATCATCACGAGCACACAGCCGCCGGGCACGATCCGCCGAGATGCCCAGCCGACGGGCGATGTCCGCGGTACTCCACAGGTCATCGGCTGTCACAACAGCATGCTACGCGTATGCCCCACAGGCGCGGTGATGGTCATCCGGGCGTGCGCGGGTCCGACGCCCACCCGGTCGCATCCGGCCACGCACGCGCATCCGGCCACGCACGGAGCACACGACCCGCCGGCCGCTTCCTGTCCGCGATCGGCCGCAGGCGACACACTCGCGATCAAGGTGTACGGTGGGTCCGTTGCTCTTCTATTTGGGTGCCGCCGGTCACCTTCAGGATGGCATCACCGGTGATCAGAAGTTGGAGATCACCGCGCAGATTCGGGACACCACGTGGGTGTACCGCAGCAAGCGAGCGAGGAGCGACCGTGTCAGAAGGTACTGTCAAGTGGTTCAACGCCGAGAAGGGCTTCGGCTTCATCTCAGTGGACGGCGGAGGGCCCGACGTCTTCGCCCACTTCTCGTCCATCGTGGGTGACGGCTACAAGTCGCTCGAAGAGGGGCAGCGCGTGTCCTTCGACATCGAGCAGGGACAGAAGGGGCCGCAGGCCGCCAAGGTGCAGCCCCTCAGCTAGCACAAGTAGATAGAAGCCAGCTCGTCTTGGGGCTAGAACCTCAGCTTTTGTAGGGGTCCGACAAGCTCGGTCGCGTAGCTGCGTGGCAACCGGCCCACGTCGCCATCGCGATCATTTCAAGACTTGAACGTATTCAACCCTGCTGTTCGTAAAGTGCGGTTTTCGGACGCGGGGGCGCGCGAGGATTCGTGCGTTTGACATAGTTGGTGGGCATACCCAACAGTCCGGCGGTACCTCTGACTTGGGCAGACAGTTCACGTACAGACCGCGGGAACTACTGCGCGGGGACTACTGCCGCCGATCGCCAGCGGTCGGTTCGGGAGTAGGTCGGCCAATCATGGGCCGACGCGGCCGCGCCCGTGTACCCGCGGGGCTGTTGTGATCAAATATGTCGCTGACTCCTGAAGACTGAGCCCCTGGGACCCGCAAGGTCCCAGGGGCTCAGTCTGTTTCGTCCCAGGGGCCAGGTCTGTTTCGGGATTCAGGTCTCATCGTGCAGTCCGGTCGAGGGGCGCCGGTGGCAGTGCGGCGACCCAGCGGCGGACCTCCCGGCGGCTACGCAACCGGACCAGCTCCTTCCCGCCGTTGAGCGGATCCGCGAAGCGGGCGCCGTAGCGCGTCCGGTACTCACCATGCTTGCGCCACCCCCAGCGGATCGGATGCGAGGCCCGCGGCAGCTCACGCCAGCGTTCCCGGTTGCCGTTCCACAGCGTGGTCCGGCACACGATCCGGCGGGCCGTCCTCGTCACGACCTGCCATTCGACCAGCCAGCGCGGCAGGTCCAACCAGACGACCGTGTCCGCCCGGGCCCACAGGAGCTCGCGCACGGCCGCGTAGTTGCCGTCGACGATCCAGCCGGGGGCGCCGGTGATCTCGTCGACGTCGGCCCGGAAGGCGGGGCGGGGCACCCAGCCCGGGCCGTGGTACAGCGCGTCAAGCTCGACGTGTGGCACTTTCAGGCGTTCCGCCATGTTTCGGGCGAGTGTCGACTTCCCGGCCCCGGACGCCCCCACCACCAGTACCCTGCGCACAGCGATGATCTTAATCTGGCCCTGGACCGGTGCGCGGCCGCCCTGGGCAGCTGCGGCCAGCGGGTGCTCCCAGGGCAAGCACCGTAGTCTGGGTGGACGCCAGGAGCGATGGATGGGTTATTCACAGTGACCATCGTCGCCGTCCCAGGCGCACAAGCACCGCTCCCGAACACCGAGGAGGACCGCTGCGCATGGCCATCGCGAACGGTCCGGACGGCGTGCCCATTCCGCTGCGGCCGCGACATCCGGCTGACTTCGACGCGTTCTACCAGGGGACACCGCCCTGGGACATCGGCCGCCCCCAGCCTGCGTTCGAGGCCCTCGCCGAGGCGGGGCTGATCCGCGGCCGGGTGCTCGACGTGGGCTGCGGCACCGGGGAACACACTCTGATGGCCGCCGGTCGCGGCCTGGAGGCCACCGGCGTCGACACCGCCGCGGCAGCCATCGCCCGTGCCGATGCCAAAGCGGCCGACCGGGGCATCTCGGCTCGGTTCCTGGTCTGGGACGCGCTGGAGCTGGTCGCCCTTGACGAGAGGTTCGACACGGTGCTCGACTGCGGCCTGTTCCACGTCTTCACCGACGGCGACCGCACCCGTTTCATCGCGGCCCTCGGGGCCACGATCGCCAGCGGCGGCCGCTATTTCATGCTCTGCTTCAATGATCAGGTTCCCGGGGAGACCGGACCACGCCGGGTCAGCCAGCACGAGATCCGAGCCGGTTTCACCGACGGCTGGCGGGTCGACTCCGTCGAACCGGCCGAGATCGAGATCACCATCGGGCCGAGCGCGATCCCGTCCTGGCTGGCCACCATCACCCGGCTCTGAGCACCGGTCGTCTCGGCCCGGAATCAAGGATGTCGCCACCGCCGCTTCCGCGACGGTGGCGACATCGTCTCTCTGGGTGTGATCAGAGGTTGAGCGCGTCCAGGATTCCCTGTCACACAGATCCGCGGGTCGGAAGCGTGATGGACGGAGTCAGCTCGGCGTACGCCTTACCGGTGATGTTCGCACCGCTTATGGTGCCGGTCACGGTCGAGGTGCGTCGAGGAGATGGTGCCGGGGGCGAGGTTCGTGGTGGTGCGGTGCCGGTGACGTTCACGAGCACGCCGTGGTCCAGAAGCGTTCCACTCGCCTTGAGGTTGGTCTGGGAGTAGTAGCCGGACTGGCCGAACGGCGCGTAGGGAATGACGCCGGCATTCCCGTGAAGAACGGCCGGCTGCGTCTGGCGGAGGGTGAGGTTGATGCCCGCGTAGCCGAGGTCCGCGAAGCCACCCGAAAGATGGTTGACACCGTTCTTGCCGTCCATGTGGTACAGGCCGACGGTATTGTTGAAGCCGCCACCGGCCGGGACGACGTCAGGCTGGAGCGAGTAGGTGGCCTCGTCCTGCTTGAAGGTCTGGCGGGTGATGTCGCTGATCGCGATATGCCCGTTCCAGATCGCCGAGACCGGCTCGGTCCCCAGCGCATCCATACGGATCATGGTCATCTCGAACCCATACTCATGGGATTTCCCGAAGATGTCCTTTCCCTGCAGGTGCCCGGTGAAGTACCACCACTCCATCGATGCGTCACGGTGCGGCGCCTCGTCACCCAGCAGGGAGACCGGCCCCAGCGTGACGGCGGACTTCGGCGCCGTCTCCCGATGCGTAAGCGGTCGGGGATGAATCTCATTCTGCGATCTTCTTTGGGGGTGTGATCGTGGACGGTGCGGACTGGGGCATCGATGGATCATTCCGGCGCGCCGTCGAGCATGCCGCGGAATCCACCTGGTTCGTAGGGTCCGATGACGAGCTGCTCCAGCACGCCGAGTCCGATTCGGTCACCCCAGACCGCGCGTACGACCTGCTGAACGTGCACACAGTCGGGAGCAATGGTGTCCAGTTCCGCCACCTTGAAGGTCTCGCCACCCACGGCAAGTTCGTCGTGCCATCGGCCGTGTCCCCATTCCGAAGACCGGTGATTCCTCGCCGAGCACGGGCAGCACCGCGGTGCGCTCCAGCCAGGGCTGCCCCGCCTCGTTCTCCATCACCACGTAGTGCAGGCACTCGTCGGCGAAGTTCAGCGGCGCCCGCAGGAAGAACACCTGCGGCAGAGCGGTCCAGGTCACCATCTGGGTGGCCCGGGTGGAGTCGGTGCGGAGCTCGGTCCCGTCATACTGCGTGGCCCGCGGCTCCTCGTGAGCCGGCGTACGGGCGGTGGCGGTGAGGTCGGCGACCAGCCCGTGTTCCGCGGCGTCGACCAGGATGCGGTTGACCCGAAGCGGCTCGACGATCTCCACCGAGATCGGGCCGATGCTCGTCCGGGTCCGGTCCAACGGGATGCGCCCCGACGCGAACACCGACCGCTACACACCGTCGTGAACCACACTGAAGGCGGCGTCGATAATCCCACGATTGGGATAGAGACCGAACGCGTGCGCGACAGGCAATGCGATCTGGTGAACCGGATAGTCGTCAAACGGCGTGAGCATGTAGTCCCTTTCAGCGTACGCGGGCTCGCGCCGTCGGATCGGCAGAACCGGTAGACCGGCGGCCCGCTCCTGCCGGTCCCCCACCGGTGTGCCCGTGGCGGTGTGCCGGAACATCATCGAGACGCATTCTGCTGTTACTGGACAACTGCGAGCATCTGGTGGACACCTGCGCCGAGCTGACCGACATCCTGCTGGGCGCCTGCCCCAATCTGCACGTCCTGGCGACGAGCCGGGAGTCGCTGCGGGTCGCCGGTGAGACGGTCTACATGGTCTCTCCGCTCCCGGTACCCGACACGGGCACGACGCGAGCCGGCGCTTCGCCGATCGTCAACGCACACTGCGTACCTGCGTCGACGGCGGTTTCGAGCTCGACGCCGCCGAGGGGATATGTGGGGACGAGCGTTTCGCCGAGCCCCTGCTGGATCTGATCTTCTCCCTGGTCGACAAGTCAATTCTCACGTACGAACCCGGCGCGGAACCAGGAGTGGACCGGGCCCGGGCAGCAGTCGTGGCTCAGCCGCCTACGTCTCGATCACGCCAACCTCCAGCTCGCGCTGGAGTACTGCTCCAGCGCGGGTGAGACCACCGACGGTCTGACACCGGCCCGGTCGCTGCACCGCTACTGGGTGGCCGACGGACGGTTCACCGAGGGCCGATTCTGGCTGGCCCGCACCCTCGGCCACACCGGCAACGCCCCCCGCGACCAGGTCAGGGCCGTACACACAGCCGGGTGGCTGGCGATCCTGCAGGGCGACCTCCCGGCCGCGGGTTAGACGCCGGTCGGCACTGTGGGAGCGGCCACGATCACCTGATCCGCACGGTCCGGATCGACGTCGTGTGCCTGGACGGGAACGACCACTCTCAGCTGCCGCCCGCGACGCCGGGCGAGCAGGAGGGCACTCGCCGCCGCGACGAACGCGACCGCCGCGAGCGCCCAGCCGGTGCTGTACTCCGCGTCGCGGGTCGAGCCGCCGTCGGCGGCGGTGGTCAGGAACACCGTGCCGACCGTGGCGATGCCGATGACCTGGCCGAGCTGCATCAGGGTCAGCAGCAGGCCGCTGGCGTCGGCCGCGTCCTCGACCGGGACGTGTTCGAGCGTCACCGAGATGATGATCGACATCACGCCGAGTCCCAGGCCGATCAACGCGGTGAGGATCTCGTAGCGCGCGCCGCCGCCGGCCAGCGGCCCGAGGAACAGATACGAGACGGCGGCGAACGCCAGCCCGACCGGGATCAGGTTCGCGTGCCAGCTGGACGGCAGGCGCTGCCAGCTCAGCCCGACCGCGGCGAACGCGACGACGCACGGGACGAACGCCAGCCCGGAGCGCAGCGGACTCATCCCCAGGTCGCCCTGCAGGTGCAGGGTGGTGGTGAACAGGAACCCGGCCCACGACGCCGGCCCGAGCAGCAGCGTGCCGGCGGCGGGTAGCAGCCCGGGCGCGCGCAGCACCCGTCCCGAGATCAGCGGACGTCGCCCGCGGGCCGCGACGCCCCGCTCCACCAGGACGAAGACCACGAACAGGACGACACTCGCCGCCAGCGACACGGCCGTCCAGGCCGGCCAGCCCAGCTCGTGACCGAGGATCAGCGGCATCACGAAGAGCAGCACCGCCGCGCTGAGAACGAGCAGGCCGGGAAGGTCGAGGTCGACCCCCGCGCGCCCCTCGTCCGAGGGCATGACCCGCGGGCCGACGACGAGCAGCAGCACCCCGATCGGCACGTTCACCAGGAAGACGGTCCGCCAGCCGGCGTCGAACAGGTTCGCGCTGACGAGCAGCCCGCCGGCGGCCTGGCCGACGACGACGCCTCCCGCGATCACCGCGGAGAAGTAGCCGAGCGCCCGCATCCGCGCGGCACCGGCGAAATTGCGCTGGATCAGGCTCATGACCTGGGGGGTCATCAACGCGGCGCTGACCCCCTGCAGGAACCGAAAGGCGATCAGTGAGGACGTGCCGGGTGCCAGGCCGCAGGCCAGCGAGGCCACGGTGAACCCGGCGAGCCCGGTGTTGAACACGCGCCGGTGCCCGAGCATGCCGCCCAGCCGCGCACCGGTGATCAGCAGAACCGCGTAGGAGAGGACGTAGCCGGCGACGATCAGCTGTAGCCCGGCGCCGGAGACGTCCAGATCCGTCCGCAACGTCGGCAGCGCCACGTTGACGATGCTGACGTCCAGGATGGCCATGAACTGGCCGAGGAGGATGACGGCCAGCAGGGCTCCGCCGGCCGCCGGGCGCTCAGCGGCGGGATGTGGTGCCCGCGTCCGAGAGGTGTGTGTTGCTTCGACCATGAGCCTCAGCATGGGGCGGTCCGGATACTGGTAACGAGAGCCTGTCGATACTGGTACTCGCAGCACCTGGCACCGGCGCCGCACAGAGGACAAGCTGGTGGCCGTGACGATGACGCAGTCCCATGCCCTTCCGGCCGCGGCGGTCCGTAACGTACGCCCGGCGCAGGCGGGCCCGACGACGGCCGGCTCGCGGGCGACGGCCGGCTCGCGGGACGGGCGGCGCCGGCCGGAGCTGGCCTCGTTCCTGCGCAGTCGGCGGGAGCGCATCACCCCCGACGAGGTCGGCATGCCGCCGGGGCCCCGCCGCCGCACGCCGGGCCTGCGCCGGGAGGAGGTCGCCCAGCTCGCGGGCGTGGGCATCACCTGGTACACCTGGCTGGAGCAGGGCCGTCCGATCAACGCCAGCCCGCAGGTGCTGGACGCGGTGGCGCGCACGCTGCGGCTCGACGCCGCCGAGCGCGAGCACCTCTACCGCCTGGCCGACACGCCCGGGCCGCAGCCCGCCACCGACGAGGCGCCGGCTCTGCCGCGGGACATGCGCACCATCCTCGACAGCCTGGACCCGCTGCCCGCGTGCCTGGTCAACGCGCGTTCCGACCTGCTGAGCTGGAACGCCACCTATGCCGTGCTCTTCCCCATCCTCGTGAACGCCTCCGCCCTCGCACGGAACTCGATCTGGTTCGCGTTCACGACCCCGCGCTGCTGCAACCCGCTGGTGAACCTGGACGAACAGGCACCCGAGCACGTCGCGATCTTCCGGTACCGGTACAGCCAGCACATGGACGACCCGGGCTGGCAGGAGTTCGTCCAGCGGCTGTGCGCGGCGAGCGCCGAGTTCGCCCGGCTGTGGGCGACGCACGACGTGGCCCCGCCGCGGCCCTGCGACAAGGTGTTCCACTATCCGGCGGTCGGGGACATCGCGACCCGCTCCACGAACCTGGACCTCACAGCCCTGCCCGGCACCCGAATGGTCATCTACACCCCGGTCGACGACGAGAGCCAGGCCAACATCGCCTGGCTCCGCGACCATCCCGAGGCGACTGTCCCGGACCACCAGCACTGATCCCGCCCACCGCACCGCCCGCCGGCCACGGCCCGACAGGAGGGCGGGCGGCGCTCCTCAGGCGGCGGCGAGGGCGGCGGGCGCGGGGCGCAGCGTCGCGCCCGTATCGGCGTCGAACAGGTGGAGCCGGTCCGCCGCGGCGTACAGCCGGAGCCGCCCGGCGGCGGTGACGTCGGTCCGCGGGCTCAGCGCGGCGGTGAAACGGGATGTCCCCGGACGGCCGCCGGGCGCGCGCCCGGATTCATCACCGGCCTCCTGGCCGGACTCCCGGCCGGTGAGCTCGTCGTCGCCGGCGGCGAGCGCGATCGCCGCCCGCGCCGCGCTCCCGGTGAGGGCACCCGTCACCATCTCGCCGTGGGCGAGAGTCTCGGTGCCGAGCCGCTCCACAAGGTCGACGTCGACGTCGAGGATCAGGGCTGGTCCCGGCGGCGGCTCGATCTGGACGTCATGCGGCCGCACGCCGACGATCACCTCGGTGCCGGCCGACGGGGTGAGCCCGGCGGCGACGTCCACTGGCAGCACGAGGGTCTGGTCGCCGACCCGCAGCGCGACGGCATGATCCTCTGAGACCAGCCGGCCGGGGACGAGGTTGGCCGGCGGGCTGCCGATGAACGCGGCGACGAAGACGTTCGCCGGGCGGTTGAACAGGTCATCGGGCGTGCCGACCTGCTGCAGCCGCCCGTCGTGCAGGACGGCGACCCGGTCGGCCATCGTCATCGCCTCGGTCTGGTCGTGGGTCACGTAGAGCGTGGTGGTGCCCAGCGAGCGCTGGATGCGAGCGATCTCCGCGCGGACCCGCACCCGCAGCTTGGCGTCCAGGTTCGACAGCGGCTCGTCCATCAGGAACGCCCGCGGCTGACGGACGAGCGCACGCCCCATCGCGACACGCTGGCGCTGGCCGCCGGACAGCGCCCGCGGCCGCCGGTCGAGGAGCTCGGTCAGGCCGAGCGTCTCGGCCGCCGCGGCCACTCTGCTGTCGCGTTCCCGCCGGTCGACCCCGGCGAGCTTCAGGCCGAACTCCATGTTGCGACGCACGGTCATGTGCGGGTACAGGGCGTAGCTCTGGAAGACCATCGCGAGGTCACGGTCGGCCGGCGCCACCCGGGTGACGTCCCGGCCGCCGACGAGGACCTGGCCCGCGGTGGGCGCGAGCAGGCCGGCGACGATCCGCAGCGCCGTCGTCTTGCCGCTGCCGGAGGGACCGACGAGGACGAGGAACTCGCCGTCCCCGATCACGAGGCTGAGGTTGTCGAGTATCGGCCGGACATCGTAGGTGAGCGTGACGTCGCGGAACTCGATCGTGGACATGGGGCTCCCTCTTCCCTGCGGCACCTGTGCCGGACGTGTCAGCCGCCCCGACGTGCGGAATTCCGGGCGCGGAATTCCGGACGCGTCGGACGGGTGTGCGTGCGGCGCCCGACCGGCCGTGGCGGGCATTCGGGAGAGGGAGTTCCCGATGCCCGCGTCATGGCGCCGTCCGGCCAGGTTCGCATGATCCGCGCCGGCCGTCCAGACCCTCATCCGGGACGGTTTTCGACTCCTTTACGGAGTCCGTCGAACACTCTTCGGAGTCTATTTATCTGAGGGTCATCAACCCTTGACAGTCCCGTCATGTCCGTTCACAGTTTCGAAGCCATGAGAGCGCTCACACGCGATCAGCGCGGTGGGTGTGAAGCCAGAGGGAGGGCTTCATGAGGGCACGACGAGGTCGCCACGCGGCCATGGCCGGGACGGCCGTCCTGGCCATGGCGTTACTGACCAGCGCCTGCGGTGACGACGGAGGGAAGACCAAGCTCACCATCAACACGTTCGGCGTCTTCGGATACACGGATCTGTACCGGGAGTTCGAGGCGAGCCACCCCGACATCGAGATCGTCGAGACCGTCAGCGAGTACAACGACCACCACAACAACCTGGTCAACCACCTCGCGGCCGGGTCCGGAGCCGCCGACGTCGAGGCGGTCGACGAAGGCTTCATGGCGCAGTTGAAGGCCGCTCCGGAGCAGTTCGTCAACCTGCTCGACCTGGGAGCGGGCGACCGGCAGGCCGACTATCCCGAGTTCAAGTGGGCCGGATCGCTGTCGGCCGACGGGAAGACCCAGATCGGCCTGGGAACCGACGTCGGCGGGCTCGCGATGTGCTACCGCACCGACCTGTTCGCCGCCGCCGGGCTGCCGACCGACCCGGCAGCGGTCAGCGCGCTCTGGCCGAGCTGGGACGACTACTTCAAGACCGGGCGCACCTTCACCGCGAAGAACACCGGCCCGAAGTTCTTCGACGCCGGCACCAACATCTACAACGCGCAGGTCTTCCAGTTCGACGAGAGCTACTACGCCACCGGCACACCCAACTTGATCGTCGGTTCGAATCCGCAGGTCAAAGCCGCCTTCGACGCGACCGCGCAGGCCATCGCAGACGGCCAGTCCGCCGGGCTGGTCGCGTTCGAGGACGAATGGGTGACCGCCATGAAGGCGGGCACCTTCGCGACGATCACCTGCCCGGCCTGGATGCAGGGCTACATCAAGGAGAACGCGCCGGACACGGCCGGCAAGTGGAACATCGCCGCCATCCCGGGCGGGAGCGGCAACTGGGGCGGCTCCTGGCTGACCATCCCGGCGCAGAGCGATCACCAGGACCTGGCCTACGAGCTGGTCTCGTTCCTGACCGCCCCGGCACAGCAGACCCGCATCTTCACCGAGACGGGCAACTTCCCCTCCAGTCTCGGGGCGATCAAGGATCCCGCGGTGCAGTCGTTCACCAACCCGTTCTTCGACGACGCCCCCACCGGCCGGATCTTCGGTGAATCGGCGATCAAGCTGGCGCCGCAGTACCAGGGCGCGAAGCACGGCGCCGTGCGGCAGGCGATGGAACACGGAATCCAGCGCATCGAGCAGGAGGACCAGGCCCCCGACGCCGCGTTCCGGGAATCGGTCGACGAAGCGGAACGCGCGGCCCGCTGAGCTCGGCAGGAGGGAGATCCGGCGATGACGATCGCAACCCCGGCACCCGCGGCCGACCCCGCCCCACCCCGGCGGCGGACGCCTGGGGGCGACCGCACCCCACGCACCGCACGCTCCGTGCTGCGGCGGGTGGCAAGCGCGGCGGTTCCCTACGGGCTCATCGCGCCGTTCTTCGCGATATTCGCGGCCTTCGGCCTTTTCCCGATGCTGTACACCGCCTGGATCTCGCTCACCGACCGGGACATGCTCCACCCCGGCGCCGAGCGGTTCGTCGGGCTACGGAACTACGCTGACCTGCTCTCCGACGACTTCTTCTGGAACGCGGTCGGCAACACCTTCCTGCTGATGGCGATGTCGTCGGTTCCCCAGCTGGCGCTGGCGCTGATACTCGCGCACATCCTCAACGCGAGGCTGCGCGGGCGGACCCTGTTCCGGATGGGCGTGCTGCTGCCCAACATCACGTCCATCGTCGCGGTGACAATCGTGTTCAGCCAGATCTTCGGCCGCCAGTTCGGCCTCGTCACCTGGCTACTGGACGAGGTCGGCCTGGACCCGGTCAACTGGCAGGCCGGCGAGTGGACGTCGAAGATAGCCATCTCGTCGATGGTCATCTGGCGGTGGACCGGCTACAACGCGCTCATCTATCTGGCCGCGATGCAGGCGATCCCGAAGGAGCATTTCGAGGCCGCGGCGATGGACGGCGCCGGAACCTGGCGGCAGCTCTGGCACATCACACTGCCCGCGTTGCGGCCGACCATCGCCTTCACCGCGCTGGTCTCCGTCATCGGCCAGATCCAGCTCTTCACCGAGCCGCTGCTGTTCGACACCTCGCCGGGCAGCGTCTCCGGCGGCAACAGCCACCAGTTCCAGACCCTGGCCCTCCTGCTCTACGAGGAGAGCTTCCGACTGCACAACTTCGGCTACGGCTCCGCCATCGCCTGGGTGATGTTCCTGGTGACCGTGGTGTTCGCCGCGCTCGCCTACCTCGTCACCCGCGGCGGCTCCCGGCTGAAAGGGGGTTCCCGGTGACCGCCTTCTCCCGCACCCCGGGCGAACGCTCCGGCCCGCTGCGCTATCCGTTCCTGCTCCTGGCCCTGTTCGTCTCCGCGTTCCCGGTGTACTGGACGTTCATGATCCCGTCCCGGACGAACGACGCGGTCGGGCAGCTGCCGCCACCCTTCCTGCCCGGCGGGCACTTCTTCGAGAACGCCGCCCGGGTGTTCGACACGGTGAACTTCGGCAAGGCCCTGCTGAACTCCCTCATCGTCGCGGGGTCGATCACCGTCAGCACGCTGTTGTTCTGTTCGGCGGCCGGCTTCGCGTTCGCGAAGCTGACCTTCCGCGGCCACGGCGCGCTGCTGCTCACCGTGATCGCCACCATGATGGTCCCGATGCAGCTCGGGATCATCCCGCTCTACCTGGAGATGCAGGAGTTCGGCTGGGCGAACCATCTCGTCGCGGTGATCCTGCCTACCGCGGTGACCGCGTTCGGGGTCGTGTTCATGCGGCAGAACGTCATCCAGGCCGTGCCGGACGAGCTGCTCGACGCCGGACGCATGGATGGCTGCGGCACGCTGCGGCTGTACTGGCACGTCGCGCTGCCGGCGCTGCGCCCCGGCCTGGCCGTGCTCGGCCTGCTCACGTTCATGCAGGCCTGGAACGACTTCATGTGGCCGCTGATCGTCCTGAACTCGGAGAACCCGACCGTCCAGGTCGCCCTCAGCACGCTGGCCGCGGGCCACTACCGGGACAACACCCTCGTCCTCGCCGGCACCGCGCTCGGCACGCTCCCCGTCCTCGTCGTATTCGCCCTGTTCGGCCGCCAGATCATCGGCGGAATCATGGAAGGCGCGTTGAAAGGTTGACTACCAGCCCCGTCCCGGCGACGGACACGACAGCGGCCACCGGAGTACCGGCGCCCGAGCCGTCGCCGGGAGCCGACGAGCTCGCGGCCCGGATCGCGACCGGCCTGCCCACCGGATTCGTGTGGGGTGCCGCCACCTCCGCGTACCAGATCGAGGGCGGCGCCCGGGAGGGCGGCCGCGGGCCGTCGATCTGGGACGTCTTCGCCCGCACCCCCGGCATGACCGCGAACGGCGAGAACGGCGACGTCGCCGCCGACCACCTGCACCGCTACCGCGAGGACGTCGCCCTCATGGCCGGCCTCGGCCTGGGCGCGTACCGGTTCTCGGTCGCCTGGCCGAGGATCGTCCCGGCCGGGTCGGGGGCCGTGAACCCCGACGGGCTGGCCTTCTACGACCGGCTCGTCGACGAGATCCTCGCCGCCGGGATCGACCCGTGGCTGACGCTCTACCACTGGGATCTGCCACAGCCGCTGCAGGACGCCGGCGGCTGGCCGAACCGCGACACGGCGCTGCGCTTCGCCGACTACACCGAACACGTCGTCAGCGCGCTCGGCGACCGGGTCCGGCACTGGTCGACCCTGAACGAGCCCTGGTGCTCGGCCTTCGAGGGACACCTGACCGGGCGGCACGCCCCCGGGGTGCGGGACGCCGGGGCCGCCGTCCGGGCCGTCCACCACCTGCTGCTGGCCCACGGTCTCGGCACGGCCGTGCTGCGGGCGCACGGCGCGGCGGACGTCGGCATCACCCTCAACCTGATTCCGGCGGAACCGCCGCCGGACGCCGGCGGGGCGGGCGACGCCGTGCGGCTCGTCGACGGGCAGCAGATCCGGCTCTGGCTCGATCCCGTCCTGCACGGCACGTACCCGTCCGACGTGATCGCCGACTTCGCCCGGGCCGGCGCCGAGCTGCCCGCCCAGGACGGTGATCTCGCCGTCATCGCGCAGCCGGTGGACTGGATCGGGGTGAACTACTACGCGCCGCACATCGTCGCGCCCGGGCCGGACCCGTCCCCGAAACCGACCCCCTTCGCCGGCGCGGGGAACGTCACGAGGGTGCCCACGAGCGAGGACGTGACGGCGCTGGGCTGGCCGGTACGGCCGCGCAGCTTCCTGGCCCTGCTGCGCCGGCTCGGCGCGGACTATCCGGGGGTCCCGTTCTACATCCACGAGAACGGCGCGGCCTACGACGACGAGGTGTCCCCGGACGGGACGGTGCACGACCCGCTGCGGGTGCGTTACCTGGCGGGTCACCTCGACGCCGTCCGGCAGGCGTCCGAGGACGGGGTCGACGTTCGGGGATACTTCGTGTGGTCGTTGCTGGACAACTTCGAGTGGGCCGAGGGGTACCGGATGAGGTTCGGCATCGTGCACGTCGACTTCGAGTCCCTGGTGCGCACGCCGAAGTCCAGCGGGCTGTGGTACTCGCGGCTGATCCGGGAGCACCGCGCGGCAAGCGGGACGCGGTGACGCCGGAGCCACCGGCCCGGACCCGCCAGGCGCCGACGCTGGAGGCCGTCGCCGAGCTGGCGGGGGTGTCGCGGGCGACGGTCTCCCGGGTGGTGAACGGGTCGCTCCGCGTCTCCCCCGCGGCGCACGCCGCGGTCACCAGGGCGATCGCCGAGCTCGGCTACGTGCCGAACCAGGCCGCCCGCAGCCTGGTGACCAGGCGGACGGACACGATCGTGCTGATCGTGCACGAGCGGCCCGACACGGTGTTCGCCGACCCGTTCTTCGCCAGCGTGCTGCGCGGAGTGAACCAGGCGCTGAGCGTCACCCAGCTCCAGCTCGTCCTGTTACAGGTGCAGGGTGACCGGCAGCGCGACCGGGCGCTGCGCTACGTCGGCAACGGCCACGTCGACGGAGTGCTCCTGATCTCCCTGCACGGGGACGACATCATGCCGATGTCGGTCTCGGGCGCCGGGGTCCCACTGGTGATGGCGGGACGGCTACTCACCGGCGACCCGGTCGACTCGGTCGACGCCGACAACGTGGGCGGCGCCCGGCAGGCCGTGCGCCATCTCGTCGCGACGGGCCGCCGCGAGTTGGCGACCGTCGCCGGGCCGGTGGACATGAGCGTGGGCGTCGACCGCCTGGCCGGCTACACGCAGGCGGCCCGCGACGCGAACCTGCCGGCCTCGGCCACCCGGGTCGAGACCGGCGACTTCACCGAGGCCAGCGGCCAGGCGGCGGCGGCCCGGCTGCTGGCGGAGCACCCGACGATCGACGCGGTGTTCGCAGCCTCCGACCTGATGGCCCTCGGCGTGCTGCGCGCGCTGCGGGCCGCCGGGCGGCGGGTTCCCGACGACGTCGCCGTCGTCGGCTTCGACGACGCGGCGCCGGCGGTCTACGCGGACCCGCCGCTGACGACCGTCCGCCAGCCGGTGGAGCGGCTCGGCGCGGAGATGGTGCACCAGCTCCTGCGGCGCATCGCCGATCCCACCGGCGACACGGCGTCGGTGATCCTGCCGACGGAGCTGGTGATCCGTTCGTCAGCCTGAGCCGGTTCCCCGCTGGGGACAACGGGCGGGTCGGGAACGGGTTGTCCACAGGCGCGAACTCGCGTCACCCTCGTCCCGTGAGGCCTTCTACAGTGGCGCGGTGACCTCGCCCTCGGTTCGCGTCCCGCGTGACGCCGTGGAAGTGCTCCGCCGCGTCTTCGGCTACGAGTCCTTCCGCGACGGCCAGCAGGAGATCATCGATCACGTCGTCGGCGGTGGCGACGCGCTGGTCCTCATGCCGACCGGCGGCGGCAAGTCGCTGTGCTACCAGATCCCGGCGCTCGTCCGGCCTGGCACCGGCGTCGTCATCTCCCCGCTCATCGCGCTGATGCAGGACCAGGTCGACGCGTTGCTGGCGCTCGGGGTCCGGGCGGGGTTCCTCAACTCCACCCAGCAGGCCGACGAGCGCCGCGCGGTGGAGTCCGCGTTCCTCGCCGGCGAGCTCGACCTGCTCTACCTGGCCCCCGAGCGGCTGCGGGTACGCGCGACGATCGAGCTCCTCGACCAGGGCGAGATCGCGCTGTTCGCGATCGACGAGGCGCACTGCGTCGCGCAGTGGGGGCACGACTTCCGGCCCGACTACCTCCTGCTCTCCGAGCTGCACCAGCACTGGCCGCAGGTGCCGCGCGTCGCACTGACCGCCACCGCCACCCCGGCGACCCACCAGGAGATCACGAACCGGCTCGGGCTGGGAAACGCCCGCCATTTCGTCGCCGACTTCGACCGGCCGAACATCCAGTACCGCATCGTGCCGAAGAACGACCCGAAGGCACAGCTGCTGGAGCTCCTGCGCACCGAGCACCCCGGCGACGCGGGCATCGTGTACTGCCTGTCCCGGGCGTCGGTCGAGAAGATCGCGGAGTTCCTGGTGTCGAACGGGATCGCCGCGCTGCCCTACCACGCCGGCCTCGAAGCACGCGTCCGCGCCGAGCACCAAGCCCGTTTCCTCCGTGAGGACGGCCTGGTCATGGTCGCCACGATCGCCTTCGGGATGGGCATCGACAAGCCGGACGTCCGCTTCGTCGCCCACCTCGACCTACCGAAGTCGGTAGAGGGCTATTACCAGGAGACCGGCCGCGCCGGCCGGGACGGGCTGCGCTCCACCGCCTGGCTCGCGTACGGCCTGCAGGACGTGGTCCAGCAGCGCCGGCTCATCGACGCCTCCGACGGCGACGCCACGCACCGCCGGCGGCTCAACTCCCACCTCGACGCGATGCTCGCACTGTGCGAGACCATCGAGTGCCGCCGGGTCGGCCTGCTGGCGTACTTCGGGCAGCAGGGGTCGAGCGCCTGCGGCAACTGCGACGCCTGCCTGCACCCGCAGCAGTCCTGGGAGGCGACCGTGCCCGCCCAGAAGCTGCTGTCGACGGTGCTGCGCCTGCAGCGGGAACGCCGGCAGAAGTTCGGCGCCGGCCACATCGTCGACATCCTGCTGGGCCGGCGCACACCCAAGGTCAACCAGCACGGCCACGACTCGCTGACGGTCTTCGGCATCGGCACCGAGCTCAGCGAGGCCGAGTGGCGTGGCGTGGTCCGCCAGCTGCTGGCCCAGGGGCTGCTGGCCGTCGAGGGTGAGCACGGAACGCTCGTCCTCACCGACGCGAGCGCGGACGTCCTGCGCGGGCAGCGGACGGTCTCCATGCGGCGCGAACCGAAGCGACCGGCGAAGGCCACCAGCTCCTCGGCGACGAAGGCACGCCGGGCCGAGCCGGTCGAACTGTCCGCGGAGGCGGCGCCGCTGTTCGAACGGCTGCGCGCCTGGCGGGGCGCCACCGCCAAGGAACAGGGCGTTCCCGCCTACGTGATCTTCCATGACGCGACGCTGCGCGAGATCGCCACCCGCGCGCCCTCCTCGCTCGCCGAGCTCGCGACGGTGAACGGCGTCGGCGAGAACAAGCTGGCCAAGTACGGCGAACACATCCTCCCGCTGTGTAGCGCCACGCCCACGGACTGACCCACAACGGACCGGCCCACGGCGCGGCGCGGCCATCGCTGCGGCGGGAGAGCGGAGCGCGGCGACGCTCAGACGGGCTCGTGCCGGCGGATCCGCTCGTGCAGGCGCGCTGTCGCCGGTCCCGGCGCGACGCGCAGCTCGCGGGCGAGGACGTCGGCGCAGGTCCGGAACTGCAACAGCGCCAGGTGCGGCTGCCCCTGCCGGGCGTAGGAGCGCATGAGGCGGCGGTGGGCGTCCTCCCGGCACGGGTCGCGTTCCAGGATCTGCCGGCACAGCAGCGCGCAGACCGAGTACTGCCTGGTCTCCAGGTACAGCGAGCTGAGCCGGTCCAGCGCCTCCAGGTAGGCCAGCCTGAGCTGTTCGCGGCGCAGCACGGCCCAGTCTTCGGAACGCGCGTCGGCGAGGAAGTCGCCCCGGTACAGCGCGGTCGCCGCCTCCAGCTCGGCGATGGCGTGCTCGACGTGCCCCGCGCCGGCGAGCCGCTGCCCGGCCTGGACATGGCCGTCGAACTCGTCGAGGTCGACGGCCACCGCGATGTCGGAGGCCAGCCGGTACACGCCGCGCTCGAACACGATGACCTGCCGGTCGACGGCCTCACGCAGGGCCCGCCGCGCGCCGTACACGGCCACCTGAATGTTGTTCCGCGCTGCGGGCAGGTCCGCGCCGGGCCACAGCGCCTCGGTGACGACCTCTCGCGGGGGCAGGTCCGCCCGGTGGATCACCAGGTAAGCCAGCAGGGACCGGGGCCGGGCCCCCCACCCCCGCACAGGCCGCCCGTCCACCATCACCGACAGTGGCCCCAGCACGTGCACGGCCATCTCCACCCGCCCCGCCGCGTCCGGGGGGACGGGTCCGCCCACGTTCAGCCGGCCCGCGGGCGGACCCGTGGGCGGACCCGTGGGCGAGTCGACCCGGCGGATCGCCTCCGGACCCGGGTGCCTGGGCCCCGGCACCAGGCCGAACGACACGGAGCCCGGCGTGGCGCCGTCGGCCCTCGGCGCCCTGGGGCCGGGGCCGTCGGACACGCTCGCGATGTGCGCGTGCAGGAGCGCCGTCGTCTCGTCCTCAGACCGGGCGAGCGCGGCCTCGGCCTCGGCATGCAGGCGCCGGTCCCGCCGGATGTCCGCCAGCCGCCGGGCCAGCCGGTCCGTCTCGGAGACCGCGGCGGCCGCCGCGTGGGACCGATGACGGGCGGGGTCCTGCTGGCCCCGGGCCGAGGCGACGTGCGCGGCCGCGTCGAGCAGATCCGGTTCCGCCTCGACAGCCTCGGGCGGCAGTTGGTCCAGCCATCCGCCGACTGTCACCCACTGGCCGGCGGCGATCATGTCGGCGGCGACCCTGGCCAGCGCCCGCGCCGCCACCGCGCGATCGTCGAACTCGAGCAGCATGGGGATCGCCCGTTCCGGAGCACCTGCCCGCAGAAGCTCGAGCGCGGTGCCGCGCAGGGTCTCGCGGTCCAGCGACGCGTCCTCGGCCAGCGCGGCGAGCAGCGGCGCACGCCAGACGGTGCGCAGTCGTGACCAGTCGCCGATCAACGGCTGGAACCATGGTCCCGCCACCTCGGCGAGTTGATGCCGGTCCGCCTCGGGGACGATGTACTCGACGTGCAGCAGCCGCGCGAGCATGCGACGGCCCGCACCGGTGGCTCCCGCGAGGACTGCTCGGGCCAGCGCGGTGAGCACACCGACGAGTGTCCGGCCGCGTAGGGCCCGCGCCAGATCACCTTCCGGCATCGTGGCGCACACGAAGTCGACAGCGTGCCGGAGGGCGGCGGACCGGCAGAGGAGCACCCCCGCGTGGCGCCGCCAGAGGCCGAGCCTGCCGGGGAGCTCCACCTCCGACGGGTGCAGCCGGGCGTGCTCGGCCGGCGGCCGGCGGGCGTCCCCGAGCGCCTCGGTGCTCGGGAGCGCGTCGTGGCCGATCAGGACGCGGGGCGTCGCCTCGGGCAGAGCGCCCAGAACATGGCCGCACGCGAGGCGTAACGACGGCCCGTGCGGATCGATCCGGTCTGCATGCTCCAGGACCAGCGCCGAGTCGGGCGGGAGCCGCTCGGCCAGCTCCGCGCCGAGCCGCCGGAAGATGTCGTCCCACCCGTGCACCGGGCCCGGCCACGCCCGCACCCGCGTGAGCAGGGTGGCGCCGAACCCGGGGGCCCTGCGCCGCACCGCGGTGATCATCGTTGCCAGGAAGGTCGCCGGATCGCGGTCCTCGACGCCCAGCCGGAGCCAGACCGGTGTCCGGCCGACCGCCTCCAGCGCGGCCGCGAGCCCGTCGGTGAGCAGCGTGCCGGGTGGCGCGACAAACACGGTGACGCCGCCGGTCACCGCGTCGACAAACAAAGAATGCGCCGCCACCGGCTCAGCTCCGAGAGGTTCCAGCACCTTGCCCGCGAGCATGCATCCCCCATGCAGCCGACAGTGAAGACACCGTAAAGACAACGAAAGAACATCCACATCCATATCACCGTTCGGTCAGGAAGTGGTGAGGTCCGCGCCGGGCGTGCGGACAGCGCCACCAAATCCACCACTTCAGCCGTGGACGGCCGGCGAACCCCGGCTACGCGCAACCACGCCGGGAGGCCGCCACCGCGGCACGGGTGGCACGAGCCCCAATACCAGCGGCCGGTGAGAATCCCAACCGGGTTCCCGGCAGGCGTTAATGGGGGCGAGCAGCGGTTACCGCACCCTGCCGAGCCCGCGGTACAGCCGATTAACCGGCCTGACCGCCCCCTTAAGCCACCCGAGCAAGATCGTTAATCGCCCGCGGGTAGACAGGATCCGAACCCGGAATTCGTTGCCGTCAACAGCGGCCACATCTCAGGAGGAACCAGCGAATGACCCAGGTAGGCGAGCCCGTCGGGCAGATCACCGCGGACGACTACGTGTCGATCGAGGACTCGAACGGAGTCGCGCCAACCAACATCATCAGAGTCGGCGATCCGTTCACCGTGTGGATCGACTTCGACCTTGCCGGCGCCCTCAACGGGCTCCTCGTCGGAATTCTGCGCTATTCGGTCCGGTACTGGGTGAACGGGCTGGGGAGCCCCGCCCCGGCGAACCCGATCCCGTCGCGGGTCGAGTCGACGACCCACGGCCAGCTCGGCTACCGCCGCGCCGACACCGAGCGCACGGTGCCTGCCAACACGCTGGCGGCCGGGGTCTACCAGCTCGGCGCCATCGTCACGTTCAGGCTGAACAACAACGGGAACCTGCTCCACTACCCGCTCACCGTCTTCACCCTGCCCAAGATCATCGAGATCTACGCCTAGGAGGTCACCGGGCGCGCCGGGCGCCCACCCCGCTCCGACGGAGGCCGCGCGCCCCGTGCCGGTGGCGCGCGGCCTCCCCGTCCCGGGGATCCCATTCATGGAGGTGGACCGTGGAGGGCACCGATGGCACCTGACAGCGACGAGGCCCAGCGCGAGGAGAGCTTCGTGGTGCGCCTCCTCCTCGACTGCGACGGCGTCCGCAGCACCAGCGTGCAGCACGCACGCGAGAACACCCCGATGCGCTGGCCGGGCTGGGAGCCGTCCAAGGTGATCGCCTTCATCGAGGCTCGTGCCGGCCGGCTCGCCCCGACGGCTCCGGCCGGCGGCGACGCGGGCGGCCAGGCAGCACTCGGCACCGACGGCGCCCCCGACCCGCTCAACATGTCGGGCCCGTTCAGCACATTGGACCCGCCCGCCGCCTTGGAACCGCTCAGCAGCTCGGAACCGCTCAGCGGGTTGGAACCGCTCCCTGTGCGGCTCGGCGTTCAGGTCGAACCCGCCGGGCCTCGCCCAGGGGAACCGTTCACCGTCGCACTGTCGGTCGGCTTCGCCCCCGCCCGCCCGCTGCCCACCGGGCCGCTGGAGTACCACGCCGTCGCAGGTGTCCGGCCCGGCGATGCCGCGCCCGGCGCCGCGGGGAGCGCCGAGCACGGGACCGACCCGGGCGGGACGGTGCTCCGCGCCCAGGGGCAGCTCTCCGCGCACGCCGCGGTCATCCGGCTGACCAGTCCGGGGCTGCCCACCGGGCGCCACCTGATCGATGCCGCCGTAAGCCTGCGGGTCGGAGGCGTCGGACGTCCCGTCGGCCTCGCCACCGCCACGCAGGTCGTGCTCGAGGTCACGGACCGCCGAGGATCCGCACCCCTTCCCGCACTGAGAGGAACAAGCCCCACGAAACCGGAGTCGAATACCGACACGGGCGCCCGTCACCCCGGTGGAGCATGAAAGCCGTTCGCATATTTTCCCCGGCGATGTGACGGTGGCCTCGGTCTGACCTCCTTTCGGCAGGCCGCTCGGAACCATGCCGCGATTCGCGTGCGTCGCTACCGGCCCACTCCCGCGTTGCCGGGCAGAATTACCGAGCGACGGTCCACGACAGAAAGCGGGAACAACGTGGCAACGGTTACCGATGGCGTTTACCGGATCGGCCTTGACAACAATCAGTTTCTCACCGCGGAAGGCCGCGATCGCAGCGTTATTCTGCCCGAGAACGGACGCGGCCAGGAATGGGAGGTCCGACGCACGGATAATGACACATACACGATCCAGCAGACGTCCGACCAGCTCTTCCTCGGTTTCGACGGTGACCCTGACACGTTCGAGCTGGTGCGCCCGTTTCCGCAGCGTCGCGAGTGGCGGATCGAGCAGGGCCCCAGGCCGGGCTCCTTCGTCATCGGAGCCGTGGACAGCGACCTGACCATCGGGCTGCACCCGGCACTCATCTATCCGCCGATGGTGGCGCTCTCGCCCATCTTCCGCCAGGACCAGGGGTGGAGGTTCCAGACGGTCAACTAGTCCGGCCAGGCATCGGTCGGCAGCCCGGCCGACCGGCCCCGTGTGCACACCCGGATTCGGCGCGTGTGCACACGGGGAGCCCTCGGTGAGTGACCCCGGGTCGTTCTGATCGACAGCGCGGGCTCACCGGGAACCGCGGCGGGCGGCGGGCAGGCGGGACGCGCCGACGTGGTCGTCGAGCCAGCCGGTCAGCCGGCGCGTCTCCCGCCAGCCCGCCGCCACGTGCTCGGCGCACTCCGGCTCGGCCAGCCACGGCGGCTCACCGAAGTCACGGGCCGCCGTGAGGGTCCGATGCCGCAGCAGCTCGATGCGTGGATGATCCGCGTCGTAGCCCCGCGGCCGGGTCTTGAGCGTCGTGCCCGAGACCTCGTACCCCGCCTCCCGCAGCTCGCGCACCAGCACCTCGAGCCGCGGCCCCGTCCGGTCGTCGGCGACCGCGGCGCGCAGCCGCTCCACCTGGTCGGGCGCGGTCTGCCAGTAACCGGCCGCGATCATCAGCCCGCGTGCGGAGACCTGGACGTAGCCACCCCGCTCGCTGTGGGCGCCAATGGCGGTCTTGTAGGGCGACTTGTCCTTCGAGAATCGAACGTCCCTGTGCGGACGGAAAACGTGCGGTGCGCCGAACTCCGGCTCGAGGGCGTCGAGCAGGGCGAGCATCGGGGCCCGGACGGCCTTCTCGTAGGTGTCGCGATGATCCGTCCAGTACGCCTTGCTGTTGTCGGCCTCGAGGCCCTCGAAGAAGATCAACGCTTCGACGGGGAAGCCTGTGAACTCGGGCATCGGCGCTCCTGGGCCGCGAACCGGCAGGACGCGCGCATCCTACGGCGGCCCACCGACAACTCGGCCGGACAGCGCGGCCGCCCGCACCGGGCCCCGGCGGCATCGCTGTACCCCAACAGAGACCGATCGCGACCGACAGGTCAGGACAATTGTCAAAGAATTGTCCACGGTCAGGACCCCGCGCACCCGGGGCGGTGGACGTTGGAAGACATCGGTCGTGGTCAAACGAGCACATCACGCGCCGGCGTGAATGAACCGAAAACAACGACACGCGGCATCCGGGCCGAGGCGCGCCGGCCGCGATGGGCACAGGTTGGACGCAAACCGGGGCGTCTGGTTGCATAGCTCCCCGACGGGGGTTGGCAGAAGCGGGTAGAACCCGTACCCGACGAGAGCATGTGAGACGCGATGACGACGCGGGCACGAGACCTGCTCAACCGATCCCGCGCGCTCCTGGGTGGCTCCCGCGGCATAGCGGCCCAGCTGCGGGGTGGTGATCTCCTGACTCCCCTGCCCCGGCCGGAGCAGCCGGCCCCCGCCGGCCTCGTCAGGCGCCCCGCGGCCCATGGCGGAAGGTCCGCGAACGAGCCGTGGGTTCGGCCGGGAATCCCCGCGGCGGACGCCGGGGTGAGGCGACCGGCCCGCCGCGGCGGCACCGGCATCAGCACCAGCGCCGCGGACCAGTCGGCCCACGCCACGCGGGCCGAGACGTCCCCGGCAGCATCCCCGGGCAACGGGTCGGCCGTGACGGCGCCGCCCGCGGCCGAGGCGCTCTCCGCGATCTGCGCGGACGTGGCGCTGCGCGACCTCAACCTGGTCGACTCCCTGCTCTCGCAGCTTGAGGACATGGAGGCCAAGGAGGAGGACACCGACCGCCTCGCCGAGCTGTACCGGCTGGACCACCTCGCCACCCGGCTGCGCCGCAACGCCGAGAACCTGCGGGTGCTCGCGGGCCGTGACGCCGGCGACGCCTCGTCCGACACGGCCGCGCTGGTCGACGTCGTGCGCGCGGCGATGTCGTCCATCGACCACTACTCGCGGATCACGATCGGCCGGGTGGTCCCGCTCGGTGTGGTCGGCTTCGCCGCCGAGGACGTCGGACGGCTGCTGGCAGAGCTGCTGGACAACGCGACCAAGTCGTCTCCCCCGACCGCGCCGGTACGGGTCGGCGTGCACCTCACGGAGCTGGGCAGCGCGCTGCTGCGGGTCGAGGACGAGGGCATCGGGCTCCCGCCGGACCGGCTGCGGCAGCTCAACGAGCGGCTGGCCGGCGATCCCGTCCTGGACGACGACGCGGTGCGCCACATGGGCCTGGCCGTGGTGCGCCGGCTCGCGATTCGCCACGACCTGCGGATCTGGCTCGATCGCCGCCACCCCCACGGGACGACCGCCTCGGTGCTCATCCCCTCCCCCCTGATCTGTGAACTGCCCGAGGGCAGCTGGTCGGGTACGCAGACCGTGGCGATCCGCGGCGGCGACCCAGCCGCGCCGGGTCCGTCCGCGCGTCCCGCCACGCGCGACGGTCAGCCGCGGGCGGACGTCCAGGGCCGGGCGCCGGGCGTGAAACGGTCCGGCAACGGAGCGGGCCACGTACGCGAATCCACGCTGTTCACCCGCGCGGGCAGCGCGTCGGCCAGGCCGGTGCCAGCGCCGAGCAAGGATGCGGCGACTCCGGCCACACCCCCCACGGCGGACTCCCTGATCGGCGGCACGACCGCGAGCGGTCTCCCCCGCCGGGTGTCGCGCAGCCTCAAGAACCCCGCCGGCGACGGCGCGCGCCCACCCGCTGCCACGGCACCGGCAGCCACCATGCCCGCGGCAGCCACCGCGCCCGCGGCACCCCCGCCCGTGGCACCCCCGCCCGTGGCACCCCCGCCCGTGGCACCCGCCTCCACCGCGGCTGCGGTGCCCGCAACACCCGCGGCGGCTCCCGCGCCGTCGACACCCGCCGCGGCGTCCACGGAAGACCAGGAAGACGCGACAGGCACGGCAGGCGTCCCTCCCGCGGAGGAGGGCGGATCGACGGCCACACAGGCGCTTTCGGCCCGGGCCACGGACCACGCGAGACTACTTGCGGATCTCGACGCCTTCAGCGAAGGCGAACGGATCGCCCACGAACACCAGCGAGGGGACTGAGGACACATCCGTGACGGATCAGACCAATCGCCAGCCGGACCACGACTTCAGCTGGCTGATCAATGACTTCGTCGGCAAGGTCCACGGCGTCACCCATGCCCTGATCCTCTCGTCCGACGGCCTGTCGCTCACCGCGTCCGATGGGGTGAGCTCGGCGGAGCGGGACCAGCTGGCGGCGATAGCCAGCGCGATGCTCAGCCTTGCCCGCAACAGCGCGACGCTGTTCGACCGCGGAACCTGCGAGCAGATCATCGTGCGGCTCAGCGGCGGCTACTTCCTGTTCATGAGCATCGACGAGGGAGCGGGACTCGCCGTGCTGACCGGACCGGACTGCGACATGAAGGTGGTCGGCTACGAGATGACGCAGTTCGTACTGCACGCCGGCCACGCGCTCACCCCGGACCGGCGCGCGGACCTGCGCCGCGTCCTGGTCGGACGTCAGGTACCGAGCTGAGCCGGGCCAACACGGCGGATCACCGCACGGATGATCCGCCGCGGCGAACCAACGCACCGGACCAGGACGGGTGACGGACCAGAATCGTGAAGAGCATGCCTGAAGACTCCGCACAGAACGGACGGCCGAGGCGTGGCCCGCGCAGCAAGCGGATCCGCCCCTACGCCCTCACCGGGGGCCGGACGAGGGCCCGCCATCACCTGCTCGTCGAGACGCTGGTCTCGGTGCCGAGCTACGACCCGACGCTCAGCGACACGTTGATGCCCGAGTCCAAGGCGCTGTACGAGCGCGCCCGGTCGCAGCTGTCCATCGCCGAGCTCTCGGTGATGCTGTCGATCCCGCTCGGGGTGGTCCGCGTCCTGATCAGCGATCTGGCCGCGCAGGGAGCGATTCTCATCCACCCCACGGCCCACACCTACCACCACGATCGAAACGTGCTCGAAAGGATTCTCAGTGGCCTGCGGGAGCTCCCGGTCTGACGCACCTCCCGACCCGGACGGCGGTGCGGGGTGGACATGATCCCGACCGACGCCGACGGACTTGACCCCGCCACGGCGATCTCCGCGAAGATCGTGATCGCGGGAGGGTTCGGAGTGGGGAAGACGACGCTGGTCAGGTCGATCTCGGAGGTGCCTCCACTCAACACGGAGGCGTGGATGACCGAGGCCAGCGAAGGCATCGACGACCTGTCGATGAGCGGTGCGAAGAGCACGACGACGGTCGCGATGGACTTCGGCCGGATCTCGCTGTTCCCGGATCTGGTGCTGTACCTGTTCGGCACCCCGGGCCAGCCCCGTTTCTGGTTCCTCTGGGACGACCTGTCCCGCGGCGCGCTGGGCGCGGTCGTTCTCGTCGACAGCCGCCGCCTCGACCAGTCCTTCGCCGCGCTGAACTACTTCGAGAACGATTCGACGGTCCCGTACATCGTCGCCGTCAATCGTTTCGAGGGAAAGCTGTGGCATGACGTCGAGGAGGTCCGGGAGGCACTCGCGCTGCGCCCGGACATCCCGCTCGTCACCTGCGACGCCCGCGAGACGGCGTCGACGGCCCAGGTGCTGCGGGACCTGGTTGTTCACACGATGTCACTGGCCCAGGTCCCGGAACCCAGGAGGACACGGACGCATGCGTAAGATCCTGATCGTCGGCGCGGGCCAGTCGGGCCTGCAGCTGGCCCTGACCCTGCGCGAGCACGACTACGACGTGACGGTGATGTCCGCGCGCTCCCCCGAGGAGATCCGCCGGGGCCGGGTGATGTCGACCCAGGCGATGTTCCACAGCGCGCTGCAGGCCGAGCGCGACCACGGGCTCAACCTCTGGGAGGACGACACCGTCCGCATCGAGGGCCTCGGGGTCTCGATCGCGGGGCCGGACGGCAGCCGGCCTCTCGACTGGTTCTCCCCGCTGGACCACTACGCGCAGTCGGTCGACCAGCGGGTCAAGATGGCCGGCTGGGCCGAGCTGTTCGAGGAGCGCGGCGGCAAGCTCATCCTGCACGGTGTCACCACGGCCGACCTGAACGGGCTCGCCGAGCTCTACGACCTCGTCGTGGTCGCCGCCGGCAAGGGCGAGCTGGTCGGCCTGTTCGACCGCGACGCCGCCCGCTCGCCGTACACCTCACCCCAGCGCGCGCTGTCACTCGCGTACGTGCACGGCCTGGCGCCCAGGCCGGAGCATCCCACCGCGCCGGGCGTGCGATTCAACATCATCCCCGGCGTCGGCGAGCTGTTCATGATCCCGGCTTACACGCTGAGCGGGAACTGCGACATCCTCTTCTTCGAGGGGATCCCGGGCGGTCCGCTGGACTGCTGGGACGACCACCCGAAGCCCGACGAGCACCTGCGCCGCATCCTGGACCTCATCGAGCGGTTCCTGCCCTGGGAGTACGAGCGCTGCGCGAAGGTCGAGCTCACCGACGCCCACGCGACCCTCTCCGGCGGGTACACGCCCGTCGTGCGGCGGCCGGTGGGCAACCTGCCGTCGGGCGGGGCGGTGCTCGGGATGGCCGACGTCGTCGTGGCGAACGACCCGATCACCGGCCAGGGCTCGAACAACGCCGCGAAGTGCGCCGCGTCCTACCTGGACAGCATTCTCGAGCACGGTGCCAAGCCGTTCGACCAGGCGTGGATGCAGGCCGCCTTCGACCGCTACTGGGCGAGCGCGCAGGACGTCACGGTCTGGACGAACGCCCTGCTGCAGCCCCCGCCGCCGCACGTGCAGCAGATCCTCGGCGCCGCGCAGGCGAACCCCACGGTCGCCCGGCGGTTCGTGAACGGCTTCGACAATCCGTCCGACTTCCAGGACTGGTTCCTCGACCCGGAGAAGGCGGCGGCCTACCTGGCCTCCGCCTGAGCCCGCCCGCACCCGCCGCGGCCGGCGCCAGCCGGCCCGGCACGGCGGCGGCGGTAGCCGGGCCTGTTCGCCGCCGGCCCGCCAGCCCCGTTCCGGCCGCCGCCGGCCAGCTGGCTGCAGTCAGTGCTGGTGGACGATATAGAAGCGCAGCGCCTTGTCCTGGTCGTCGACCAGGACGCTGGTCAGGTTGATCCTCATCGCCGGCCCGTCAGAGGTTGATCATGTGGCCGGCGAGGCCGTGGATCGCCTCCTGCAACGCCTCGCTCAGCGTCGGGTGGGTGTGCACGTTGCGGGCGAGCTCGAGCGCGGTGAGGTCCCATTTCTGGGCCAGCGTCAGCTCGGGCAGCAGCTCGGAGACGTCCGGGCCGATCAGGTGGCCGCCGAGCAGCTCGCCGTACTTCGTGTCGGAGATCAGCTTGACGAAGCCGTTCGGGTCGCCCAGGCCGTGGGCCTTGCCGTTCGCGGTGAACGGGAACTTCGCCACCTTGATGTCGTGGCCCTCCTCCCGTGCCTGTGCCTCGGTGAGACCGAAGCTGGCGACCTGGGGCTGACAGAAGGTGGCCCGCGGCATCATCCGGTAGTCACCGAGCATCACCGTCTCCGCACCGGCAATGGTCTCGGACGCGACGACGCCCTGAGCCTCGGCGACATGCGCCAGCATGAGCTTCGCCGTCACGTCGCCGATGGCGTAGATGTGCTCGACGTTGGTGCGCATGTGGTCGTCGATCGCGATCGCGCCGCGGTCGGTGAGCGCCACGCCGGTGTTCTCCAGGCCGAAGCCCTCGACGTTGGGCGCGAACCCGATGGACATGAGGACCTTGTCCACCTCGAGCGAGCCCCGGGCGCCGTCCTTGCCGGTGTACTCGACGGTCACCGAGGAGCCGTTGTCCGTCACCGTCTCGACCTTGGTCGAGGTCAGGATCGGCACGCCGAGCTTCTTGTACTGGCGGACGATCTCCTTGGAGACGTCGGCGTCCTCGTTCGGCAGCGCGCGGTCGAGGAACTCGATGATCGTGACGTCCACGCCGTAGTTGCGCAGGACGTAGGCGAACTCCATGCCGATCGCCCCGGCGCCGACGATCGCCATCGACCGCGGCAGCTCGCGGGTGAGGATCTGCGTCTCGTAGGTGACGATGTTGTCGGAGAGCTCGACGCCGGGCAGCAGCCGGACCCGGGAACCCGTCGCGATGATCGCGTGGTCGAAGCTCACCTGGTCGGTGCCGCCGGCGGAGAGCGCGACGTCCAGGGTGTTCGGGTCACGGAAGGTACCGCGGCCGGTGAACTCGGTGATCTTGTTCTTCTTCATCAGGAAGTGCACGCCCTTGACGCGCCCCTCGGCGACCTGGCGGCTGCGGTCGAAGGCGGCGCCGAAGTCGAAGCTCACCTCGCCGGAGATACCGAAGGTCTTCGCCTCGTGGGCGAACAGGTGCGCGAGCTCGGCGTTGCGCAGCAACGCCTTCGAGGGGATGCACCCGACGTTCAGGCAAACGCCGCCCCAGTACTTCTCCTCGACGACCGCGACCGACAGCCCGAGCTGGGCCGCCCGGATCGCCGCGACGTAGCCGCCAGGACCTCCGCCTAGGACGACGAGATCAAAGTGCGCTGCCATAGGTCCACCCTACGATCAGTCAGGACGCCGATTCGCGGCGCGGTGCGGAGACTTCAACCACGCATGCTGCCAGCGTCATTCCGCCTCGCCCACAGGTGGGCGCGCCGGGCCGTCCGGCCATGTCCGGCACTCCCCGTGCCGCGGCGCCGGGTGCGCACCGGAGCAGTAGGTCCGCACAGAGCGGACGGACGTTTTCAAGGATCACACGGAGCCACCGTTGCGGTGGATTTCCACCCGGCGGTCACCGCCGCCGGGTGGTCACCCGCGGCACGGCGGCATGTTCGACTCAGCCGGGCACCGCGCGCAGCGGGGATCGGCCTACCCGCAGCCGGTCCAGGGCAGCGGCGGTCGGCCCGTCCGCCGGTAGCTGCACGACGAGGCGCAGGTCGTCGTCGGCGGGCAGCTCCAGCGTCTCGAAGGCCAGTCGCAGCTCGCCCGCCTCGGGATGAGCGAGGCGGATGACGCCGCTGGCCGCGGGCAGGCCCGGCACCGAGGCGACCCGCTCGACGAAGGCCGCTCCGGCGGTGACGGTGAGCTCGTCGGCGAGCACCGCGACGTAGCGGTCCGCCAGGAAGGGACCCTGCTTGAGCGCGGCCACCTGGTCGTCCGCGACCTGGCCCCAGTCGGGCCAGGCCCGGCGCGCCCGCTCGTCGGTGAAGACGAAGCGGGCCAGGTTCGGCACGGCGCCGGAACGGGGCGAGTCGTCCAGCAGGCCGATCGGACGAGCGAGCCGCTCGTAGGCCGGGGTGTAGGCGAGCACGTCGCTCACCCGGTTGAGCAGCACCGCGGCGGCCGGCTCGAGGTGCGCCAACAGCGCCCGCACAGTCGGGCGCACCGCGCGGGCCGGCGCCGCGCCCACCCCGCAGGTGAATCCGCCCTCGGCTCCCTTGCTGAGCCGGTGCAGGTGGACCCGCTCGCGCGGGGTGAGGCGCAGCGTGTCGGCGAGGGTGGCCAGCACCGCGGCGGAGGGCCGGCGATCACGGCCCTGTTCGAGGCGCGTCACGTACTCCACGCTGACGCCGGCGAGCGTCGCCAGCTCGGAGCGGCGCAGCCCCGGGGTGCGCCGGCGGGAGCCGACCGGCAGGCCGACGTCCGACGGGTGGACGGCCTCGCGCCGGGCCCGCAGGAAGAGACCCAGTTCGTTGCCGGCCATAGCCACGACCGTAACCCACCGCGACGGACGGATCGTGGCCCTCTCACTACCAGCCTCCGGCCGGCCTTCCCGGCACCGGCCGCGGCGCGCCACCGTGGGCGGCACCAGATCAACGGCGTTGCCGGATCGACGGCTGCGCCGGATCGACATTCCGCGCCGCCGGATCGACGGCGTGGCCGGATCGACGTCTCGTATCGAAATCGACGTCTAGTCCTGAAGGAGCGCGTCAGGTGCCCGAGGAAACCCTCAATCTCGTTGTGATCATCGGAAGCGTCCGGGAGGGCCGGTTCGGCCCGGTGGTCGCGCGGTGGTTCGTCGAGCAGGCCGAAGCGCACGGCGGATTCACCGTCGACCTGATCGACCTCGCCGACACCCCGCTCCCGCTCGCGCTGCCGGCGGTGCCACCGGCACTCGCACCGGACCTCGCCCGTCCCCCCGCCATGGCGGAGCTGAGCCGGCGCGTCGCGGCGGCGGACGCCTACGTCGTAGTCACGCCCGACTACAACCGCAGCTATCCGGCGTCGCTCAAGGCGGCCATCGACTGGTACCACCTGGAGTGGCGGGCAAAGGCGATCGGGTTCGTCGGGTACAGCGGGGCCAGCGGCGGCCTGCTCGCCATCGAGCACCTGCGGCAGGTGTTCGGCGAGCTGCACGCGCACACCGTGCGCCACTACGTCTCGTTCCCGCGGTACTACCAGCTGTTCGACGCCGCCGGGACGCTCACCGACCCGCAGGAGCCCACCGAGGCCGCGAAGATCCTGTTGGACGAGCTCCAGTGGTGGGGCGCCGTCCTGCGCGACGCCCGGCAGACGCGGCCGCTCGGGCTGGTTCCCGCGGCTCGCTCGTAGCCCCGGGCACGTCAGCGCAGCTCGTCGGTGACCCAGCTGACCGCGGCGGATGGCGTGGCCACGACCCGGGCCTGTCGGGGCAGCGGCGGCCGGTCGACCATCACGACCGGCAGCCGGAGCCGGCGCGCGGCCACCAGCTTGGCCGCCGTCAGTGAGCCGCCGCTGTCCTTGGTGACGACGGTGTCGACCTCGTGGCGGCGCAGCAGCGCGGTCTCCGCATCCACGGTGAAGGGGCCGCGGTCGAGCAGGACGCGCAGCCGTCGCGGGACCGGCCCCGGCGGCGGTTCGACGGATCGCGCCAGGAACCAGTGGTCGAGCCCGGCGAAGGCGGCGACCCCGGAACGGCCCACAGTGAGGAACACCCGGCGACCGCGCCGCTCTCCGGGCTCGCCCGGTTCACCGGGATCGCCGGGCCCGCCGGGGCGGCCAGCGGCGAGCAGCGCGGCCGCCGCGGGCAGCGACGGCACCCGCCGCCAGTCGTCGCCGTCGCTCTCCGTCCAACCGGGACGGCGCACCACCAGCAGCGGCACGCCGGTCGCGGCGCATGCGGCGACCGCCGCCGCCGTGATCCGCGCCGCGAAGGGATGGGTCGCGTCGACCACCGCGGCCACGTCATGTTCCCGCAGGAACTCGACCAGGCCGTCCGGGCCACCGAACCCACCGCTGCGGACGGTGGCCCCCGCCGGCACCGTCGGCACTGTCAGGGGCCTCAGCCGGCCGGCGAGGGAGTAGACCACGTCGAGATCCGCGCGGTCGGCGAGGGCGGCGGCGAGCCGCCGGGCCTCGGCGGTCCCGCCCAACAGCAGCACGCGCCGGGTCATCGGCCGGCACCCGGCCGGCGGGCCCCGAGTGCTCGGTAGGGACCGGCCGGCTGCACAGCGCCAGTCTCCCCCATCCGCCCGTCTCATCAGCTCCGCTCCGCCCCATCAGCTCCGCCCCATCAGCTCCGCCTCGTCTCGTCCGCTCCGTTCTGCAGGCCGTTCTTCACGGCCGCGCCTCCTCCCTTCCTCCTGGGTCGCCCGGTTGTCTTTCCCTGGTATTCGATCTCGCCTCTGCTGTCTCTCCGTGTGGTTCCCGGTGCTGTGCGCATCCGGGCATGCGCGAGGTCGCGCCGTCCGGCATTGGCGGGCTCGCGGGTTCTCACCCATCCGGGCGATGCGGCGGGCCGTCGGACGCGCGGCCGGGGTGCCGTCCGGATACCGACCAAGTGCCGACCGGTGGGCGCCACTGCGGCCACCCGGCACCCGCCGCTTCGACTCCGTGCAGGTCATGGGCCCGAAAGCCGTCGAACCGCGGCCGTCAAGTAGGCCGTAACGCGATCCACACGAGCGCACGGTCACACCCCGACCGGACCCAGACCACCCGCCCGAACAGGCGGTTGGCACGGTAGCCACCCATAAGATGCACGTGACTGCCTTAAACCCATTTCTTACGACATGGTCGTTCTTCCGACATGGTCGATTCGATTTGGGCGCGGCCCCGGGAGGGGGACGATGAGCGACACTCCGCAGAGCGCGGTCGGGGTGGGTCCAGGCGAGCCGGCAGCGCCCGCCAGTCGGATCGAACCCGTGCGCGATGCGGTGTTTACCCCGCTGACGCCGCACGATCCACATAGTGTGAGCCGATATCTGCTGCGAGCCCGGATCGGCGAAGGCGGCATGGGCGCGGTGTACCTGTCGTACACCCCCGGCGGACGTCCGATCGCGCTCAAGGTGGCCCGCCCGGAACTCGCGGCGGACCCCGACTTCCGCAGCCGGTTCTCGAAAGAGGTCGCGATCGCGCGGCGGGTTCAGGGGCCCTACACCGTTCCTGTGATCGACGCTGATCCCGAGGCCCTGCGCCCGTGGATCGCCACAGCCTATGTCGCCGCCCCCTCGCTGGCGGTCGCCGTGGTGCGCCAGGGCGCGCTCCCGTCGGCGACCGTGCTGATGCTGATCGCGGGCGTGGCCGAGGCACTGCAGTCCATACACCGGGCGGGTGTGATCCACCGCGACCTGAAGCCCGGCAACGTCATCCTGGCCGACGACGGGCCGCGCGTCATTGATTTCGGTGTGGCCCGCGCCATCGAGACATCGACCGCGGCCATGACCCAAACGGGTGTACGCATAGGAACACCCGCATTCATGTCACCGGAACAGGTCCGGGGAAAGCAGATCGACGCCGCGGGCGATGTCTTCGCACTCGGCTCGACCGCCTATTACGCCCTGACCGGACGTCCCCCGTTCGGGTCAGATGCCGCGGTGTTCCACCGCATCGAGCACCAACAGCCCGACTGGGACCACTGCCCGGACAACGTGCGGGCGGTACTCGCCCGTTGCCTCGCGAAGGACCCGGCGGAGCGGCCGACGTCCACGCAGGTCATCGAGCTGTGCCGATCCGCGATCACCGACGACCTGTACCTGCAGACCGGCGGCGGATGGCTGCCGCCCACGGTCGCGGCCGAGGTCACCCGGTACCGGATCTCCACGGTGCCCTCGCCGACCGCGAGCATGTCGGCGGTCCCGCCACCCACGTTCCAGTCGGCGCCGACGGGCGCGCCCGACGCGATGGACGCGCTGGGCACGCCGTTCCCGAGCGAGCCGGGCGACAACGTCGCCGCCCCCCACTCGGCGTCGTCCTACTCGTCGGCGTCGATCACCCACATCGCGCGTGCCCCCCATCCGCCCCATGCGTTCAACGCGGGGAACTCCCCGCGGGCCCTCAACGCGGCCCGCCAGCCACGGGCCCTGTGCGCACCCCGCGTCCCCCGCGCGATCGGGGCGGCGAGCGTCGCCGCCGGCGGCGCGGCCGGCGGCGCACAAGCCCTGGCCGGCCCACCGGCCGGTGGCTCCGGTGGCCTCAGCGGCCCTGGTAGCCCTGGTGGTGCCGGTGGTCCTGGTAGCCGTCGCGGCGCCGGTGGCCCTGAGTCATCCGGCGCACCCGGCTCGCCGGGCGCGGCCGGTGCGTCCGACGAGCCCGGGAGGCTCGACGCCGCGGGTGCCGCGGCCGGTTACGACACCTCCGGTGGACTCGGAACGCCCGCCCCCAGTGCTGAGGACGGCGCGGGTATGCCGGAGTCCGTCGCGAACGGGATGAACGGTGCGCAGGCCGCGTTCGGGTCGTCCGCGGTTCGCGGCGCCCTCGCGGCCGCCGGCCCCTCCGCCCCCGCGAACGCTCCGGCTCAGCCACCCGACAGATCCACACCGGACGGCCCTGCCGAGCCGAGCGCTCCCGCGGGGCCGGGCACGGCCACCGGATCTCCGGGCACCGGCTCCTCCGGCCCGGCCGCCCCAGGCGAGCAGGCCACGCCACGGAACGCACAGGACTCCCAGGACTCCCAGAACGCTCGGGACTCCGGGGGCGAGCGGGGTGCCGGGGGCGCGTCCGGGTCAGCCGGGTCGGACGGGCCACGGCAGGCCGGTGACCCCGCGTCCCCGTCCGACTCGGGCGACGGCGACCCGTCCGGGGCCCGCCGCCGCGGCCGCCGTCGGCGTCGCCGCCTGGTGACCGTCGTGCTGGCCCTGCTCGTCACCGTCAGCGCGGTGTTCTTCTGGCTGGCCTCCAAGCCGGCTGGCGGCGAGCCCGTCGCGCTCGTGGTCACCCCGTCGCAGGAGGTCGGTACAGACGGTCCGGGCTCCCCCGAAGCGTCGCCGGGCGCCATCCGCCGGGAGTCGAGGACGACGCCGAGGGCTGCCGAAGCCTCGCCCACGGCCACGCCGACGCCGACCGCGACTCCCGCCCCGAAGCCGGTGACCGGCGAGACCCCGCGGGCGGCACCCGCCGCCCCGCGGGTCTCCCCCGCGCCCACTCAGCGGCTCAGCTGCCCCGCCAAACCCGCCACCAGGGCCAACGGTGACGGGACCGGCGTCCTGATCAACGCGAGCGTCCTGCGAGAGGGCCCGGCGGACACCTGCGGAGCGGTCGTGACGCTCGTGCGGGGCCGGAAGTTCTGGCTGTGGTGCAACGTCGTGACGAAGACCAACGACACGTGGTGGTGGGCACGCCTCGACGGGACCGAGGCCTACGGCTGGGTCCGGGACGACGACATGAAGGTCGACTACACGGACGACGACGGCGACGGCAAGGTCCTCGTCTACAGCTGCGACGGCAAGGTCACCAAGAAGTAGGCCGGACGGGATCCGCGAGGTCAGCGGCCGCCGGGCGGCGCCCCGATGCCAGAGACCCGGGCCCCAGGACCTCCGCCACCAGCAGCGCGACGTCGTCGGTGAGCGCCGAGCCCGTCCACTCCCGGACCCGGGCGACAAGATCACCCAAGCAGTTGTCGAGGGTGGCGGGCCGGGCCAGCGCCGCGCCCACGGCCGGTACCAGCGGGAAGAACTCCCCCGACCCGGGATGGCGGGCCTCGGCGATGCCGTCGGTGTAGAGCAGCACCCGGTCCCCGGGCTCGATCACGATCGAGGTGCTGTCGGCCCCGCCGACCAGAAGCCCGAGCGGCGGCCGCCTGCTGACCGCGGTCAGCGGTCGCGCGGACGTCCGGCGTACCAGGATCGGATCGGGGTGCCCGGCGTTGACCATGTCCATCCGGTCGCCGCGGATCTGCACGACGACGGCGGTGACGAAGTCGTCCAGGCCGCTGATCTCGGCGACCTCCCGGTCCAGGTCGATCAGGACGGCGCCGAGATCCGGGCGGAGCCGGGCGACGACCCGGAAGCAGCCGAGCACCCGGCTGGCGATCCCGACCGCGTCCAGGCCCTTGCCGCGCACATCACCGATCAGCAGCCGGGTGCCCCACGGGCTGTCCACCACCTCGTAGAGATCACCGCCCACCATCGCCTCGGCGGCGGCACTCTCATAGCGGACGGCCAGCCGTAACTGCCCCGAGAGCACCGGCACACAGGACAGGATCGCCCGCTGGGCCATCTCGGCGACCCTGGTGACGTTCTGCAGCTTCGTCTCACGTCGCGTGTTGTACCGGCTGACCAGGACGGCCATGACTCCCCCGACAGCCACCCCGGTGAGTCGCACCAGCTGGGCGGCCAGCCCGCCCTCGTTGCCGGCGAACAGCCCGTCCTGCAGGCCCATCAACACGCAGGCCAGCAACGCCACGACCACGTAGACCGTGGTCAGGGCGGGCCCGGCCAGGGTGGCGGCGAGCAACGGGCTGAGGACGGTGAGCTCGAGAATCGTCCAGTGATCACTCGTGAACTGGACACCGACGATCACGCCGAGCATCGCCAGCGGGGCTCCCCGCACCGCCCACCTGGCGATCAGGCGGCGCGCCCGCAGCCCATGCCCCCGCCTATCGGCCCCCTGGGGCGCGGCTTCGGCCCGAGGCTCGGTGTCGGTTCGCGCCGCGGCGTCGTCAGGGACTTTGGGCTGGTAGGGGGCCTCGGGCGGTGTGCCGGGCGGCATCACCCACGCGCCGCGGTCGCGGGGCCGGCCGCGCTGCCGCCATCGGCGACGCAGCAGGGCGTCAACGCTCACAGCCGGCCCGCCACGACGATCACGGGCCCGGATCACCCCACCTGACTCCACCGAAATCCACCCTCAGGCTGTTCCCCGAACCCGACCCCCCCGAACCGCCCCGAGAGCCGCGACGAGTCCAGCGCGCGGCGTCGACCAGTCCGGTGCGAGGGCGACCGGCCGGTCGCCAGTCGGGTGGGGTGCGGGGAGCGTGGGGTGTGTGATCAGGGGAGGAGGAGGGCGGGGGCAAGCTCGCCGAGGATCAGCGCGGCCAGCAGGACGGTGACGGCGTTGGACTCGCGCGGGGTCAGGTCCTGCTCGCCGACATGGTCACGCCGGCCGGTGTAGCCGGCGAAATACCACTTCATCACCGTCGCACCGGCTCCGGCGATCGCGAGGACGAGGACGCCGGTCACCGGCAGCGACCAGTCGCCCACACCGTCCAGCAGCAGGTCCTCCCAGATGAAGCCGAGGGTCGCCGGGAACCCGATCGACGTCAGCCCGAACAGCAGGAACGCGACGGCGAGCCGCGGCGTGCGGGCGAAGCAGCCACCCGGGCCGGTCAGGAGCATCGGGCCCCGCCGGGCCTCGGTCGCCGCGGCGATCATCATCGCACCGCCCGCGGCGACGGCGCCGACCTGCCAGGCCAGGACGGCCCCCGACCGCGCCGGCTCGGACCCGATGAGAACCCCGCAGCTCACGATGCCGGAGAGCACCAGGCCGACCTGAGCCAGCGCGGACCGGACGTCCCGGGCGACGAGCCCGAGTCCGGCGCCCAGCAGGGCGGTCACCGCGGCCGCGGCGACGGCCCAGCCGCGGTCCGGCACAGCCCGTCCGACCTCGGGGAGCAGCAGAACGCCCGCGGGCCCGGCGGTGAAGGCGACGACCAGCCCGGCTGGGGCCGTCCGAGCGAAGGGCTCGAACCACAGATGCAGTGGCAGTAGGCACTGGCGGACACCAACGCCGGCCACGAGCAGCAGTGCGGCCGCTGTGCCGCCGAGCCCGTCGGCCAGGAGCAGCCCGGCAGCGCAGGCCCCGACTCCCACGAAGTGGTGCAGGGCGAACAGCCGGGTCGGGCCGCGGCCGGGGGCGCGCTCACGCATTTCCCGCCACACGACGCAGGCCGAAAGCGCCCACGAGATCACAGCCGCGACCGGATCAGCCACCGCCGTCGCCGCCGCGCCGCAGGCGAGAACGAGCATGATCCGCGCGAATGTCGCCTGGTCGTGAGAGGTGACCGCCCGTGCGTCGCCACGCGTTGCGGCGGTCAGGGGTGGGGTGATCGGGGCCAGTGCGGTGGCACCGAGACCGGCCAGGCAGGTCACGAACGGCAGCCACCACCCGGACCCGGGGGCGAGCAGGACCACCCGGTGGCCGTCAGGCCACCCGGTCCAGCGGGCGACGGCCATCGTCGCGGCGACGCCGAGGGCCGTGACGGTGACATACCCGGCCGCGGCGGCCCGGGCGGCCCGAGGGTCCGGCGCCCGCCGCGCCGCCACCGAGCCGGCGAGCAGGAAGGCGGCCGCGACGAACGGGACGACCGCGACGGTCACCAGGGCCCTCCTCCCCGGGGGCGGACGGGGCGGACATCCGCGGGGAACCGGGGCCGGTCCTCCTGGTGGCGCCAACGCGAGGCGCCGACGGTGGGCGAACCGTTCCTGGCGCGGAGGCGGTGCGTGGCGGGATCGTCGTCCCGGCGCGCCAGACCGCCCGGCCCCGGCGTCTCCGGCGCCTCCGGGCCCCGAGTCGCCTCCGGACCGTCGACCGTTTCCGCGGCGTCGGCAGTCCCTGGACCGTCGACCGCCTCCGGGGCGTCCGCCGTGCCCACGACATCTACCGCCGGATCGCCAACCGTGCCCGGATCGTCCGCAGCCTCCGGAGCGTCGGCCGGTTCCAGACCATCGACTGGACCCGGGCCGGCGACTGGGCTTCGGTCGCTCACCGAGCCCCGGTCGTCGGCCGCGCCCGGCCTATCGTGCTCGTCGGGGGCCCCGTCCGAGGGTGCGGCCGACCGCGCGGTGCCCGACAGCGCGACATCCGATGGCGCAGCATCCGACGGCGCGGCGCCTGGTGCGAGGTCGTCAGCCGCCGGGCGCGGGCCCGGCAGCCAGGGCGGTGCGGACGGTTCCGCATGGCGCGACGGCGCCCCGGGACGGGACACCGCCGGCGGTAGGGCCTGGTCGGGAAGCTTGCGCAGGTTCGGTAGCCGGGACGAGGCCGCCGGCCGGGTCACCGGCGCAGACTCCTCGGCAGGCCCGCCATGCTCCCCCGCCCCGGGGCACGCCGGATCCCCGGCGGTCTCGGCGATCTCGGCGATCTCGGCGCTGCCGGCGGTCTCGGCCGCGGCGGGGGCCTCCTGCAGACCCGAGGCCTCCGCCACCTCAGCGACCTCCGCACCGGCAGCAGGATCCGCCGTCTCCCCGACGATCGGCCGGGTCGTCAGGGCGGCCTCGCCCGGGACCGCGTTGTCCGTGCCGCACGGATCAGAGCCGCACGGGTCAGGGCCGTAGAAGTCCAGGGCGTAGGAATCGGCGCCGTAAGGCCCGGATCCGTGCCGGGCCCTGGGGTCGGCCGAGGGACGGCGCTCCGGTTCCGCGGGCGCGGTCCCAGCCCCAGCCGCGGCCGGCGGCTCCGCCCGCGTGTCGGCAGGCTGCCGCGGCCGGGCCCCGGCCGGGAGGTCCCCGGCGGCCCTGGCGGAGGCATCGTCGGTGGGGCGGGCCGGAGAGGGCAGGCCGGGGTCGGTGCCCCGGCCGCCGATCAGGTCGGCGGCCTGTCGCTGCCAGCGGTCGACCGCCGTCAGCGCACGGGCGGCGGCTCCTCCGACTCGGCGAAGCACCACGTCTGCGTATCCCTTCTCGAACGCGTGCCGGTAGAGCCGGGGCTGCCACCGTCCCGGCGTGATCCGCCCCAGCCGCGATACGGGCACGGGGGCCTGGCCGCCCAGCGCCTGCTCCAGGCGCTGGCTGTCGCGCAGCGCGCTGGGCGAGCGCAGGATCTGCGCGCAGCGCAGCGTCGCGTGGGCGAGGATGTGCAGGACCGCCAGCGTGTGCAGCCCCAGCCCGATCTCGGCGACGATCAGCCCCACCTGGGTCATCGACCCGTAGGCGAGCGCGCTCTTGACGTCGCTCTGGGCCCGGCTGACGAGCGTCGCGTGCAGCGCCGTCAGTGCCCCGACGCAGACGAGGGCGGCGCGGACGGCCGGCGCGTGGTCCAGCATCGGCTGCGCCCGCAGCAGGAGGTAGGGGCCCAGGTGGATCGACACCGCCCCGTAGAACACGGCGCTGGACGGCGTCGGCCCCTCCATCGCCCGCGGCAGCCACCCGCCGACCGGAACCAGCGCCGACTTCCCCAGCACCGCGGTCAGCAGCAGGAAGCCCAGTATCTCCGCGTGGGCGGTGGCACCGGGTGACGACAGGACGTCGTCCCAGCTGAGGCCGTGCCTGCCGCCGTGGCCGCCGCTGTCGCCGCCGGCCGTGCCGGCGAGGTGCCCGAGCCAGACCGTCGCGACGAGCAGGCCGGCGTCGCCGGCGCGGTAGGTGAGGAAGGCCCGCAGGCCGTGCCGGACGGGCCCGGGCCGTTCCACGAAGAAGGCGATGAGCAGCGCCGAGGTCAGCCCGACCAGCTCCCAGCCGAAGAAAAGCGCCGGAAGCTCGCCGGCGACCAGGGTGAGCTCCACCCCCGTCCCGAACAGGACGAGGAGGAGGTGGAAACGGGCGAATCCGGGTTCTCGGTGCAGGTAGCGCGCGGAGACGGCGCCGGTGAGCCCGATGAGGACGGCCGCGACGAGCGCGAACGGGACGGACAGCATGTCCGCCGTCAGGCTCCAGGCGAAGGTGTGGCCGTGCGCGCCGAACCACGGGCCGATGCTGGCGTCGACCGTGTCCCGGCCGGTCGCCATCAGGCCGAGGGCGAGCACCGCGCAGGCGAGGGTCGAGACGGTGAACGCGGCGGCCACGATCATGCCGATGATCCGTTCGGACCGCAGGCGGCCGAACCACATGGGCACCGCCAGCGCGGCCACCGCCGTTCCCGGCGCGGCGACGCTGGTGATCAGCGCGGCGGCGAGCAGGGGGTGGGACGGCCCGGCGGTCACTGTCCGTCCCGCGCGGGCAGCGGCCCGCTCGCCTGCTCCGGCAGCTCGATTGCGTCCCGCGTGGGCTGGGCGGCTCCCGCGCCCGCCGCGGCCACCGTGCCCGGGCGGTCGATCACGGCGTCCGGGGATTCACCGAAGGCGGCGAGCACGTGCGCGGGCGGGAGATGGTCGCGCTGGCCCGCGTAGTAGTGCTCCGAGCGGGCCACCACCGGGAAGCGCAGGTTCTCGGGCTGGTGCTGCTCGAAGGCGCCGTCGCGGTAGAGGTAGGTCTCGGGGCCGGACGGGTCCCAGGCGGCGAGCTGGATCCAGCCGCCCTCCACCAGCCCGCGCAGCGGCGGGTTCTCCCGCACGATGCGGGCCAGCCGCTCGGGCTCCGCCTCGGCGATCACCAGCAGCCGCATCGGCTCGTGGATCTCGACCGACTGCCAGGGCATCCCGGTCCGGAGGTCCGAGCCGTGCCCGTCCATCACGCCGACCAGGCCGGTGATGTTGTGCGGCAGCTTCGACCCGGCGCCGTACCCGATCGGGTCGATCCGGCTGAAGTAGTACTCGAGGTTGATGCCGGCGCCGACCGGGGCGGCCGACAGGAGCAGCCGGGTGAGCACGGCGCCGTCGGGGTCCGCGGTCGGGTCGTAGGAGACCAGGAAGGAGCGGCGGTCGAGGTACAGGCCCCGGGTCCGCGAGCGCCGGCCGATCACGCAGGTCGCGTTCGTGCTGTGCCCGTACTCCGGTCGTGACTGCCCGATGTCCTCCGAGCGCCCCCGCACGTGGGCGTGGGCGGTGCCGGCGGCGACGTCCGGGCCGACCGACTCGAACCGGCGGCAGCGCTCGTGCGCGTCGAGCTGGACGGCGGTCAGCAGCGCGTCCGTGGCTGCGGTGAGGGCCGGCCGCAGGTGCGCGGGCACCAGGTCGGTGTCGTAGTAGGCCAGGGAGCTGTCGCAGGTGTCGTGGTGGCCGCCGACGAACCAGGTGTCCGGGCCGATCAGGCGGCCGCGGTGGGCCAGGGCGGCGCGCACCCGCGGATGGTTGGCCATGGCGGCGAACGCGCGCGCGTTCGGGCCGCTCTGGCCGCCGCCGGTGGCGCCGCAGTCGTAGGCCGCCGCGTGCGGGTTGTTGACGCTGGACGAACCGTGCCCGATCACGAACACGACCGGGCCGAGCGGGCCGCTCATGCCGATCGTCGTGAGCAGCGTGTCGACGATCTCGGCCATCTCCTCGACGGTGAACCCGAGGCGCAGCGGCCCCGCCCCCACGCCCGGCACGAGCTCCCCCGCCTCCCCCGCCTGCGCGCCATCCCCCGCCGGTCCGGTGGACGGCGTGTGGTCCTGCGCCGCCTCGATGACGAGCCGGGCGAGCGGGCGCGCCGGCTCCCGGCGGCCGAGCATCCGCACGCCCTCGCCAGCGGCCCTGGGTGCGACCGCGCGGGCGGCCAGCGGCACCAGCTCGGCCAGCCCGGCGATGGCGGAGTACGCCGCCGCCCGCGCCGGACGGCCGCGGGCCGCCGAGATCGTGTGCTGGAGCTGGGCCTTCCTGCGCCGGGCCCGCTGGTAGGCGACCAGCTCGCCGTCGTCCACCGCACGCTCGACGACCAGGCTCCGCGGCGTCATCGTGACCGGGCACAGCGCACGCGGGCGGACGTCGTCGAGGCCCTGGTAGGCCATGGCTACCCCGAAGTACCCCGAGGCGCCGTAGGTCCGGACCTGGGGATGGCTCTCCTCCAGGTGCCGGCGCAGCGACTCCTCCCGCTCGTCCATGCAGAACACGGCCTGGAAGTCGGGGGGCGGCACCGTCCCGGGGAAGCGCCGGTCGTGCGCCGACAGCGCGTCGAGCACCTGGGTCCGGTAGCGGCGCTCGTAGGCGAGGTGCAGCAGCCAGCGCCGCCGGCCCGCGTCGAACTCGGCGACGGCCCGCAGCCAGGCCCGCGCCCACCGGGGATGACCGAGCACCTCGGTCTCGACGTCCATCACCTGCGCGAGGACGAACGCCTCGTAGGCAAGCTCCAGGTCGCCCCCGCGAAGTTCCTGCTCACCCTGGGTGAGATCGTCCTGGGCGGTGGTGCCGGTCGCGAGGACACCCTGGGCCGCGCCTGGCGGGCCGAGCGGGCCGAGGTCCTCCGGCCGCGCGTCGGGGCCGATCAGCCGCGCCAGGACGTTGTGGGAGACGACGACCTCGAGCGTGAGCTGGACGGCGAGGTAGTCCATGAGCCGGGCGGGTGCCGGGCGCGACGGCGCCCGGTCGGGACGGCACTCGAACTGGTGGACCATCCCGGCCCAGCCGCGTAGCGAGACCAGCGCCGCACGCACCGTGTCCGCCCAGGCGTGCACCGGCACCTGCAGCGCCCACAGCGCCCAGGCGACCGTCCGCTCGGCGGACCAGTTCATCCGGAGCTGCTGGCGCAGCTGGCCGCCGAGGCCGGCCCAGCACGCCTCCCGCGGGGCGCCGAGTGTCCCGAACAGGTGCCGGAAGGCGGCCAGCAGGCCCTTCTCCCGGTGCGGCATCTCCCAGGCGGCGACTCCCTGGTCGAGGAAGGCGGCGCAGAGCCGGATCAGCACCGGGTGGACGGCCTCGTCGGTGTCGACGCCGAACTGTTCGAGCACCTGGTCGCGGCGGCGCAGCGGCGCCGGCCGCGGCGCCGGCGGCGGCGCGTGCCGGCGCAGGTCCTCCCACAGTTGCGCGAGCAGCCGGGCCCGCAGCGCCTGCAGCCGGGCCGCCCGGCTGCGCCGGGTGCGCCGGGTGCGCCGCTCCGTGGTCGCGAAACGGCGCCGGCCCTGGCGGGTCAGCTCCTCCCGCCGCGCCTCGGTGACCAGCGGGTGGACGCGGTGCAGCTCACCGCCGTCGGCCAGCGCCCACAACGCCCCGGCGCCACGCGGCACGTCGATGAACAGCCCGAGCCGGGCGAGCCGGAACTCGTTCCACGTCGGCCCGCCGGGGACGACCTCGGCGTCACCGTCGAGCATTTCCTCCCCGGCCCCGCGCGGGCCCTGGTCTCCCACCGGCAGATGCCGGCCGGGGACAGCGCCCGCCCGGTCGCCGTGATGCTCGAGGACCGCGGCGAGATCGCGGGGAAGGATCCGGCCGGACGCGAGATGCGCGGCGAAGGCCTCCTCGGTCTGCAGCGCCTCCGTGCCCAGCATCGCCGAGGCGTGCTCGACCGCGCGCTGGAACGGGAGCTCCTCCAGGGCGTGCAGCGGGTTGTGATGGGAGAAGTACCCCAGTGGGGCCTGCGGCGGCAGGAGCTCGCCCGCCTCCTCCACGATCCGGGTGATCATCTCGATCTGGTCCGCGGCGTAGGCCATGTCCCCTCCCATCCCTTACCGGCGACGAATCCGGGGTTCTGTTTTTCTTTCCGAACGACCGGTTCCCCCGCCATGGCGGTGAGCACTCACATGTCTTCCAGCATCGCGACGACCGTGTCGACCCAGCAAGATCCCGACCGTCGTTGGGCGGGTTCACCTGATAATCCGGGCGGGTGGACCGGCGCCCGGGAGAAGTACTTTGTTGAACGCGGCCGCGAATCCAGTGAAGACGCGCGGCCGGTTCCGCCCATCCGTGTGCCGGCCAGGCTGACCGGTGTACCGCTGGCGCCAGACCGCCTGTCCCACATCAGTATGAAGGACTCTGGCCCCCCACGGACCGCGCCGGTCATGGCGGTGGCGAGAATCACCGTGAACGCTACTCGCGGGCCTTGCCGGCCGACAGGTGGCATGAGCCTCGAATATGTCGCCGATCACCGGCGAAGGCGTTCCAAAATGCTACCCGGCAAACACATGACTACCTTTTCGAGCGGTGAAATTGTTTACATCGCGAACACCCGGAGGCGTTCCGCCCCACGCCACGCCCGCCCCTCACCAGGGTATTTACCGGCCGACTTGTCACCCGGCCGCGCCAGGGTTCCGTCACGGGCCGCGCGCAACCCGCCCGCGTGGGTGGGCGAGCGCCCGGCGCCTCCGTAGCCGGCGGCGGGCCGGCCCCGCGGCGCGGTGGTAAGTTTGAAATTTGGATGGACTTGGTGCCCGGGACCGCTACTCACCGGGACCGCTACTCACCGGGACCGCTACTCACCGGGACCGCTGCTCCAGGACCTTCGCCACTGTCCCGGGGACGTCCATGGCCATGGAGGAGGCCCGCGATGGGCAAGACCGCGCGGGAGTGCTCGATCGCGAACGCGCTCGCCGTCGTCGGGGAACGCTGGAGCCTGCTCGCCCTGCGGGAGGTCCTGCTCGGCGCGCGCAGGTTCGACCAGATCGTGGAGAACACCGGCGCGAGCCGGGACATCCTCGCCACCCGGCTGCGGTCGCTCGTCGCGGCGGGGGTGCTGGAGAAGCGGCAGTACAGCGAGCATCCGCCGCGTCACGAGTACGTGGCGACCGAGTCCGGCAGGGCGCTGAACGCGGTGCTGCTCGGCCTCATGGACTGGGGCGACCGGTACGTGACGCCCGGTCCGCCACCGACGGTGTGGGCGCACTCCTGCGGCGCGGAGCTGCGGCCCCGGTGCGTGTGCGCGAGCTGCGGCGAGCAGGTGCGCCTCGGCGACACCACGGTCGTGCGGCTCGGCGAGGTCCGCCCGAGCCACTGACCGCCACGCGTGTCCGCCGCCCGGCGGTCTGCCGGGCGGCGGACAGCTACAGCGCTACCGGGTCAGCGACAGCGCTCCCGTCAGGCCAGGGAGGTGTCGAGCTCGCCGCGGAGCTCGTCCGGGGTGACGGTGGGCTCGAAGCGGCGGACGACCTTGCCCTCGCCGTCCACCAGGAACTTGGTGAAGTTCCACTTCACCTCGTCGGTACCGATCGCCTCGGGCCGCGAGCGCTTGATGTGCTCGTAGAGGAAGCCCGACTCCGGGCCGAAGTCGCCGGGGGCCTCCGAGCGCAGGTAGTCGTACAGCGGGGCCGCGCCGGGGCCGTTCACCTCGATCTTGCTGAAGACGGGGAAGGTGACGTCGAAGTTCGTCGAGCAGAACTCCTGGATCTCGGCGTCGGTGCCCGGCTCCTGGCCGCCGAACTGGTTGCAGGGGAAGCCGAGGATCTCCAGCCCCCGCCCCTTCAGGTCGCGGTAGAGCGCCTCCAGCCCCTCGTACTGCGGGGTCAGGCCGCACTTGCTGGCGACGTTGACGATCAGCAGCGTCTTGCCGGCGTAGTCGCGCAGGGATCGGGAGGTGCCGTCCGTCGCCTCGACGGTGAAGTCATGGACAGTCATGATCGACCTAGCTCTCGGTGGTGCGGACCCGACGACCGCAGGTCCGGCGGCGGGGACGCCGACGCGTAGCGGGAGCCGGCCGGGCAGGACCGGACACAGCCATGGCCCGCACGGGTGGAGCCGGACGGGCCGACGCGGACGGCGCGCGGACACATCGGACGCTACCCGGCCTCCAGGGATTCTGTCACCGCCCCGGTGACAGAATCAGCCGCGGCGGTCAGCTCGACGGGGTACGCATCTGCACGAACGAGACCTCCCGGCGCGGCGCGAAGCCCAGCGCCTCGTACAGCCGGAGGGCATCGGTGTTCGACACCGAGACGTGCAGGAAGGGCTGTTCGCCCCGGGCCCGCACGCCCACGGCCACCGCCCGGACCAGCCGGCTCGCCAGGCCCTCGCCGCGATGGGCCGGATCGGTGCACACGGCGCTGATCTCCGTCCACCCCGGCAGCCGCATCCGCTGGCCGGCCATCGCCACGAGGCGCCCCCCGCTGCGGATACCCAGATAACCGCCGAGCTCGACGGTGCGCCGCGAGAACGGGCCGGGCCTGGTCCGCGCGACCAGGTCGAGCATCTCCGGGACGTCACCGGCCCGCAGCGGGACGGCCTCCGGGTCGGGCCGGTCCACCAGATCGTCACCGAGGAACTGGAGGGCGGGCACCGCCATCGTCACCTCCCACCCGGGCGGCGGGAGCATCCGCAGGCCGGAGAAACCCAGCAGGACTCCCGGCCCGGCGAGTTCGGCCAGCTCCGCCCAGGCGCCAGGGTCGGCGCCGTCACCCACCGCCGCGAACGGTGAGATCTCGGGTGGATAGCGCGCCGCGCGAGACGTGGCGATGGCGAGATGAGCGTGCGCGCCCGCGAGTGACTCCCAGACCGGGTTGTCGAGAACCGACTCGGCGACGGTCACCGATCCCGTGGCAGGCTCCGGCAGCGCGCTCGGGCTCACGCCCGTCGGACCCATCGAACCTCCCGCCGGCGACGGGCGCGGACAGCGCGCCCGGCCGTCAGACTATGCGCCGGCTCCGAATCAGTGCGAAACACCCACCCGCTGCCGGTCCGGGCGATACCCCGCGACCTGGGAACACGCCCCGGGAGCACGTCCTGTGAGTACGCCACCGGCGCACCGCCGCGGCGTACCAACGCCCCGCGGCATACCAACGCCGCGGCGACCGGGCCCGCCGTCGAACGGCCACCGCGGCCCCGGCGAGCGGCCGGCGAGCGGGACGCACGGAGCGGACGGCACCCCCGGAGACACCCGTCGGCGCACCCCCACCCCAACCGGGAGCCGGCGGTCGGGTGCGCCCGGGACGGCGGCACGCCCCACTGTCAGGCCACGTTCCGCTTGACAGACAGCGTGGACACGCGGCGATCTTCCGGCGCAACGGCCCCTCCGAGCGTCCCCGGTGCACCCGTGCGGGGGTGATCGCGGCGCCGGCACCGCCGCGGGGCGGGAGCCGGGCGGCGCCCCGAGCAGGGCGATTCCCCGCCGGCACAGGATGAACCGACGCGCGACCGTCCTTAGCTGAGAAGGAATTCAACAAGTATCCGCCCGGGCCACCCCGCCCGCCAAAAGTGTCGCCGCAATTGCCACAAGTGACCCGTGACGCCCCGAACCGGGCGGCAGCAATGCCAGGCTGTCAACTCTTCAAGCACCCGGAATCCTTCTCTCCGGGCGACCGAACGGGATTCCAGCAAAACAGTTACAAACTTTACACACTACAGATGAACAACAGTAACACTCCGATACCACTTGCGGCTATCGCCCGACAGCGCCGCCCCGCGCCTGGCGCGCGACCCGTCCGAGGTGTCCCTAGCATGTGCGACGCGCATATGACCTGCACTGATGGTTCAGCTTCGGCCTGGGGGCGACCCCGGGCGCGGACGCGGATCACGGCGCAGGGCGGCGACGGCGAGGGGGCGAAGATCGACGTGGTCAGTACGGCCGGCGGCGCGACCCATACCGGTGCTCCCACGCACCAGGAATCACGGTCGCGCGACCGGGGGGACGTATTCCGCCGCAACGGCACGAACAGTTCAGAAAAAGGCCGGGAGGGGGTCCCCGCCGTACCTTTTCAGGATTACCGAGAAGTATCCGAGAACTCTTCCCGACAGACGACTCCGACCATGATCTTCCCGTGGGACGTTGGATTTTCCGTGGTCCCTCCCGACCACGGCAGGCCGGCCCTGGCCCACCGACCACCGACGACGAGGACCTGATCGATGTCAGAACACGCAATCGCTCGTCATCAGGTACAGCGACCAGCGACGGCCCGGGACCTGATCGTGCCGCCGACCGCGGCCGTGCTCGTCGTCATGGTCATCGGCCTGGTCGCGGCGGCCGTGTCGCCCGCCGAGGGCCGCGGCGCGATCCTGTTCTGCGTCTCGGTCGCCGCGCTGCTCGTCGGCTTCGCCAGCACCGTGGCCGTCCGCAACCGGCAGACCGTGCGGGAGCTGCGCGGCCGGGTCGTCGCCCTGGAGACGCGCGCCAGCCGCTCGGCCGCCCAGACCGAACGGCTCGCCCGCGAGGTCCTCCCCGCGGTGGTGGAACGCCTGCGCGAGGGGTCGTCCGTCCAGACGGCGCTCGGGGAGGCCCCGCGCGGCACCGAGGGCACGCACCAGCACATCCTGCGCACCGTCGCGGAGGAGGTCAGCCGCGGGGAGCGGATGCGCGGCGCGGCCATGGCGGCCTGCGCGAACGCGGCCGGCCGGATGCAGGCGCTGAGCACCAGCATGCTCGCCGACCTTCGGGCCATGGAGGAACGGCACAGCGAGGAGGTCCTCGGCGACCTGCTCCGGCTCGACCACCTCACCGCCCAGGCCGGCCGGCTCGCGGACAGCATCGCCGTGCTCACCGGCGGGCGCTCCGGGCGCCGGTGGACGAAGCCGATCGTGATGGAGAGCCTCCTGCGGGGCTCCATGGGACGGATCAGCGCCTACCAGCGGGTCCGCCTGCACTCGGTGAGCGCGGTCGCGGTGGTCGGCTACGCCGCCGAGGGCATCATGCACGCCCTCGCCGAGCTGATGGACAACGCGACCAGCTTCTCGCCGCCCTCCGAGGAGGTGCATGTCTACGTCGAGGAGGTGCAGGCCGGGGTCGTCATCACCATCGAGGACGGCGGCCTCGTCATGGGGCCGGCCGCCCTCGAGCGGGCCGAGCGCGCGGTGTCGGCGGAGGTCCTCGACCTGACCACGCTGTCCGGGACGCGGCTCGGCCTGGCGGTCGTCGGCGTCCTCGCCCGCAAGCACGGGCTGACGGTGTCCTTCCGGCCCTCCTCACGCGGCGGCACCGGGGTCGTCGTCATGATCCCGCGCCAGCTCATCACCGCGCCGAGGTCGGTTGTCGCCCCGCCGGCGGTCGCCGACTCCGCGGACACGGTCACCGCCGGGCTGCCCACGGTCGTGCCGTCCAGGCTGCCCGCGCTCCTCTCCCCTGAGGCGAACGCGACGAGCGCGGGGACCACGGGCAAGGTGGGGAGCGCGGCGGGCGCGGCCACGGCGCGAATCGCGGTCGACCCGGTCACCGAGTTCATCTCGCTGCCCCAGCGGAAGCCGGAGCACCCCGCGCGGCTCGACGCCAGCCACGCCGCCGCCTCGGCGCGCGCGGCCGGGGCGGCCCGCGAGGCGGCGCCGGACGCGACCACGGTCGCGAGCGCCGTCCCGAGCCCGGCGCTGGCCGCGGACGCCGACGGGAGCACCGACGAGGCGGGCGCTCCGCCGCTGCTGACCCTGCCCAAGCGTGAGCGCGGGCAGTCCCTCGCGGCGAGCGCACGCGCCGCGGCCCTGCTCGCCGCGCCGCCGCGCACCCACCGGCCACGCCGCAACTCCAGCGCGAACTTCGCCGCCTTCCGCCGGGCGATGCGCGCCGCCGGAACCAACCACGTCCGGCCCGCCGGGCCGGCGCCCGGACGCGCGGGCGCGCTGGTCACGGCAGCCGCCACCGGCACCACGGCCAGCCCGTCGACAGCCCCCGGGGATGCGGACGTCCCCGATGGCACCGGCGAGCCGGACCAGCAGGACACGTGACCTACCAGCGCCGCGTCACGACGAGCGTCCCACATGACGACCAGCGCCCTGCATGACGACCAGCACAGCACTGGACGACCTGATTGGAGGCAGGGGCACGACCGGATGGGACCCACCCGCCCGGCGCCCCGCGATCCCGATGAACACCACTGAGCGCGATCTCGACTGGCTGCTGGAAAACCTCCTCGCCCGCACCCCGGGGACCCGCCACGCCCTGGTGCTATCCAGGGACGGGCTCAAGCTGTGCCGCTCGTCCGGACTGAGCATCGACCAGGCCGACCAACTGTCCGCGATCGCTTCGGGGATCCAGAGCCTCGCGCACGGCGCGTCGATCGAGTTCGGGGACGGCACCGGCGGCGTGCGGCAGTCGATGACCGAGTACCACGGCGGGCTGCTGTTCATCGTCGACGCCGGCCAGGGCGCGCACCTCGCGGTGATCGCCACCGACGACGCCGACGCCGGCATCATCGGCCACAACATGAGCGAGCTCGTCGAACAGATCGGCGAGTACCTGAGCGCGGCGCCACGCGATCCCGTCCAGCCCGCGCTACTGCCATGATCCGTCGGCTCGTCGACAGCGAGGACCCGGACCGCCTCTACACCGTCACCGGCGGCCGCAGCCGGGCCGGAGACACCGCCTTCGACCTCGTCACGCTCGTCACGAGCAGGAGCGAGCCGACGCCCGGGATGCAGTCCGAACACGTCCGGATCCTGCGGGTCTGCCGCGCGCCGACCGCGGTGGTCGAGCTGTCGGCGGACCTGAAGCTGCCGGTGAGCATCGTGAAGATCCTGCTGTCCGATCTGCTCGAGCGGGGCCGGATCTCGGCACGCCACCCCTCGACCCCGAACGACCCCTCGCAACTGCCCGATCCCGCGTTCCTGAAGCAGGTGCTCGTTGGACTCCAGAAGCTCTGAGCCCGCCGCCCGGCCGCCGCTGCAGACCACGGCCCGGGACGGCGTCAAGATCGTGATCGTCGGTGGTTTCGGTGTGGGCAAGACCACGATGGTCCGTTCGGTCAGCGAGATCCGGCCGCTGAGCACGGAGGAGGTGATGACCGAGGCCGGCGTCGGCATCGACGACAACGGCGACGTCCTCGAGAAGAACACGACCACGGTCGCGTTCGACTTCGGACGGATCAGTCTCGACGCCGAGATGGTGCTCTACCTGTTCGGCGCCCCCGGCCAGGAGCGGTTCTGGTTCCTGTGGGAGCGGCTGTTCGCGGGGACGCTCGGGGCGGTGGTGCTCGTCGACACCCGGCGGGTCGCCGACTCGTGGTACGCGATCGACCGGCTCGAGCACCACCGGATGCCCTTCATCGTGGCGCGGAACAACTTCGGCTCCCCCGAGCACTCGCTGGAGGACCTGCGCGAGGCGCTCTCGCTGTCACCCGACATCCCCGTGATCGACTGCGACGCCCGGGCCCGGTCGTCCAGCAAGGACGTGCTGATCACCCTCGTGCGCCACCTCTGCGAGCTGTCCGCGGCGCGCGAGGAGCGCGAGGCGGAGGCGTCGTGACGACCGCCCGCGAGCCGGCGCGCGAGTCACTCCGCGGGCCGGCTCGCGAGCCGGCCCGCGAGCCGGCCCGCGCGGCGCGGGAGCGGCCGCCCGGCGGCCGGACCCCGCCCTGCCACCTGGGCGAGGCGCAGTTCCAGGGTGGGCCGGCGCGGGCCTACCGCGACCTGCGCCGGAAGCACGGCGCCGTCGCGCCCGTGCTGCTCGACGGCGGCCTGCCGGCCTGGCTGGTCCTCGGCTACCGGGAGCTGCACTACGTCCTGAGCCATCCGGAGATCTTCGCCCATGACCCGCGTCACTGGGCCGGCTGGGACGACGTCCCGCCCGACTGGGCCGCCCTGCCCGGTGTCGGACACCGCCCGTCCGTGCTCCGCGCCGAGGGAGCGGAGCACCGGCGGCGCTACACCGCCATCCAGGACGTCCTCGGCGCGGTGGATCTCTTCGAGCTCCGGGCCCGCGCCGAGGAGATCACCGACGACGTGATCGACGCCTTCGCCGGGCGCGGGGAGACCGATCTGATCGACTCGTTCGCGCACCGGGTGCCCGCCCTCGTCCTGGCGTCGCTGTGCGGGCCGCCGGAGGTCGACACCGCGGGCCTGGTGCACGACCTGATCGTCCTGATCGACGACGGCCCGGACGCGGCCGAGAGCCACCAGCGGGTCCTGGACCGGCTGCGGTGGCTGCTCGCCGACCGGCGCGAGCATCCCGACGACGACATCGTCTCGCGCCTGATCGCCCACCCGGCCGGGCTCGCCGACGAGGAGGTCGTCGAGGACCTCGCCGTGGTGTTCGGGTTCGGCGCGCGCGCCGTGGCCGGCTGGATCGGCAACTCGCTGCGCCTGCTGCTCACCGACGGGTCGTTCGCCCTCGACCTGTCCGGCGGACGGCGCAGCGTCATGCAGGCGCTGAACCAGGTCCTGTGGGAGGACACGCCGATGCAGGTCGTCGCCGGCCGGTGGGCGACCCGCAACACCCAGCTCGGCGGGCAGCGCATCGAGGCCGGCGACATGATCGCGCTCGGGCTCGGGGCCGGCAACGCCGATCCGCAGGTCCGCCGCGGCCACGCCCCGGACACCCAGACGGGCGCGGGGACCAGCGCCAACAGCGCCCACCTGTCCTTCGGCCACGGCGAGCACCGCTGCCCGTACCCCGCGCAGGAGATCGCCGAGGTCGTCACCCGGACCGCGGTCGAGGCACTCCTCGACCGCCTGCCCAACATGTGGATCGCCGTCCCGGCCGATGCCCTCGGCTGGCGGCGGACCGCGTGGAACCGCGCTCTGACGGCGTTGCCGGTCCGGTTCAGTCCCGTGTGAGGACCGCGACAGGCCGCACCGCGCGGCACCACGCTGACCCTGAGGCCGGAGACAGCACATGACCCATCCCAACCCCCGCCAGCTCGGCACGTGCGCGAGCGGCATGCCCCGCGCGTTCGGCGCCGTCCGCCAGCTCGGCGCGCTGCGCCAGTACGGCGCGTCCTGCCCGGCACCGACCACCCGCCGCGGCGGGCCCGAGGACACCCCGTCCGGCGAGCCCGTGCCCGGACCATCCAGCGGCCCGCCGAGCGGACCGCGCGGCGGGCCGGTGCGCGGCACGGCGGGCGCCCACCCGCCGGCCCGGCCGGATCTCGACGCGCGCTGGCCGGCGCACGCCACCGCCGTCCGGCTACCGGCCGACGGCCCCGGGGACGACCGCGCCGCGTTCTACCGGCGTATCCGCGACGAGCACGGCCCGGTCGCCCCGGTCCTGCTCGAGGGGGACGTCCCGGCCTGGCTGGTGCTCGGCTACCGCGAGGTCGTCTACGTCGCCGGCACCCCGGCCCTGTTCGGCCGGGACTGCCGGATCTGGAACGCCTGGGATCTCGTCCCGCCGGCCTGGCCGCTGCAGTCGATGGTCGGCCAGCGGCCGTCGCTACGCGCCCTCGACGGGCCCGCCCACGCCCGCCGGCTGGGCGCCATCGGCGACGTGCTGGGCATGTTCGAGCCGCACGGCCTGCGGGCGCGGGCGGCCAGCGGCGCCGACGCCCTGATCGACGCGATGGCCAGCGACGGCCGCGCCGAACTCATGACCCAGTACGCCAGCCCGCTGCCGGCGATGGTCGCAGCCGGGATGTGGGGGCTGCCCGACACCGACCTGACCGCGCTCGCCCGGGATCTGACCCTGCTCGTCAGCGGCGGGACGGGGGCCCGCGACGCGCGTCGGCGGGCCCACGCGATGCTCACCCGGGTGGTCCGGCGCCGCCGCGCGCAACCGGGCGACGACGCGGTGTCGGCGCTGCTCACCCATCCGGCCGGCCTGCGCGACGACGAGGTCGTCGAGGACGTCATGGCGACCCTGATCGCCGGCCAGGCGCCGACCGCGGACTGGATCGGGAACACGCTGCGGCTGATGCTGACCGACCCCCGGTTCGCCACCGACCTCGCCGGTGGACGGCTCAGCGCGGGGGACGCGATGGCCGAGGTGCTGTGGGCGGACCCACCGATCCAGAACCTCGTCGCGCGGTGGGCCCGGCGCGACGTCCGGCTCGGCGGGCGCTGGATCCGCGCGGGCGACCTGCTCATCTTTGGCCTGTCGGCCGCGAACTCCGATCCGTGGGCGCGTCCCCAGCCCTCCGGGCGCCCGTCGGGCAACCACGCCCACCTGGCGTTCGGCCACGGCGAGCACCGCTGCCCCTTCCCCGCCCAGATGACGGCCGAGACGATCGCGACCACCGCGATCGAGGTGCTCCTGGACCGCCTCCCCGATCTCGAGCTCGCCGTGGAGCCGCGGGACCTGCGCTGGCGCCCGTCGGTGTGGGCGCGTGGGGTCGCCGCGCTCCCGGTGCGCTTCACGCCCCCCTGAGCGGCCCCGGCCAGGGCGCGTCCGCCCCGCCACCTGTCCCGGGGATCGGCGGGCGCGGCACCCCGACGGCGTCCAGGACCCCGGTCACCTCCGCCAGCACGTCCGCGGCCGGCGCGTCCGCGTCGATGACGACACAGTCGACGCCGGACATCACCTCGTCGTAGCGCGCGCACGCCTCGACGGCCTCCCGCAGGGCCGCGGCCTCGTCCACCCGGCCCGCGGACTCCCGGCCCGCTGAGGCCGACCCCCCCGACTCCTGCCCCGCTGAAGCCTGTCCCGCCGGCCCATGCCCCGCTGTGGCCTGCCCTGCCGACGCCCGGCGTGCCAGCCGCGCGGCCGCCACCTCGGGCGAGACGCGCAGATAGAGCACGAGGTCGGGAACGGGCACGTACGAGGCGATCTGCAGGTACCACTCGGTGTACTCGCCGAGGTCCCCGCAGTAGACCTCCCAGGTCTGGATCCAGCGGTCGGCCACCACCAGGTCAAACCCCGCCAGGAACTCCTCCAGGTACCGGAACTGGACGGCGGCCTCGATCAGGCGAGCGGCGTGGACGAGATTCGCCGGGACCGCGCCGAGCGGCTCACCGAGAGTACTCAGCCGCCGCATCAGGTCCCGGAGCACCGCGTCGGTCTGCGACGCCAGGTGCAGGTGCAGCGCCGCCGGTGCCGCAGTCAGCCGCCGCACCAGGGCGAGCTTGCCCGCTCCGGCCGGGCCTTCGACGGCCAGCAGAGCGTAGGGACGCGCCGGCGCGGCGCCGAAGGTGAAGACGTCGCTGGCCAAGAGCATCCCGACCGGATCGGCTGCCGGCTGCCGCCCGACGCGGACGCGGACCGGCGCGGCAGAGTTCGTCGACGGCGCACCGAGCTCGATGGGCACCGAACCGGCTGGCGCACCGAGCAGGGAGCGAATCACCGCCGCGGATGGTCCCGCGGCGAGCTGTGCCCGTCCGATTCTGGTACCAGTCCGGCGAACCGGCAATAGCCGGCAGCCGCATTTACGGCGTCGTAACACTCCGGTGGGCCCCGCTCACCCGAGCGGCGGACGCGCCCGCCGCCGGCGATCTACAGTTCGGGCATGAGCCGGAAAGATCCACTGCTTGTGGCCGTGGAGGGTGTCGACGGAGCCGGGAAGACCACGCTCATCCGCGGTCTGGAGACGGTGCTGCGCCCGCTGCGCGGAACCCGGCCGGCGCGCGTGTGCGTGGAGATCTTCCGTGCGATCGCCGAGCCCGACGACACCGTCCTGCACCAGGCGGTCATCCCCGGCCCGGTGCGGCGGCTGGCCCACCTGATCGAGCTCTCCGCCCAACTGCGCTACCGCACCGGCCCGGACGGACGTCCCGACCTGCTGTTCGACCGGTGGATCCAGTCGTCGGAGGTGCACTGCGGCCCCTACGGGGAGCAGCACCGGCCGTGGCTCGAGCACATGGAGGATCTGCTCCCCCGCCCCGACCCGCTGCTGTGGCTGCGCGTACCGCCCGCGCTCGCCTACGAGCGGATGGTCGCCCGCGGCGACCGCCGCACCCGGGCCTTCACCCCGGCGGCGCTGCGCGCCCACCTCGTCGAGCAGGCCGACGGCTACGAGAAGATCATGGCCCAGGCCGACAACGTCGTCGAGCTGGACGGGACGCAGTCCCGGGAGAGGCTGCTCGACCAGGCGGCATCGGCGATCGAGACCGTCGCCACGCGGGCCGGCGGGGCCGACACCGCCCCGAACGTGCTTCAGGGCCCGTGGGATGTTCCCCACGGGCCCTGAAGATCACTTACCTACGGCCTACTCGCGGCCGAACTGCTCCCGCAGGCGTCGCAGCGCCTCCTCGTCGATCGCCGAAGCGGGCTGCTCCGACTGCGACGAGGTGTAGGAGGACGGTGCCGCCGCGGCGGCGTCGGCCTCCTGCGCGGCCCGGATCTGGGCCTGGTGGGCCTCGAACCGGGTCTGGGCCTCCGCGTACTGACGCTCCCACTCGGCCTGCTGCTCCTCGAAGCCCGGCAGCCACTCGCCGGTCTCGGGGTCGAAGCCCTCGGGGTACACGTAGTTGCCCTGCTCGTCGTACTTGGCTTCCATGCCGTACTGGCTCGGGTCGAACGACTCGCCCTCAGCGACCAGCGAGGACGCCTCGTTCGCCTGCTTCAGCGAGAGGCTGATCCGGCGCCGGTCGAGGTCGATGTCGATGACCTTGACCAGGATCTCGTCGCCGACATTGACGACCTGCTCGGGGATCTCGACGTGGCGCTCGGCCAGCTCCGAGATGTGCACCAGGCCCTCGATGCCCTCGTCCACGCGGACGAACGCGCCGAACGGCACGAGCTTGGTGACCCGACCGGGTACGACCTGGCCGATCGCGTGCGTCCGGGCGAACTGGCGCCACGGGTCCTCCTGCGTCGCCTTCAGCGACAGGGAGACCCGCTCGCGGTCCAGGTCGACGTCGAGAACCTCGACGGTGACCTCCTGGCCGACCTCGACCACCTCGGACGGGTGGTCGATGTGCTTCCAGGACAGCTCGGACACGTGCACGAGGCCGTCGACGCCACCCAGGTCCACGAAGGCACCGAAGTTGACGATGGAGCTGACCACGCCCTTGCGGATCTGACCCTTGGCGAGCTGGGCGAGGAACTCCGACCGCACCTCGCTCTGGGTCTGCTCCAGCCAGGCGCGGCGGGACAGAACCACGTTGTTGCGGTTCTTGTCCAGCTCAATGATCTTGGCTTCGAGCTCACGGCCCACGTAGGGCTGGAGGTCGCGGACCCGGCGCATCTCCACGAGGGAGGCGGGAAGGAAGCCGCGCAGGCCGATGTCGAGGATGAGACCACCCTTGACGACCTCGATGACGGTGCCGGTGACGACGCCGTCCTCCTCCTTGAGCTTCTCGATCGTGCCCCAGGCGCGCTCGTACTGCGCACGCTTCTTGGACAGGATCAGACGGCCTTCCTTGTCCTCCTTCTGGAGGACGAGGGCCTCGACGTGGTCGCCGACCGTGACGACCTCGTGCGGATCGACATCATGCTTGATCGAGAGCTCCCGCGACGGGATGACACCCTCGGTCTTGTAACCGATGTCGAGCAGCACCTCGTCGCGGTCCACCTTGACGATGATGCCGTCGACGATGTCGCCGTCGTTGAAGAACTTGATCGTCTTGTCGACCGCGGCGAGGAAATCCTCCGCCGAGCCGATGTCGTTGACCGCAACCTGTGGTGTGGTCGGGCTGTGCGAGGTGGTCACGGTCTCCACGGGTCGTACGTCGGTGGTGCTCGTCAAGGGGTCGGCTCCGACTGGGAATCGTCCAAAGCGCGAGGGCCGGATCGAACCGCCGGGACGGAGGGACAGACACCGAACGCAAGAACGACACTGTCAGAACCGATAACGACTGCTCGAGTGGATCCGCTCGGTCTGAGACCCACGAACCCTCGTGCAACTCCCAAGTCTAGGGAGCGGTGTCCCACGAGGTCAACGGGAGGGCGCACAGACGCGGAGCCAGTCCTGCCGAACCCCTCACCCTGTGGGGCTTTCATAGTACGAAAAGTCACCAGCCATCGTCCCGCCCGCCGTCGCGAATGTGGCCCAGTCGGCTCTCGGCGGCGCCGTCCGGGCCGGGCCCGCCGGGCCCGCCGGCCGGCTCCCGGCCGGGTCGCCGGGCGCGGTCGCCGGCCGGGCGCCAGGGGGCGGGGGTGACCGGCGGCGGCTGCGCGGAGCCGCCGGGACCTGGTACCCCACGCTCCCGCGCCCCGCGGCCCGGCTCCGCGCGCGGCCGGGGAGCCGGGCCGGGCGACCGGTCCGCCGCCGGGGCACCCGGGCGCGTGCCGGGTCCGCCACCGGAGCCGGCACCGGGCGCCCAACCGGTCCGCAGCGGCATCGTCCGCGCCGACTCGCCGTCGGGGGCACTGTCGGCTCCGTGGTGTCCGCTACCGGACAGTTCCTGGCGCCACCTCTCGTCCACCTGGGACTCCACCGACCAGCGCTCGTCGGTGCCGGTCGGCGCCCCCGCGCCGGCCGGGACCGGCTCGGCGGGCCCCGCCGGCACCGGCCGGGACCGCGCGCGCACCCGCCGGGCCCACTCACGACCCAGCGTCATACAGGGCCGTTCCACCAGGAAGTAGGTGATCGTGGAGACCGCACAGGTCAGCGCGAGCACCAGCAGGAAGAACGGGGCGAACGCCAGCTCGCCGGCGGCCGTCCCGGTGTGCTCGGCGACCACCTCGATCACGACCGTGTGCCACAGGTAGATCCCGTACGAGATGAGGCCGAGGTAGGCCATCGGGCGGCAGGTCAGCAACCGCCGCACCAGGCCCTGGTCGGGCGGCCCGAACACCGCGGGCAGGATCAGGAAGAAGCCGAACAGGCCGTAGAACAGGTGCCGGCCCATGTCCTGGGTGCGGTCCGGCACGAACAGCGGCTGCAGCGGGAGGTCGACCTGGGTGCTGGCCACCCAGTAGAAGAACGCGGCGATGAGCCAGCAGGCCCCGCCGGACCACCGCCACCGCGCCCACGCCGGCGTCCGCCCGTTCTGGACGTACCAGGCCGACAGGACGGCGAGCAGCATCCCCATGGCGAACAGGTCCCACCAGACCGGCAGCCAGACCGTCCAGCCGTCAGCCCACCAGATGTGCGAGCCGATCAGCGCGTAGTGCAGGACCCGGCTGATCACGAAGATCACGGCGAGGGCCACAAGCTCGGCCCTGAGCTGGGAGCGGGCCGGGCGGCGCCGGCGGACGAGCAGCCAGGCATAGAACGGGACGGAGATGTAGAAGGCGAACTCCACGTTGAGGGTCCACGCCTGGGTGAGGCCCTGGATCGCCCAGTGCTGCCGGTAGCCCTGCATGAAGAAGGCCGTCTGCAGCAGCCCGGCGAAGCCGTGGACGCCCATCTTGTCGTTGGGCACGACGTTGAGCGCGACCGCCAGCGCCAGCCAGTACAGCGGGATGATCCGCAGCAGCCGGCGGATGTAGAAGCCGGCGGCGTCCGGGGCGCCGCGGCCGCTCAGGTGCGCCACGGCGAACGGGCGGTAGAGCAGGAAGCCCGAGATCAGGAAGAAGACCGCGACGCCGATCTCACCGCGGGCGGTGTAGACGCCGATGGAGTTGCCGGTGGTCAGCCCGCTGTTGAACGACACGTGCACGACCAGGACCAGCAGCGCCGCGATCGCGCGCAGCCCGTCGAAGCCCGCGAACACCACCGGCGCGGACCGGGCCGCCTCCGCCTGCGCGGCCGGCCCCGTGCTCGCCGTGGCCGCGGAACCCGGCCGGCCCGGCGCCCGGCCACCGCTCCCGCGGTCGAAACCGGCGGTCACCGACCGCGACCACTACTGTCGGCGATGTCTGGCACGGTCGCAAGGTACCAGGCGGTACCCGACGGCTCGGCGGCCCGCGCCACCCTAGCGAGCCGGGCGCGACCCCCGAAAACGGTGCCGGAAGGCAGCCGTGTCGTCACTTTACGCGCCCGCGCTGGGCCTCGGCGGTGGCCAGGCCCGCCCGGCGACGGCGCAGCGCACCGACGATGGCCGCGATCCCGACCGCCGCGAGCAGGACTACCGCCGGCTCGGCGCACGCCCGGAACCGGGTCGTGCCGTAGACCAGCACCGAGGCCAGCGTGAGTGTGATCGGTACCGCCAGCAGCGGCAGCAGGACGACCCCCCGTCGGCGCAGCACCATCGTGCCGGCGACGGCGGCCAGCTCGAGCACCCAGAGGCAGACCATGCCGAGCCGGCTCAGCCCCAGCGGGCGCAGCTCCACGCCGTCGAACTCGGTCTGCTGCCACGGCCGGTAGAGGCCCCACGTCCGGCCGGCCCGGGCGGCGGCGACACGGGGCAGCTCTCCGGTGTTGTCACCGATGAACCTGTATGCGGCCTTCCGGTAGTAGACGTCCCGCTCGGACCGTTCCACCGGCGCCTGCTCCAGCGCCTGGATGCAGTCGAACGACCACCACCCCGTGTACTTGCCGAAGTAGCTCGCCTCGCAGTGGGTGACGGCCAGCGTCGAGCCGAGGCCGGTCGAGAGGAACTCGGGCTCCTCGAACCGGGACAGGTTGTAGGCCGTCCAGGGGGCCACCACGGCGACGCTCGTGCCGGCGGCGGCCGCGAGCAGGCCGAGGCGGCGACGCCACGGCAGCGGACGGCTCATCGCGATCAGGGGCACCACGAGCACCAGGGCGAGCAGCGCGAGCTCGGCGCGGGCGAGCATCGCGGCGGCCAGCGCCGCGCCGAGCCAGCAGGCGTCCGCCACGGTCCGCCGGTCCCAGAAGCGGTGGGCCGCGGCGATCAGCAGGGCGCAGGTCAGGATTCCGGTGGTCTCGGACATCACCAGGGCGTCGTTGAGCCACATCCCCGGGTAGAGCGCCGCGATGCCGGCGGCGAGCAGGCCGGTGGCCGGGCCGGCGGCGCGGCGGCCTACCAGGCCGACGACGCCGACCGACACCGCACCGAGCAGACACGAGAAGATCTGGTGCGACAGGAACCCGGTGAAGCCCAGCACGGACGGGATGGCGAGCAGCGCACTCGTCAGTGGTGGGTGCTGCGCGTCCGGGACGTATCTGTCGAAGTACCTCAACTCGTACGGATCGGGCCAGCCGTGCCCGTCCGCGAACAGGTTCGCGGCCTGGTGGTAATAGAAAGGGTCACCGTCGACGACCGCGGGATGCATCCATCCGAACAGGTAGCCGAGGCGGACACCGAGACCGACGGCGACCACTACCAGCAGGCCGATCCACCACGCCCGCCCGGCCGGCGCGAGCCGGGGCGGTACCGCGGACCGCGCGCCGGGATCCGATGGCCCCTGTGTCGGGAGCTGGCCGGACCCGGCCAGGCGGCCCCTGCCGGGGCGCCCTCCGGACCTCGACCATCGGCCCGCGGCCGCCGGCCGATGCGCCCCGGGCGGGCGGGGCGCCGGCGCGAGCTGACCCTCATCCGACAGAACGTCCACGACACCGTCTGATCGATCCGTCGTAGCCTCGACGACGGAACCCGACGATCTGGACATACCAGATGAATCGCGCGGAACTGGGAGACCGTCGGGATCACCGGCGGTGACCGACGGTGAGCTGCTGTCAGGCACCCGCGGAAGGTACCAATGCTGGCCCATTGGAGGTATTGCCGAGCCCGACATCTCCGGTCTGGGACTACCACTCGTTTCCCCTGACCGGAACCGCGGATTAGCCTTGCCGATCGGGCCCATGTGCTGCTCCCGGTACGCGAACGGACACGGCACCGTCCGTGCCAGGCCCCGTCCGGCTCGATCCGGCGGCCTGCCGCCACACCTGCGCACCTACGACATCGGAAGGGGACCGGGCTGAGCCGCCGAGACACCGACACCTACCCGCTGGCTCGCCCCCGCCCCGGTCAGCCGGAGGACGACCACGCCGCCGAGCGCAACCCGCGGCGCCCCGTCCGGGACCGGCGCAGAGCCGCGGACCGACGCGCGGACACGGACAGTGGCACGGACCACGACGAGGTCACAGACCATTTGGACAGCCTGTATCTCGACCGGTCCCGGCTCGACGCCGCCTACCAGGACGACGCCTACCCGGACCCCGAGGGCCGCCTGCGCCGGGCCGGCGCGTACAGCGGCGACGAGACCGAGCACATCGAGCGCCGGGCCGCCGCCTCACGCGACCCACGTGAGGCGGCACGCGACGCCGACGATCACACCCGCGTCATCGCCCGCCCCCGCGTCCCAGCCCGTGCCGGGCGAGCCGCCCGCACGGGGCGCCCCGCGGGCGACCGGAGCCCGCGGGGCGGCCACGAGCTCGTCGGGAGCGGCCCGCCGCGCCCGCACGGCGCCGAGCCGGCCGAGGCCCGCCGGTCCGGTTCCCGCCAGCCGGTGGCCGACCCGTCCAGGCGACGCGAGCCGGGCGGGCCGCGCACGCCGCGACAGCCGGGCACGTCACGGCAGACAGGCACGTCACGGCAGCCGGCCGGCGGGCGAGGCGCGGGCGAGGCGGACGACCTCCTCGAAGCGGACGACCTCCTGGAGGCGGACAGGCCCGGTGCCCGCGCCCGCGGCGCCGCCGACCCGCATGCGACCGGCCCGCTCGAGACCGGGCAGCCGGACGACGGATCGCCGGAGACCGGGCCGCTCGAGACCGGACCACTCACGGCACCGGTACTGGCACCATTGGGCCACTCTCCCGCGCTGGACGGCCTGCGCGCCCTCGCCGTCCTCGGGGTGATGGCCTACCACGCGGGCCTGAGCTGGATGCCGGGCGGACTGCTCGGCGTCGACGCCTTCTTCGTCCTCTCCGGATTCCTGATCACCGGCCTGCTGGTGGCCGAGTACCGGACCACCCGGCGCATCGACCTGAAGTCGTTCTGGATCCGCCGCACCCGACGTCTGATGCCGGCACTGCTGACGATGATGCTGGGCGTGGCGGCCTACGCCCGGTTCGTCGCCCAGCCCAGCGAGGTCGAGACACTGCGCGTGGACGCGCTGTCGACCCTCGGGTACGTCGCCAACTGGCGGTTCGCGCTGTCGGACCAGAGCTATTTCGACCACTTCTCCGCCCCGTCCCCGCTGCTGCACACCTGGTCGCTGGCGGTGGAGGAACAGTTCTACGTCCTGTGGCCGCTCGCCGTCTACCTGCTGATGTGGCACAGCGGGCGCACCACGGCGCGCTGGCGCAACCAGCGCCACAAGGCGCAGACCCTGATCCTGACCGTCGCCGTGCTGGGCGCGGAGGCGTCCGCGCTGCTCGGGCTGCTGCTGGTCGTGCTGGGCGCGGACGCCTCCCGCATCTACTACGGCACGGACACCCGCGCGCAGGCGCTGCTGGCCGGCGCCGCACTGGCTGTGTGGCGGATCCAGCGGCGGACACCGCTCACCGAGCGGACGAAGAAGGGCCTGTCCGTCGCCGGCTGCCTCGCCGGGGTGGCGATGCTCACGGTCTGGGCGACCGTCGACGGCGAGAGCCGGGTGCTCTACTCCGGCGGCTTCCTGGGCGTGGCGGTGATCGTGATGCTGCTGATCGCCTCGATCGTCGAGGTGCCCCGCGGGCCGGCCGCGCGGGTGCTGTCGCTCCCGCCACTACCCACCATCGGCCGGGTCTCCTACGGCCTCTACCTGTGGCACTGGCCGGTCTTCCTGACCGTCACCGCGGCCCGCACGGGGCTGAGCGGCGCGGCGCTGCTGGGCGTGCGCGCGGCCGTCACGGCGGCGATCACCATCGCCTCGTTCCACCTGGTCGAAAACCCGATCAGGCGACGGAAGATCCGTTTCCCCATGCCGCGGGTCACCGTCCCGGCCTCGATCTGCGCGGTCGTCGCCCTGGTGATGGTCGCCACGATCGCGGACCCGTCCGCCGGCCGCGGCGCGGCGGACCTGGAGCAGCTGGCCGCGCGGGCCGCCACCGCGGCACCGCCGACGGCCCGGGCCGAGCCGGTGACGGGCCGCCCGCTGCGGGCCGTCCTGGCCGGGGACTCGCTCGCGCTCACCCTCGGCTTCAGCGAGTTCTCCACGGCCGCCGCCCGCGAGGGCCTGGAGATCCACGACGCCTCCCAGCTCGGGTGCGGGGTGACCCGCTCGCCGCGCCGCCTCCTCATGGGCGAGGTGAACCTGCCACCTCCGGGGTGCGACCAGTGGCCCACCCGCCTCAGCCGGAAAGTCGACGAGCTCCGTCCCGACCTGGCCATGCTGCTGGTCGGGCGCTGGGAGGTAACCGACCAGGACCTCGAGGGCCGACGGACCCACATCGGTGATCCGGCGTTCGACGCCTATCTCGGGCGCGAGCTCGACCTGGCGATCACCACCCTCTCGGCCCGCGGAGCGAAGGTGGTGCTGCTGACCACCCCGATGTTCGAGGAGGGTGAGGCGGCGGACGGCAGCATCTACCCGGAAACCCGGGCCGACCGGGTGATCCAGTTCAACAAGCTGCTTCGCCAGGCCGCCGCGCGGCACTCCGCCGTCACCACCGTCATCGATCTCGCCGCGGCACTCAGCCCGGGCAACGAGTACCGCGGTGAGATCGACGGCGTTCGCGTGCGCGACGACGACGGTGTTCACATCAGCAACGGCGGTGGAGCGCGGGCCGGCCAGATGGTGCTACCCGAGCTTCTCAAGCTGGCCCGCCCGGCCACGGCGCGTGGTGCCGACGGGCCGGCCCCGGCACCCGAGTGACCCGGCCGCTTTACCTGACGCTAACCTTCCGCAGCAGTACTCCACGGGCCACAGGAGGATGATCGTGCCTCGCGCGCTGATTACGGGAATCACCGGCCAGGACGGGTTGTATCTGGGGGAGTTGCTGGTTGGGCGGGGTTATGAGGTGTTCGGGCTGGTGCGCGGGCAGTCGAACCCGAAGGTGGCGACCGTGGAGCGGCTGGTGCCGGGGGTCGTGTTGTTGGAGGGTGATCTGACGGATCTTCCGTCGTTGATCGGCGCGGTGGAGATCTCCCAGCCCGACGAGGTGTACAACCTGGGCGCGATCTCGTTCGTCGGACTCTCCTGGAAGCAGGCGGAGCTGACCGGGGAGACGACGGGTATGGGGGTGCTGCGGGTTCTGGAGGCGCTGCGGATCGCGGGCGGTAACGACCTGTCCCGGGTGCGTTTCTACCAGGCGTCGTCGTCGGAGATGTTCGGAAAGGTGCGGGAGACGCCACAGCGAGAGACGACGCCGTTTCATCCACGTTCCCCGTACGGGGTGGCGAAGACGTTCGGGCATTACCTGACGGTGAATTACCGCGAGTCGTACGGGTTGTTCGCGTGTTCGGGGATGCTGTTCAATCACGAGTCGCCGCGGCGGGGGATCGAGTTCGTGACGCGGAAGATTTCGCGGGCGGTGGCGCGGATTTCACTCGGTCTACAGGACTCGGTGTCCCTGGGGAATCTCGAGTCGCGGCGCGACTGGGGTTTCGCGGGGGACTATGTGGACGCGATGTGGCGGATGCTCCAGCAGGACACCCCGGACGACTTCGTGGTGGCGACCGGCGAGACCCACAGCATTCGTGAGTTGTTGGACGTCGCCTTCGCCCGGGTGGGCATCGAGGACTGGTCCGGCTATGTCCGCTCCGACCCGCGGTTCTTCCGCCCGGCCGAGGTGGATGTCCTCGTGGGCGACGCGTCGAAGGCTCGTGAGGTGCTGGGGTGGAAGCCCCGGATCGGCTTCCACGAGCTGGTGGAGATGATGGTCGACGCCGACCTCGCCACCGAGGCCGCTGCGGCGGACAGACACTGACCAACCGGTGACCGACGTTCCCCGGGTGCCCGCCACCGAGCCCGCACGACTGGCGCGGGCCGCACCACCCGCGCCGAGACCTGGCGTGGGTGAATACACACCCGGGCGCATGTCACGCCGTGTGATGGGGAGGGTACGCGCGTGCGCGACTCCGGGGGACAACCGATGAACCAAGGTCCAGCCACCGAGTCTCTTCCCCCGCAGGTGCGCGGGCGGCACCGTTCGGGCCGGCGGGATTCCGCGCTGGCACCGTCCCAGCCGCTCGGGTCGGCGCAGGTAGCGGGCCAGGGGCTGCAGGAGGAGCCGCCGCCCGGCACGCGGGGAGTGCCCGGTCCGGCGGTGATTCCCGGGCAGGCGACACAGCCGCGTCGGCAGCACCCGAGCCTCGCGGCCTTCCCCGGGCTCGCCGGCCTCGCGCCCGAGCGGCTGCGCGGCCAGAGCGACCGGATCCGGGCGGCCATGCGGGGCGCGATCCCCCTCGCCCTCGCCGGGCTGATCGCCAACGCGGCCAACCTCGGGGTCACCCTGGTCATCGCGCGGGCCATGAGCACCCGCTCCTACGGCGCCGTCGCGCAGCTTTTCGCGATCTTCTTCGTCGTCTCGATGCCGGGCAGCGCCCTGCTCGTCGGTGTCGTCCGGCGGATCACGAACTGGCAGCACACCGGCCAGGCCGACCTGATCGACGAGTGGATCGGCCGGGTCCGCCGGGCCGGCGTCATCATGGTCCTCGCCGTCGCCGTCCTGGCGATCATCGCGCGCGGGTTCGTCGCCCGCGAGCTCTCGCTGCCCGGAGCCGGCGGGGTCGCCGAGATCATCATCGCCGGAGCGGCCTGGTGCCTGCTGTGCGTCGACCGCGGGCTGATGCAGTGCGGGCGGCTTTACCCGTCGCTCGCCGCGAACCTGCTGGTGGACGCGGCGGTCAAGAGCGGCTCGACGATCGCGCTGGTCCTGGCCGGACTGGACGAGGCCGGCGCGGCCATCGCCGTGCTGCTCGGGGTACTCGCCGCACTCGCGCACACCCGTTACAGCCTGCGCCGGCACCCGTCGGCGATCATGCAGGCCGACCCGACCCGCCCCCAGGCCCAAGCGCCGCCGGCCCCCACCCAGCTCCCGGCCCCCACCCAGCTCCCGGCACCGCCGGCCCGCCAGCGCCGGCTCACCGGCGGCCGGTTGGGATCGCATCCGGCGGCGGGGCGTGGCGACGCCGACACCGGGGCGACGACGCTGCCGCTGCCGGTCGCCGGGCCGGCGGCCACCGCGGAGCCGCGGCGGCTCGCCATCGAGGTCGGCGCCGCGCTGGTGACACTGGCGTTCCTCGGTGTGCTGCAGAACATCGATGTGCTGCTGCAGGGCCGGCTCGCCCCGGACGAGTCGGGCTCCTACGCGGCCGTCTCCGTGGCGGCGAAGGTGATCGTGCTGGCCGCGATCGTCCTGGCCGGGTTCCTCCTGCCCGAGGCCGCGGACCGCAACCATCTCGGGCAGCATGCGCTGCATCAGCTCGGTGCGACGCTGGCGATACTCGCGGTGCCCGCGGTGGGGCTGCTCACCGTAGCGGCGATCGCACCCGACACACTGCTGTCGCTGGCTTTCGGGCCGCGTTTCACCAGTGCCTCCGGCGCTCTCCTCCCGCTGGCCGGAGCTATGACCTGTCTCGGAGCGACCGTGTTGTTCTCCCACTATCTGCTGGCTCTCGGCAAGCGTGCCGTGCTGGCCGTGCTCGCCGTCGCGACCGGCACCGCCGTCGCCCTCATGGCCTGGGCGCAGGGCTCCCCCGTGTCGACCGCGCGGGCGAACTTCGGCTGCCAGGCCGTGCTCGCCGTCGTCACCGGGCTGATGGTGCTCGCCGCCGCCCGCCGGACGGCCCGCGCGTGAGCACGCTGCCGGAGGGCTCACTGCGCCCCACGACCATTCCGCCGCTGCCGGCACCGCCGTCCGCCGCCGGGCAGGTGCCCCTCGTCGGCACCGGGATGCCCGGGCTGACCGAGCAGTTCGTCCCGTCGGCGACGTCCGAGCGGCTGCTGGCCGGCCTCGCCGACGCGCTGCCCGCGCAGCCCACACTGGCGGAGCTCGTCGAGACCTCGGGGATGCGCCGCATCCACATGCTGGCCTGGCGGGATCTGGACGACCCCGAAGCGGGTGGCTCCGAACTGCACGCCGACAAGGTCGCCGAGCGGTGGGCCGCCGCCGGCGTCGACGTCAGCCTGCGCACCGCCGAAGCACCCGGCCACCCCGAGACCACGCGGCGCAACGGCTACCAGATCGTCCGCAAGGCCGGCCGGTACTCGGTGTTCCCGCGGACGGCGACGTCCGGCGCGCTGGGCCGCACCGGCCCGTGGGACGGCCTGGTCGAGATCTGGAACGGGATGCCGTTCTTCTCCCCCGTCTGGGCGCGCTGCCCGCGGGTGGTGTTCCTGCACCACGTCCACGGCGCGATGTGGCGGATGGTGCTCTCCCCCAAGCTGGCCCAGGTCGGCGAGACCATCGAGTTCAAGGTGGCGCCGCCGCTGTACCGGCGCACCCGCATCCTCACCCTCTCCCAGTCGTCCCGGGACGAGATCATCGAGCTGCTCGGCCTGCCCGCGGGGAACATCTCGGTGATTCCCCCGGGCATCGACTCCTCGTTCAGCCCCGCCGGGGAGCGCTCCGCACGCCCGCTGGTGCTCGCCGTCGGCCGGCTGGTGCCGGTGAAGCGGTTCGACGTGCTGATCGACTCGCTGATCCGGGCGCACGACGAGCACCCCGCGATGGAGGCCGTGATCGTCGGCGAGGGCTACGAGCGCCCGGCGCTCGAGGCGCGCATCGCCGCGGCGGGCGCGGGCGACTGGCTGCGGCTGGTCGGCCGGGTGGACGACGCGGGTCTTCTCGACCTCTACCGGCGTGCCTGGGTGCTCACCTCGGCCTCCGCCAGAGAGGGTTGGGGCATGACGATCACCGAGGCGGCCGCCTGCGGGACGCCGTCCGTCGCGACGAAGATCGCCGGGCACACCGACGCCGTCGCGGACGGCGTGTCCGGCCTGCTGGTCGAGGACCCGAACGACCTGGGCAAGACCCTGGCCGGCGTGCTGTCCGACCCCGAGCTGCGGGCCCGGCTCTCCGCCGGCGCGCTCGCGCACGCGGCGACGTTCACCTGGGAGCACACCGCCCGCTCGACCTACCTCGCGCTGGTCAACGAGGCCGCCCGCCGCCGGCTCGTCCGCCGCCCCGCCCCGAGCTCGCGCTCGGGCGCGCCCCGGTGACCTTGACCGCTCCGGCGTCCGGAGCCGCCCATCCCGACGGGCCGGCCCCGGGCGCCACGACGGGCCCCGGCGGCGCGCCGCCCTCCGATCACCCGCGCCGGCAGGGGCGGCTCGGCCGGGTCCGCCGGCTGCTGCCGTCCTGGCCCGCGCTGGTACTCGCCGCGCTGGCCTACATCCCGCTGCTGGCGACGGCGCCGGGGCGGATCGGCGCCGACACGAAGGCCTACCTCTACCTCGACCCGGGCCGGATGCTGGCCCGCGCGGTGTCGATGTGGGACCCCGACGTCGGCATGGGGACCGTCACCCACCAGAACATCGGCTACCTGTTCCCGCAGGGCGCGTTCTACTGGCTCGCCCAGCTCGCCGGGCTGCCCGACTGGGTGGCGCAGCGGCTGTGGACGGGCTCGATCCTGTTCGGCGCGGGCGCCGGCGTGCTGTTCCTGCTGCGCACGTTCGGCTGGGCGAACCGCTACGCGTTCATCGCGGCCCTCGGGTACATGCTCACCCCGTACACGCTGGAGTACGAGGCGCGGATCTCGGCCATCCTGCTGCCGTACGCGGGCCTGGGCTGGCTGATCGGCATCACCGTGCGGGGGCTGCGCGAAGCCGGCGCGGACGACCGCTCCCGCGCCGCGGACACCCCGCGCCTGGTGCGCTGGCGCTCGGGCTGGCGCTGGCCGGCGGCGTTCGCGCTGATGGTCACCCTGATCGGCAGCATCAACGCGTCCAGCCTGATCTTCATCCTGTTCGCTCCGCTGCTGTGGGTGCCGTTCGCGGTGTGGGGCACCCGGGAGGTCCGTCTCGGCACCGCCCTGACCCTGTGCGGGCGGGCGGTCGCGCTGGTCGTCGTGACGTCCGCCTGGTGGATGGCCGGTCTGTACACCCAGGCCGGCTACGGGCTGAACGTGCTCGCCTTCACCGAGACGGTGAAGACCGTGGCGAGCAGCTCGCAGGCGTCCGAGGTGCTGCGCGGCCTGGGTAACTGGTTCTTCTACGGCGAGGACGCGCTCGGCCTGTGGATCGGCCCGGCCAAGGACTACACCGGCAGCCTGGTGATCATCGCGATCAGCTTCGCGGTGCCGATCCTGGCCCTGGTCGCCGCGTCCTGCCTGCGGTGGGGCCAGCGCGCGTACTTCGTGGCGCTGATCGCGCTGGGCACGACGATCGCGGTCGGCGTCTACCCGTACGACCACCCGTCCCCGCTGGGCCGGGTGTTCCGCGACTTCGCCGAGGGCTCCACCGCGGGCCTGGCGCTGCGGTCGCTGCCGCGTGCCGTCCCGATGGTCGTCCTGGGGCTCTCGGTGCTGCTCGCCGGTGGGCTCGCCGTCCTGGACCAGCGGTACGCGGCCCGCCGCGCACAGGCCCGGGCCGGCGCGTCGTCCACGACCGATACCCCGCGGCCCGCGGCCGGTGCTCTACGGCTGCGCGGGCGCACGGTGCCGACGCTGGCGTTCGGCGGGGTGGCGCTGCTGCTCGTGCTGAACATGTCACCGCTGTTCCGCGGGCACTTCATCGAGCCGCTGCTGGACCGGCCCGAGGACATCCCCGGCTACGAGCAGGAGCTCGCCAGCGCGCTGGACGCCGTCGCCCCCGACGCGACCGGGGAACAGACCCGGGTGCTGGAGCTGCCCGGCGCCGACTTCGCGCACTACCGCTGGGGCACGACGCTCGACCCGGTCATGTCCGGGCTGATGGACCGGCCGTCCGTGGTCCGCGAACTCATCCCCTACGGCGACGCCGGCTCCGTGGACCTGCTGCGCTCGCTGGACCGGCGGATGCAGGAGGGCGTGCTCGACCCGGCTTCGATCCCCGACATCGCCCGGCTGATGAGCGCCGGCGACGTCGTGCTGCGCAGCAACCTGGCCTACGAGCGGTTCCGGACCCCGCGCCCGCGCGCGACCTGGGACCTCGTGGCCAACCAGCGCCCCGCCGGGCTGGCCGAGCCGCGCACGTTCGGACCTCCGGTGCTGGAGGACCCGGGCATCCCCTACACCGACGAGATCACCCTGGGCACCAACGCCGACGTCATCGACCCGCCGGCCCTCGCCGACTTCCCCGTCGACGACCCGCACCCGATCGTGCGTGCCGAGCGCACCGACGCCCCGCTGCTGGTCAGCGGCAACGGGGAGGCCCTCGTCGACGCGGCGGCCACCGGCCAGCTCGACGCGGTGCTCAACGACGGCCGCACCATCCTCTACGCCGGTGACCTCGCCAGCGACCCGCAGCGGCTGCGCCAGGCCCTGGACGACGGCGCCGAGCTGCTGGTCAGCGACACCAACCGGCTGCGCGCCGAGCGCTGGACGGGCATCCGGGAGAACTTCGGCTACGTCGAGCAGCCCGGCGTCACCCCGCTGGCGAAGGACGCCAACGACAACCGGCTGGTGCTCTTCCCCGACGCCGGCCACTCGGCGCAGACCGTCACCCAGATGCACGCACCGGGCTCGGAGGCCCAGGTCGCGGACGTGCGGGCCACCGATTACGGCAACACCTTCTCCTACGGGGTCTCCGACCGCCCGGTGCTCGGCGTCGACGGCAGCCTGGACTCGGCCTGGCGGGTCGGCGCGTTCACCGACCCGGCGGGCGCCGCCTGGCAGGTCGACCTGGCGAAGCCGACGACCACCGACCACATCCGCGTCGTCCAGCCGCTCAACGGCCCGCGCAACCGGTGGATCACCAGGGCGACCCTGACCTTCGACGGCGGCTCTCCGGTCACCGTCGACCTGCGGGACTCCTCCCGCACCCAGGCCGGCCAGACGATCACCTTCCCGTCCCGGACGTTCACCACACTGCGCATCCACGTCGATGCCACGAACTTCGGGGTGCGGCGGACCTACGACGGGCTGTCCGCCGTCGGCTTCGCCGAGGTGGAGATCCCCGGCACCAACGGGAAGCCGCTGACCGCGGAGGAGGTGCTGCGCCTGCCCACCGACACCCTCGACGCCGCCGGCGCCTCCTCCCTCGACCACCGGCTGAGCCTGCAGATGTCCCGCGACCGGGCGAACCCCGCCGAGCCGTTCCGCCGCGACCCCGAGCCGACGATGGCACGCTCGTTCACGCTGCCCACGGCGCGCACGTTCGCGCTCACCGGCACCGCCCGGATCTCCGCCTACGCCTCCGACCAGCTCGTGGACGCGACCCTCGGCCGGGCCGGAGCCGCGCCGACGGTCACCTCCTCCGGCCGGCTGCCCGGCGCGCTCGCCGCACGCGGGTCGAGCGCGTTCGACGGCGACACCACCACGGCGTGGAGCCCCGGCATCGGCGACCAGATCGGCTCCTGGCTCCAGGTGACCTCGCCGACCCCGGTCACGTTCTCCTCGATGAACCTCGCCCTCGTCACCGACGGGCGGCACTCCGTACCCACGAAGATCGGCATCATGGTGGACGGGCGTCGGGTCGGCGCGGTCGCCGTCCCACCGGTCGCCGACACGCCGGTCAGCTCGCAGACCCGCAACGCCGCCCAGAACGTCAGCCTCACCTTCCCCGCGGTCACCGGCAGCGCCATCCGGCTGGTCGTGGACGACGTCCGCACCGTCACCAGCGTCGACACGATCAGCGGCGCGGTGATGGACCTGCCGGTCGGCATCGCCGAGGTCGTCGTACCGGGCCTGGACGGCACCGCCGGCGGAACGGGCCGCGGCTCGGCCGCGACCACCGCTCCCGGCACCGCCGGCTCACCCGCCACCGCCACGGCCACCGGTGCCGACACCGGCGCTGTCACCGGAGCCGCAGCCGGCCTGACGATCACCGCGGTTCCCGGGACCACCGGGACGGCGGCGACCGGTACCGCGGACATTCCCGCCCCCTGCCGCACCGACCTGCTGACCATCGACGGCGCACCGGTCGGGATCCAGGTCACCGGAAGCATCAAGGACGCAGCCGGCCGCGCCGGACTGACGGTGCGGGCCTGCGGGACACCGGTCACCCTCAACGCGGGTGACCACGTGGTGCGCACCTCCAACGGCGCGCTGACCGGGATCGACGTCGACCGGCTGCTGCTGGCCTCCGACGCCGGCGGCGGAGCCTGGCTCGACGCCACCGGGGCGGGCCCCGGGACTGCCGCCGTTCCGGGCTCGGCCGGCACCGGCGCGGGTGGCACCGGTGTGGCCGCGGCCGCCACGAGCGGCAGCGTGGGCGGGACCGCACCGACCGTGAAGGTCGAGGCGACCAGCGACACCTCGTTCCGCGTGGATGTCAGCGCCGCGACCCCGGGCAAACCGTTCTGGCTCGTGCTGGGCGAAAGCCGCTCCCCCGGCTGGACGGCCCGCGTCAACGGCCAGGACCTCGGCGAATCCCACCTGGTCGACGGATACGCGAACGGCTGGCGGATCGACCCGAGCGCCGGGAGCTTCACCGTCCTCCTCGACTGGGCACCGCAGCACATCGTCGGCATCGCGCTGAAACTGTCGGTGGTGACGGGCATCCTGAGCCTGGCGATCCTGCTGGTTGGGGCGTACCAGCGCCGCCGCGGCCGGAGCTGGCGCCATCTCGTCGGCTACCAGTACATCCCCGCGGGCACCGGCACCGGCGGAGTCGCCCGAGCGGGCACCGCGGGTCCAGGCCGGGCTGATCTGCCGACGGCGGATCCCTGGCGGGCCGGGCCGGGCCCGGCCCTCCGGGTGTCGGGCCGGTCGACGCTGCTCACGGCCCTGGCCACCGGGGCGGCGAGCGTGGTGCTGGTCGCCCCGCTGGCGGGACTCGTGGTTGCCGTGCTGACCGCCGCCGCGCTGCGGATCCCCCGCGCCCGGCCGCTGCTGCGCGTCGCCCCCGCCGCGTGCCTGGCTCTCAGCGCGCTCTACGTCCTCCAGGTGCAGGCCCGGCACGACCTGCCAGCCAACGGCTCCTGGGTGGCCGCGTTCGACCGAGTCGCCATGATCTCCTGGCTCACGGTCCTCCTCCTGGCCGCCGACATGATCGTCTCGCTGGTCCGCGCCCGCGCCGCTGCCCGGATCGCCTCGGGCACCGCCCCCGGGACCTCCACCGCTCCCGCCGCACAGGGCTCCCCGTCCGAGCTGTGACCGACGGTCACTGGCCCGGAGGTCGGTCGGTGCCCCGGAGGTCGGGCAGCGGGGGTGGGAGCTGGGGCCGGCGTGGCCCGGGGCCGGGGCCCGGGCCCGGGCCTCCGTGGGGTGTCGGGGCGGGTGTCGGGCTCGGCGGGGGCATGTCCGGTACGGCACCCCGAATCTCCGGTCGAAAAGTTACCGAGAGTAATTTCATCTCACCCTCCGTATAGCATCACCGCGTCATCGGCTACGAGCGGCTCTGGTCGACGAGCTTGCCGACCACGGGCCCTGACGAAGGGATGAGGCGCGGGGGTGCCACAGGAAATCACTTCGGATCGGGGAGCATCGCCTCAGGAGGCTGCCAACTCCGGCGAACGCAACCCGAAACATGCGCAACGCGGTCGCCACAGGCGTCCCACGCTCTGGCGAAGCCGGGCCCGGACCCGAGCCCAGCCCGTGGGACCGAGCGATATGGAACCACGTATCGGCGGGCCGCCCGCCGGGCACCTGGATCAGCCGGGCGGCGGTACCTCGGGGCGGCAGGGCGGCGGCGTGGACAGCGCGCGCGGCCATCGCATCGTCCGCGCACCGACCGGTCGTCGGCGGTCCTACCTGCGATCGACGATGCTGCGTCTCGCCGTCCTCGCGCCGACCCTGTTGGCCGGGACGACGATCGCCGGCAGCGGCGCGGAGGCCTTGCCGGTGCCGGGAGCCCTCATCGAGGACACGGCGATCGGTTCGGGGGTCTCCCAGGTCAGCTACTTCGGCGACTGGTCGGCGTGCACGCGGTGCGGCCCGGCCACGCCCAACAATAGTTACCGGGAGTCGGTCCAGCCGTCGAGCGGCGCGGTGCTCCGGTTCTCCGGGACACAGGTTGACGTCTACGGCGTCCTGGGCCCGTCCGGGGGCGTCGCGACGATCAGTGTCGATGGCGGGACACCGACCGCCGTCGACACCTACGCGGCGGCCGGTGCGGTGAGCCGCATCTACCAGTCCGGGTTGCTCAATCCCGGGATCCACACCGCGGTGATCGTCAACATCGGCTGGCGCAACCCGGCTTCCAGTGGTGTTCGGGTCGCCTTCGACCGGGCCCAGGTGTTCGTCGAGCAGGGCGGAGGGGATCCGGGGAACCGGTCGGGTCAGCCGTGGCTCTCCGGGGCGAACGGAGATCCGATCCAGAACTCGGCGAACGTGGACACGTTCTGCGAGCGCCGGGGCAGTCCCTGCGACCTCGCTCATGTCTTCGTCTCCCGTAACAACTGGCAGAACATCGTGCAGCCGTCCTGGACCCAGGCGAACTTCGCCGGATGGCCGGGCCGCCTCGTCATCTCGGTGCCTCCCTTCCCCGAGAACTCGGGGAGCACACTCACCGCCTGCGCATCGGGTGCCTACGACTCGCAGTGGCGCACGTTCGGCCAGACACTGAACTCCACCGGACGGCAGAACTCGATTATCCGTATCGCGTGGGAGGCGAACGGGAACTGGTACCAGTGGTCGGGTAGCAACCCGTCCGCCTATGTGGGCTGTTGGCGGCGGATCGCCGACGCCATCAACTCCACGGCCGAGCCTGACCCGCTGCTCGACTGGACCATCAACGCGCACTACTCGCAGAACCCCGCGAGCCATAACCCGCTCGACCTGTACCCGGGCGACGCCTGGGTGGACATCGTGGGCATCGACGCCTACGACCACTACCCGCCGTCCCGTACCCTCGCCGAGTTCAACAACCAGGCGAACGCGGTCGGGGGCATCACCTGGCTGTACAACTTCGCCCGCGCCCACAACAAGTTGTTCGGTGTCGGTGAATGGGGGGTCGTGAGCGGACGTAACGAGAACGGTGCCGGGGACAACCCGAACTTCATCCAGTTCATGCGCGACTGGATGAATGCGCGCGCTGGACAGGGAATGTTCTACGAGAACTACTACAGCACCTGCGAGCCGCCGAATGTCGGGTCCAACCTGTACCGGCCGACCGGGCCGTCCTGCCTGTTCATCAACAACGCCTCCGCCCAGCGCTACACCGATCTGTGGAGCAGCCCTTAGAACTGACCGGTGACGGGGCGGGGCCTCCCGGCCGACCGGCCGGACGACGGTCCGCGCCCAGTGGCGCGGACACGCCTCCCGGCGACCTTTCGCGCCGGGAGGCGTGTCCGCGGCCGGCCCTGACCGGCGCGTCGCTCGCGGGCACGTGGGGGGCCCGCGAGCGACGTCGCCTCAGCCCCGCGGCGGACCGGGGCGGGCGACGAGCAGCTCGACCAGCCGGTCCAGCTCGGCGGCGGGGTCGTCGGTGAAACCGGTGTGGACGGCCGACGTCTGCACCACGGTGCTGCGCGGGGCCGTCAACCAGCGGAACCGTTCCCCGCCGGGGAGCCGGCCAGGCGGTCCGGCGTCGAGGCCGCCGGCGCAGACCCGGCGCAGGGCCGCGAGGCTCGCCGACACCGCGTCCTGGTCGAGGAACGGATCGAGGCTGGCGAGGCGCTCCCGGTCGACGACGCACCGCGAGCCGAGGAAGCCGGCCCGTTGGCACCACAGCAGGACACCGACGTTGACGCACTCGCCGCGTTCGACTCGCGGCACGACGCGGATCATCGCGTACTCGAACAGATCAGGCACCGGAGCCTCCCAGCAGCCAGTCGGGACGTCCGGTACGCCGCTCGGCGGCGACGAGCGGTTCGGCGGGGGTGAGCATCGCCGCCAGCCAGGGACGGTCCCCCTCGACGCGGGACAGCAGCCAGTCGACGTAGGCCGAGCCGGGCACGTCCGTCCACTCCGCCGGCACCAGCTCGACGATCCGGGACAGCAGGTCCGCCGTGACCGCGGGTGCGAGCTCCCGGTCCGCGGCGGCGAGCAGCTCCGGTGCGTCCGCGCCCAGCACGGGGAGCAGGACGTGGTCGGCGAAGCCGGGCAGCGGCCGGTCGACCGCCGCCGCGGCGCCCGGCCAGTCATGATGCGGGTACAGGGCCGCCCCATGGTCGATCAGCCACAGGCGGGAGCCCCACACCAACAGGTTCGGATTCCGCCAGGAGCGGTCGACGTTCAGCGTGAACGCGTCGAGCCAGACGACCCGGGCGGCGAGCGCCGGCTCCACCGGGAACGCCAGCGGGTCGTAGGTGATCGAGCCGGGCAGGTAGTCCATGCCGAGGTTGCGGCCGGGGCTCGCCCGGAGCAGGTCCTGAACCTCCTGGTCGGGCTCCGTTCGGCCGAGATCCGGGTCGACATCGACGAGGACCAGCTCGGGCACGGCCAGGCCCAGGCCGCGCGCGAGCTCGCCGACGATCACCTCGGCGACGAGCGCCTTGGGCCCCTGCCCGGCGCCGGTGAACTTCACCACCCACGTTCCGAGGTCGTCGCCCTCCATGACGCCGGGAAGACTGCCGCCCTCCCGCAGGGGCGTGGCATAGCGGGTCGCGAGGACATGACGAAGCACCGCACCAGCATGCCCGCCGGCCCACACGGCCAGCCGGGCCGGGCCAGACACCGAGGTACCGGGCTGCACCGGACGTCGGACTGGGCCGGGGGGAACCGCGGCGCACCGGAACCGGTGCGCCGCGCCCCCCGACTGGCGCGTGGACGTTCCGTCTCGAGACGGAACGTCCACGCTCCGTGTTCTAGGCCCCGGCGCGGCTGGAGGTGTCGCGCTCGGCCGGGCGCCGCCAGGCGAGGGCCGGGCGGGTGGGCGGCGGAGCGGGGGCCAGCACCCACGCCAGCGCACGCTGGCCGCTCTCGGGCACGTCCAGGGTCACCGGCCGGAAGTCGGCGCGGCACAGGTCCGGCGGATGAGCGCCCGAAACGTCGTCGCCGGTCACTGCATCGCCGGTCACGGTGTCGCCGGTCACGGTGTCGCCGGTCACGTCGTCGCCGGTCACGTCGTCGAACAGCTCGCCGGAGACGATGAGCACCAGGTCCGATTCCGGGTGCTCCGCGAGCTCCCGGTCGAGGATGTCGGCGTCGCGCAGCCGGCACGCCTTCACCACCGCGCGCCCCCCGTAGCCCTGCTCGTCGACGCGGGTGATGCCCTGGTGCAGCGCGACCCGCAGCCGCAGCCGCGGCGCCGACTCCGCGTTCACCCGCACCAGGGTGCGGCGCAGCTCGCGGACGAAGTCGGAGACCACCCGGTCTTCGTCGATGCCGGGCGGGAACACCGCCAGCTCGCCCCCGGTCGGCCGGTTGACCCAGTGCGCGCACCGGACGTCGGCCGCCGCGCAGGTCTCGTCCAGGACGGCCCCGAGCGGCGGAGAGGCCGGCGAGCCCTCCGGGAGCGGGCCCTCCCGGCCGTTGTCGTATGCGGCGACGGCGATACACAGCCGCCGGATGCCGGGCATCGTCTCGTTCACGCACAGCCTCCGATGGTCACGGTCCGTCGGAGGCAACTGTTCACGCTGTGGGCACGGAACACATCGTCATGCGATGGGATTGTCCGAGCGACGACGATCAGCGGGGGCGCGTCGTCCCGGCGGCCCGGTACAGGGCCTCGACGTCGCGGATCACGATGGAGCGGTAGCGGGTATCGACGACTCCCTGCTGGCGCAGCTCGCGCAGTACCTTGTGCACCGTCGGCTCGGCGGCGCCGACGAGCGCGGCGAGCTCGGGCTGGGTGAGGGCGATCTGGACCCGCCGCCCCGGGCCGTCCGTCGCGTCGGCCCCGTAGGCGCGTTCGAGCTCGACGATCACGCGGGCCAGCCGGACGGCTACCGAGCACCCGCCGAACTCGACGCGGCGCCGGGTCGCGTTGCGCAGCTTGGCGCTGACGGACTGCAGCACAGGAGGGCCCGCGTCGGGATGGGACCGCAGGAAGGCGAGGAACGCCTCCAGCGGAATCACCTTCGCCAGCACCGCCCCGGCCGCGGTGACCGTCGCCGACCGGGGCTCGCCGTCCAGGCCGGCCTGCTCGCCGACGAGGTCGCCGCCGTGGCGGATGGCGAGCAGGGCGAAGCCGCCGTTCTCGGTGGAGGCGGTGACCTTGACCCACCCGTTCAGCAGGAGCACGACGAAGTTGGTGCCGTCGCCCTCCCGCAGGACGATCTCCTCGCTGGCGTACTCACGGTAGGGGCCCAGGCCGACGAATGCCGCCCGGGTCTGTTCGGGCAGCCGCCCGAGCAGGGTGGTCGACGGCCAGTCGCGCCGCCGCGGGCCCTGTTGCTCCGGACCGGTCCGGCCGATCTCCCGAACCATGATCCGCCCCCTTGCTGCCGGGTGCCGCCCATGCCGGAGCCCGACCGATGATCCACGAATTGCCCGATGTACCGGTTGATATCATCACGGCCGTTCCCGTATGTGAACGACCGGGTGCGGTCCGCCGGCATCCTCGGTTAAATCGTGGTCGGTCCCGGGCCGGGCGGCTCAGACCCGGCTCTCGGCAGTCTCAGCCACGAGGCGGCAGGCTCACCCGCGGTGCGGCATCAGGGCGTTCTCCGGGATCACGCCCAGCCGACCGGCCTGGAAGTCCTCGATCGCCTGGCGGAGCTCGTCCTTTGTGTTCATGACGAACGGCCCGTACACCTCGACGTGCTCGCGGATCGGCCGGCCGCCGAGCAGCAGGACCTCCAGGTTCGGGGTGTGCGAGTCCTGGGTCGGGCTCGCCGCGAGGATGATGCGGTCCCCCGCGCCCAGCACGGCCGTCTGGCCGAGGTGCACGGGCGTGTCGCCCGCGCCGACGGTGCCCTGACCGGCCAGGACGTAGACCAGCGCGTTGTACTCGGGGTTCCAGGGCAGGCTGACCCGCGCGCCGGGGCTGACCGTGGTGTGCACCACCGCGATCGGCGTGTGGGTCGACCCGGGGCCACGGAAGCCGCCGACGTCACCGGCGATGATCCGGACCAGGCTGCCGCCGTCCGGGGAGGCGATCAGCGCGACCTCCTCCCCTTCGATGCTCTGGTAGCGGGGCGCGCTGAACTTGTCCTTCGCCGGCAGGTTCACCCAGAGCTGGACACCGTGGAACCGGCCGCCGCTGACGACGAGTGCCTCGGGCGGGGTCTCGATGTGCAGGATGCCGGAGCCGGCCGTCATCCACTGGGTGGCGCCGTTGGCGATCAGGCCGCCGCCGCCGTGCGAGTCCTGGTGCTGGAAGGTGCCGTCGATCATGTAGGTGACGGTCTCGAAGCCGCGGTGCGGGTGCCACGGCGTCCCCTTCGGCTCACCGGGCGCGTAGTCGATCTCGCCCATCTGGTCGGCGTGGACGAAGGGGTCGCGGTCGGCCAGGCTCACCCCGGCGAACATCCGGCGGACGGGGAACCCCTCCCCCTCCAGCCCGGACGGAGCGGTGACGACCTTCTTCACCGGGCGCTCGACATCGCCGAGACCCGGCGCGGACAGCCTCGGCAGCGTGAGGGCGTCGGCGGTGACGGCTGGCATGGTGACCTCCTACGGAACCAGGCAGATCCTCTCATCGGACCCCTGCCCGGTCGACGGGGCGAGACCTCGCACCCACCCGACCTAACAGTTGCCGATGCAACTACCCCCCTCAACCCACCGGGACGCCCGACCCTTCCCGACACCTCGAGCACCTTCACATCCCGCACATCACAGCCTGCACATCACATCCCGTGACATCTCCTGACATCTCGCGCAGACGGCGGCGTTCGCCCAGGGCGATCAGGTTCGGGAACAACGATCCGCTCCGATGCCTTGAGCACGACAGGCTCAATGAGAGTGGGCCCAAGCCGCTCGACACGAGGGATGAAGGCCGCATGTCACACACCAGGCTCCTCCCGCTGCTGCCGCTGGACGACGCGGTCGTCCTGCCCGGCATGGTGGTTCCGCTCGACCTGTCGGACGCCGGGACCCGCGCCGCCGTGGACGCGGCCCGCGGCGGCAGGCCCGACTCCACACCCGACGCCAGGGCGCCGGGCATCTCCAGCCGCTCCTTCCAGCGCACCGCCGAGATCCTGCTCGTCCCCCGGGTGGACGGCGACCTCGCCGACATGGGCGTCCTCGCCGTCGTCGACCAGATCGGCCGGCTGCCGAACGGCGGGACGGCCGCGCTCGTGCGGGCCGTGTCCCGCGCCCGGGTCGGCACCGCCCCCACGCCGCCCGGCGCCGCCGACGCCGGTGTCGTGTGGGCGGAGGCGACCCCTGTCGAGCCGGTCCTCCCGGCCGGCTTCACCGGCACGATCAGCGCGACGGCGACCGCGGGCGCGCCGGGCGCCACCGGCGACCCCGACGGCCCGACCGCCCGGCTGGTCGAGCTCGCCCGCGAGTACCGCACGCTGGTGACCGGGGTGCTGCGCGCCCGCGGGGTCGGCCAGGTCGCCGACACCGTCGAGGCGATCGAGAACCCCGACACGCTGGCCGACACCGCCGGCTACTCGTCCTACCTGTCGACCGCGCAGAAGCTGGAGCTGCTGCGCACCGTCGACGTGACCGCCCGGCTGGAGCTGCTCGTCCCGTGGACTCGGGAGCACGCCGCCGAGGTCGACGTGGCCGAGACCATCCGGCGCGACGTCCAGGAGGGCGTCGACCGCCAGCAGCGGGAGTTCCTGCTGCGCCGTCAGCTGGAGGCCGTCCGCAAGGAACTGGCCGAGCTGGACGGGTCACCCGCGTCCTCCGAACAGGAGGACTACCGGGCCCGGGTCGAGGCCGCCGACCTGCCGGAGAAGGTCCGCGCCGCGGCGCTCAAGGAGGTCGACAAGCTGGAGCGGACGGCCGAGTCCTCCCCCGAGGTCGGTTGGATCCGCACCTGGCTGGACACCGTCCTGGAGCTGCCGTGGAACGAGCACGCCGAGGACACCTACGACATCGCCTCGGCGCGGGCCGTGCTGGACGCCGACCACGCCGGGCTCAGCGACGTCAAGGACCGGATCGTCGAGTACCTGGCGGTCCGCCGCCGGCGGGCCGACGCCGGGCTCGGGGTCGTCGGTGGGCGCCGCAGCGGCGCGGTGCTCGCGCTTGCCGGGCCGCCCGGGGTCGGCAAGACCTCGCTGGGCGAGTCCGTGGCCCGCGCCATGGGCCGCCGGTTCGCCCGGGTGGCGCTCGGCGGCGTCCGCGACGAGGCGGAGATCCGCGGCCACCGGCGCACCTACGTCGGTGCGCAGCCCGGTCGCATCGTGCGGGCGATCCGCGAGGCCGGCTCGATGAACCCGGTGATCCTGCTCGACGAGGTCGACAAGGTCGGCTCCGACTACCGCGGGGACCCGACGGCGGCGCTGCTCGAGGTGCTGGACCCGGCGCAGAACCACACCTTCCGCGACCACTACCTGGAGGTCGAGCTCGACCTGTCGGACGTGTTGTTCCTGGCCACCGCGAACGTGCTGGAGTCCATCCCGGCGCCGCTGCTGGACCGGATGGAGCTGATCCTGCTCGACGGCTACACCGAGGAGGAGAAGGTCACCATCGCCCGCGACCACCTGCTCCCGCGCCAGCTCGAGCGGGCCGGGCTGACCCCCGACGACGTCACCGTGGACGACGCGGCGCTGCGGCTGCTGGCCGGCGAGTACACCCGCGAGGCCGGCGTGCGTGACCTGGAGCGGGCGACCGCCCGGGTGCTGCGCAAGGTCGTCGCGAAGGTCGCACTGGACGAGACCGCCCTGCCGGTCACGATCGGCGCCGGCGATCTGGCCGGATACCTCGGACGGCCGCGGCACACCCCGGAGTCGGCGGAGCGCACCGCGCTGCCGGGGGTGGCGACCGGGCTCGCGGTCACAGGGGCCGGCGGGGACGTCCTGTTCGTCGAGGCGTCACTGGCCGACCCGGAGACCGGGGCCAGCGGAGTGACGCTGACCGGGCAGCTCGGCGACGTCATGAAGGAGTCGGCGCAGATCGCGCTGTCCTACCTGCGCTCGCGCGGGGTGGAGCTCGAACTGCCGGTCGGCGACCTGCGTGACCGCGGGGTGCACATCCACGTCCCGGCGGGCGCGGTGCCCAAGGACGGGCCGAGCGCCGGGGTCACGATGACCACCGCGCTGGCATCCCTGCTCTCCGGGCGCCCGGTGCGCGCGGACGTGGCGATGACCGGCGAGGTCTCGCTGACCGGTCGGGTGCTACCCATAGGTGGGGTCAAGCAGAAGTTGCTCGCCGCGCACCGCGCCGGCATCGCAACGGTGCTCCTGCCGGCGCGCAACGGCCCGGACCTTGACGACGTCCCGGCAGCGGTCCGCGAGGCGCTGACCGTGCACCTGGTTGCGGACGTCCGCGAAGTGCTTGAGCTGGCGCTGGAACCGGCCTTCGACACGACGCACACCCACGCCGTGGCGGCCTGAGATTGTCCGTTGGTAGCTAGTTGGGTGCCGCCGCCGCCTCTCACAACGGCGGCGGCGGCACCTACGTGCCGACGCGACGCGCGGGTCCGGAACGCACGCGACACGCCGGCAGTTCGGTTAACACCTTGTGACGGCACCCACGAAGGGCCGTCCGGCCCGCTACCTTCGGGGCGTGGATCGTGGCCGGTGCCTTCGGCAGGAGCGCGTCGCACAGGAGCGCATCCTGGCAGTGAGTCGACTACGGGGACGCCAGCGTCCGCGGGACAACCGCGGCCCCGGCCGCAGGCCGACCAGACCACCGGGCCGCAGGCCCCGCTGATCTGGTCGCCCCGCCGGGTGGCGGTAACGCACGGGCTAGACTCGGTGCTTCACCGCAACCGTGGCGAAAGGTGCGCACGGCGTGGACGCCTTCCGGCGCGGCTGGGTCGGCCTGGCACTGTTCCTCGCCGCGCTGATCATGATGCCGGTGCTCGTGGTCGAGTACCACAGTCGCCTGTCGGACGACGCCCGGTACTCCGGGGTCGACGCGGAGAGCATCATCCCGCCGGTGACCAGCACGGCGCCACCGCGGACCGCGCCCCCCGGCGTGATCGTCGGTTTCAACGGCGTCCTCGAGAACGAGACGCTGCGCGGCTTCCGGCACATCAGCCTGGAGACGACCGGTGACATCGGCGAGATCCACTACACGCTGACCGGCCCGACGGGCAGCCGCTACCCCATGACGGCGAGCGTGGCGCCCTACCTGTTCGCCCCGCACCAGACCGGCTGGGAGACGAGCGCCGTGATGGACGGCGTCTACTCGCTAGAGGCCAGGGCCGAGCGCCCCGGTGTGCCCGCGCGCAGCATCACCTTCACGATCCAGAACTCCACCCCGGCCGACGCCGGTGCCGGCGCAGCCGCTGGTGTCGGCGCCGGGCCGGTCGCGAGCCGGCCGCCGGCCTGAGCACCGCGACTGGAAGCAACCCCACCTCACGGTGACTATGGAGGCAGGTCGGGACGGGACGCGGTGGGCGGGGCCGGATCCGGAGGCGGTACGTGACGACAGCGACGGAAATCCCTAATGTGAACGGGATGGATCGCCTGGTTTGGATCGACTGCGAGATGACCGGCCTGGATGCCGGTTCCGACCTGCTGCTCGAGGTCGCCTGCCTGGTGACCGACAGCGAGCTCACCGTGCTGGACGAAGGCATCGACCTCGTGCTGGCGGCCCCGGACGCGGCCCTCGACCAGATGCTCCCGGTGGTCCGCGAGATGCACGAGACCTCCGGGCTCACCGAGGCCGTGCGCGGCTCCGACCTCAAGCTCGACGAGGCCGAGGAGCAACTCCTCAGCTACATCCGCCGGTTCGTCCCGGAGGCACGCAAGGCCCCGCTGTGTGGGAACTCGATCGCGACCGACCGCACGTTCATCGCCCGCTACCTGCCCCAGCTCGACACCTTCCTGCACTACCGCATGATCGACGTCTCCTCGATCAAGGAGCTGGCCCGGCGCTGGTACCCGCGGGCGTACTACGCGGCCCCGGTGAAGTCGGGCGGGCACCGCGCCCTGGCCGACATCCGGGAGAGCATCGAGGAGCTGCGGTACTACCGCGAGATCCTCTTCGTGCCCCAGCCCGGCCCGACCACTGACGCGGCCCGCGCCGCGGCCGCCGCGATCCGCGCCTCCTGACAGCCGCGCCGCCGGCGTTCACCGAACCCCCGGCGCCCACCAGACCCCCGGGGCCCAGCGGAGCCACCCGCGGACCGCCACCCGCGGACCGCCACCGGATGGGAATCGGACGGATTTCGGCACTCGATCGTGACCCGGCTGCCGCACGGGCACGTTCACCCGGTACGATGGCTGCGCCCGGTGAGATCCGGGCGATGGTGGGTGTAGCTCAGTTGGTAGAGCACCGGGTTGTGGTCCCGGGTGCCGCGGGTTCAAGTCCCGTCACTCACCCCAGATAGAGGGGGCCGCCGCCTGCGGGGGACCCCCTCTCTTCGTCGCGGGATGGCGTTGCCGCTCGCGCTCAGGGCATCCCGCCGCACTGCTGTGATCACGATGCGGGCGCTCGACGGCGAACCTCAGCGCGACCCGCGCGGCCGGACCGGCCCGGCGCGCGACACCGATGTAGGCGTCGATGCCGCCCTTCTCGGTGGCCACGGTCGCCAGCACCCGGATGTCGCGATCCGACCTGAATCCGAGCACGCGAAGCACGCGCAGCCGGTCGATCTCCGCGAGTGCGGACCTCTCCATGCGATAGCGGCGCTCGGCGGCGCTCCGGCGGCCGTGGCGGGGGACCGTGCTCCTCGGCCGCCGGAGCCCGGTTCACAACATCGGAAATATGGTCATACCGGCGGGATAAGGCCTACGTGTCGGCCCTTTCCCGCGCAGTGGCGGCAAGGCTCGAGATGCGGCGCGGTGCCGCCCTGATCAGCGGCCCGAAGCTCGAAGACAGCTCGCCCGCCTCGGCAGGTGAGGCAGATCTGATTGATGATGCTCGGCCGCCCCGGGCTCGTGTCGGCCCCGGACGGCTGCTCCGCTGTGGTCACCGGTGAACTCACCTCCCCGGTCAGGACAGACCGTGGGACGAGTGGTCGCGCGGACGGCCAGCGCTCGACGAACCCGACGGATGACGAACCCGACGGACGCTGACAGATCGCGGGCCGGAGGAATCCGGCCTAGGACGTGGCCCTCGCCGAGGACCGGGCTCTTCACCTCCCCGATGGCGCTGTCCCGGCGTTCGAGCTGCTCGATCGATCTCGCCGGACATCCGAGCGTGCTGGTCGACCGATGACGCTAGCCAACATCGACATCGTATGGGGTGGAATGCAGGAAAGGACCGCACAACTCTGTCTGCCACGTCTCGCGCTGAACGGGCGTGGATACACCACCGGCCCGGAAGTGTGGCCCGCGCCGGGCGGTCCGGCATGGCGAGCCCTTCCAGATCCGTCCATCTCCCGCGCCGCCGCGGCGTTCATACCGGACCGGCACCCGCTCTACGCGGCTGCCAGGCTTCCCACCTGCCTCTTCCCTTCCGCCCGCCCATCGATGCCATTCATGGTCACCGCCGGTTCCGGTGCGGGCGACACCCGATTTCCAGAACGGACAATTCACCCATTACGGGAAAAGCGTTGTACAGGCCCGACACCACGAAGAAGACGCGCAGAGTACGGATGATCGCGCCGGGCGCGGCCCGTCGGTGCTCCCGATGGCACGCACCGGCCACGTCCGGAGATCACACGAGGATCACCAGATGATCATCCGGCGAACACCGCCGCTCCCGGCCGCTCCGACGGCGCCCACCACACTATTCACACCGAACACACTCCCAGAGCACACCGGAGACACTTATTCGATGTCGAACAGGCCCTGGCGGACGGCGTACATCACCGCCTCCATGCGGGAGTGCAGCTGAAGCTTGTCAAGAATATTGCGAACGTGGTTCTTCACGGTGTTCTCACTGATGAAGAGCTTCCGCGCGATCTCGCGGTTCGCCCGGCCCTCGGCCACCAGCTTGAGGACCTCGAGCTCGCGGGCGGTGAGGTGGGGCGCGTGCGCGCGCGGGCGGTCCTCCCCACCACGGGCCATCGTCGCGAACTCGACCATGAGCTTCGAGGCCATCGAGGGGCTGATCAGGCTCTGGCCGTTGTGCACGGCGCGCACCGCGTCGGCCACCTCGTGCGGCGGGATCGACTTCAGCAGGTAGCCGACGGCCCCCGCCTTGATCGCCTCGAACAGATCGGACTCCTCGTCCGAAACCGTGAGCATCACGATCCGCGTGCGCGGCACCGCGCGCTTGATGGCGCCGGCGGCGGCGATGCCGTCGCGGCCCGGCATCCGCACGTCCATCAGGACGATGTCCGGCGTCGTGCCGGACGCCAGGGTCAGCGCCTCCTGCCCGTCCGCCGCGCGCCCGACCACCGAAATGTCCTCCTCGGTCTCCAGTACGGTCTGCAGGCCCTGGAGGAAGAGCTCGTGATCGTCCACGACGAGAACCCGTATCGGCATCACGTCACGGGTCGGGTCGGCATCAGCGGCCGACGGCGGCACCACACTGGCCGTCATCACACATCCGGAAATCGGGTTCGGTTTTTGCGCCATGCGGCTTCTCCACCGCAGGCGAAAACCGGTTCGGACACCTGCCCACTCTACGTGATGCACTACACACATGAGGTCGCAGGCGCGCTGAAGTCACCTCCGACTTCCATGTCCTTAACGCATCCGACATACCGGAAATAGTACGCGGGTTCGCCGCAAGTTTGGCGTAGTGGGACGTTCTGCTCTCCGTCCGGGACGCGATCCCGGCCCGCCAACAGGCTCGCGAGCTGTGCGGACATCCACCCACGGCCCCGGCGGGTGCATTCATCCGGCTGCTCAGCACAACCAGGCAACGACGCGCGGTAGCAACACGACCCGGGTAACAGGTGCTTCATAACCAGTTATCTGAGTCTCCTGGATGTACCGCGTGCGCGACGGCATTGAAGGCTGTTTGGTGGCGCCGCGATCGGATCAGAGAGACCCTCGTCAGATGGACGCCGCAGCCAGCACTCCCCCGTCCCGCCTGCATCTCAAGCCGGGCACCGCCTGGGCCGACGCCTACTCGCGCGCCCGGCAGGAGGCCCCGGAAGCGTTCCACGAGGACCGCCTGCTCAACCTGTGGGGCGGTCAGTGGCGTCGCACCGGCAACCCGCTGCACAGTCTCACGCCGGTGGACGGCACCCCGATCGCCGGCCCGCCGATGATCGAGCCCGACGAGGCGCGCGAGGCCATCCGCGCGACCCTCGACGACCACAAGGAATGGCGCGACGTCCCGCTGGCCGACCGCAAGGCCCGGGTGACCGCCGCGATCGAGGCGATGGAGGAGCACCGCGACCTGCTCGCACTGCTGCTGGTCTGGGAGATCGGCAAGCCGTGGCGGCTCGCCCGCACCGACGTCGACCGCGCCCTGGACGGCGTGCGCTGGTACGTCGACGAGATCGACTCCATGATCGGCGGCCGGGCGGCCCTGCCGGGCCCGGTCAGCAACATCGCGAGCTGGAACTACCCGATGAGCGTGCTCATGCACGCCATGCTCGTCCAGGTGCTCGCCGGCAACGCGGCGATCGCCAAGACGCCGACCGACGGCGGGGCGGCCTGCCTGACGCTGGCCTGCGCGCTCGCCCGCCGGGCCGGGCTGCCGGTGTCGCTGGTCTCCGGGTCGGGGTCGCGGCTGTCGTCCGCGCTGGTGCGGGCGCCGGAGATCGGCTGCCTGGCGTTCGTGGGCGGGCGCTCCGCCGGCGGCCAGGTGGCGGCCGCGCTCGTCGACACCGGCAAGCGGCACTTCCTCGAGCAGGAGGGCCTCAACGCCTGGGGCATCTGGGACTTCTCCCAGTGGGACCTGCTGGCCTCGCACCTGCGCAAGGGCTTCGAGTACGGCAAGCAGCGCTGCACCGCCTACCCGCGCTATGTCGTCCAGCGCCAGCTCTTCGACAAGTTCCTGGAGATGTACCTGCCGGTGGTCTCCTCGGTGCGGTTCGGGCATCCGCTCGCCGTCGAGAACGACTCCGACCCGCTGCCCGACCTCGACTACGGGCCGGTGATCACCGCGGAGAAGGCGGCGGAGCTCGCCGCCAAGATCGACGAAGCGGTGACCAAGGGCGGCGTGCCGCTCTACCGCGGCGACCTCGCCGACGGCCGGTTCCTGCCCGGCCAGGACCGGGCCGCCTACGTCCCGCCGGTGGCGGTCCTCAACCCGCCGCCGTCGGCCGCGCTGCACCACGCGGAGCCGTTCGGGCCGGTCGACAGCATCGTGGTCGTCGACTCCGAGGCCGAGCTGCTGTCCGCGATGAACGCCTCGAACGGCGCGCTCGTCGCCTCACTGGCCTGCGACGACGACGCCACGGCGCGCCGGCTGGCCGGGGAGCTCGCCGCGTTCAAGGTCGGCGTCAACAAGCCCCGCTCGCGAGGCGACCGGTCCGAGCCGTTCGGCGGGCGCGGCGCGTCGTGGAAGGGCGCGTTCGTCGGCGGGGAGCACCTCGTCCGCGCGGTCACCGTCGGCGCGGACCCGAACGAACGCCTCTACGGCAACTTCCCCTCCTACTCCCTCTACCCGGAGACGTGATCAGGCTCCACCCCGAGACCTGATCAGGGTGCCGCGGCCCGGCCCGAGCATGCTCGGGCCGGGCCGCTACCTCGAGACGGGGCGCAGGCCGTGCTCGGCGAGCGGCCCGAGGCGCAGGCTCGCGTCGTCGCAGCGCGCCGCCAGCTCGGGCAGGGCGCCCAGCGCGCTGCGCCAGGCTCCCGGCGCGGACGTGCAGTCGCTGTCGTGCAGCAGCACCGTCGCGCCGCCGCGCAGATCGGGGGCGAGCGTCGCCAGCACGTTGGCCGGGGTCGCCGTCGCCGTCCAGTCGCGGCCCCACGCCGTCCACAGGACGGGGGTGAGGTCGAGGCGGCGCGCGGCGGCGAGCACCCCGACCGAGAGCACCCCGTGCGGCGGGCGAACGTAGGCCGGCGCCCGGCCGGTGGTCTCGGCGATCAGGTCACGGGTGCGCGCGAGCTGGTCGTAGGTGGACGCCGGCCCGCGCAGCAGCATGGGCCGGTGATCCCACCCGTGGACGGCCAGCTCGTGCCCGGCCTCGGTCATCTCCCGGGCGAGGCCGGGGGCGCGCTCGAGCATCCCACCGAGCACGAAGAACGTCGAACGGATCTCGAGCGCGTCGAGCACCTCGAGGAAGCGCGGCGTCGAGGCCGGGTCGGGACCGTCGTCGAACGTGAGCGCGACGTGGTCGGGCCGGCCCACCCCGGCGAGCCCTGGGGTCACCCGGGTGCGCAGCCGACGGAACGTGGCCAGTGACGGCAGGCCGTAGGCCAGTGCACTGAGCGCCATGACCGCGCCACCCGCGGCCCACCGCCCCGTCTCCCACCGCCCCGTGCCGGACCGCACCATGACGGACACTGTGCCACACCCCGCGCCGCCCCCCGGTGGCACGCGCACCGCCCGTCGCCGTGGTCCGGCCGTCACCGTGGTCCGGCCGTCACCGTGTCCCGGCCGGTTGGTTCGGACGCCCCGTGGAGGGAAGGGAGCCACCGGGACGATCCATGACCTTCTCGCGGGCTTCCGGCGCTTCACGATTCGTCGTGCAAACGCCGGCCGGCTCGTGGGCCGCGGGCTCGTCCCGACGGTGCCGCCCCGCCCTGGCACGACATCCAGGCCGAGGTACGCGGGCCGGCCGTGGGTGATCTCGAGGCGACCTTCCGGGAGCGCTGGGACGACCCGTCCGCGCTGGACAACCCCAACCCGATCCGGCAGATCTTCTATCGGATACGCCCGGTCGAGACCAATCCGGACGGGCTCCCGCCACAGGCACCCGACCCGGCCCCGGTCGGCCCGCACGCCGTCCAGATCCTGCGCACCTACCCGCGCAGGCGCCCGCACTACCCGTTCGCGCGCAAGGGCGAGCAGTCCATCGCGCGCGCCTACCGCAAGGTGCTGCGCCGCGCCCGGCGGCTGATCTACCTGGAGGACCAGTACATGTGGTCCACCGAGGTCGCCCGGCTGTTCGCGTACGCGCTGCGCCGCGAGCCCGAGCTCCACCTGGTGATCGTCGTCCCGCGTTTCCCGACCCAGGGCGGGCGTTTCTCGCTGCCGCCCAACCTTGTCGGGCGCGAGAAGGCCCTGGAGATCTGCCGCGCGGCCGGCGGTGACCGCGTCGCCGTCTACGACGTCGAGAACCACGCCGGGACGCCCGTCTACGTCCACTCGAAGGCCGTGACGATCGACGACGTCTGGGCCTCGATCGGCTCGGACAACCTCAACCGGCGGTCCTGGAGCCACGATTCGGAGCTCGCCGTCGCCACCATCGACACCACCCTCGACCCGCGCGAGCCACACGACCCCGGCGGCCTCGGCGACGGCGCCCGCGTATTCGCCCGCGACCTGCGCCTCGAGCTCTGGCGCGAGCACCTCGACTGGGACGGCGGCGGCGAGGAGCTCATCGACCCCGAAGCCGGGTTTCAAGGCGTTCCGGCGGCGCGCCGACGAGCTCGACGCCTGGCACCGCGGCGGCCGGGCCGCGCCCGCCGGGCCGGATCCGGCCGCACCGGCCGCAACGCCTCGGCCGGCTCACCCGCGGCTGGTCCGCGCCGCTCTACCATGCCATCTACGACCCGGACGGCCGTCCCCGCCGGATGCGCCGCGACAACGCCTGGTGATCCCCCGCTCCCGGAAGTGGCATGCGGGCGCGCCGCGTGGGAGGAAGGGCCGCGCGGCCGGGCGGGCGTAACACCAGCAAGCCCGCGCGGGCGCCGACTCCGGCAACGGCCGCTCATGACCCCGCGGGTCCCGGTGGGACATCCGGCGCGGGCCGCACCCGGTGCCTAGCCGTCCCGCGACGGTGCAGCACGATGTCCCCGGGGCACATCCGGAACCGTGAGAACGAGGCCACAGGCGGATCGGACGGCTCCCGGGCCTCGGCGCCCGTGCCGTCCCATTCCGGCACCCGTCGGGAGGAGCTGCGCTGACCACGCCACGTCTGGGCGTCATCGGCTGGATGTTCGCGGGCGCCGTCGTCCTGGCCACGATCGCGCTGACAGCCGGGCGGCACGAACGGCACGATCCAAGGATCGTGCTCTGGGGTGACTCGCTCGCCTGGGAGGCGCGCGACTCCTTCACCGCGGCCGCCGGGAAGGACGGGGTCACCAGGACGACCACGCGGACCTGGGGCGGCACGGCGCTGTGCGACTGGTTCACCGACATGCGCAACCAGGCCCGGCGCTGGGATCCCACGGTGGCGGTCCTGTCCTTCTCCGGCAACACCGCCTCGGAGTGCATGCACGGCCGGGATCTGATCACCGCCTACCGGGAGGACGCCACCAAGGCCGTCGACATCCTGACCCGCCGGGGCATCGACGTCGTCCTCGTGGACGCTCCGCCGCGCAACGACCAGCCCGTCGGGCCGGACGGCCTCACCGAGCTCGACCGGGTCTGGCGCGAGGTCGCCGCCGGGAACTCCCGCGTCCGGGTGGTACCGGCCGGGGAGGTCCTCACCGACCAGGGACGGTTCGTCCCGAAGCTCCCGTGCCTGCCCGGCGAGCCCTGCGACCCTGATGGCAAGGTGGCCGTCCGCAGCCCGGACGGCGTCCACTTCTGCCCGGTCGTCCAACCCGCGATGACGGCGTGCCCGGTCCGGTCCCCCGGCGCGGAACGCTACGGGCGCGCCCTGGCCGAGGCCGCCCGCCCCTGACCCGACCGCCGGCACCGCCTCCCGGTCGAGAAGCCGCCGCCGCGGATGCTTGTCCGCGGGCACGTCGGCCGGGACCCGCCCGACGACAGCGGACCACCGGGCGGACAGACACCCAGCTCCCTCGCCCCCGTCCGACACGGCGCGCGCAACGCGCGGACCATCCGGACCCCGGCACCCAGCGCTGTCCCTAAGCTGACGCGGTCACGGAAAGCTCGGGGGGAGATACAGAAGTGACCATTCCAGCCATGCGCAGACCTTCTCGGTCATGCCATGCCACGCCGCGTGCCACCGAGGCCACCAGCGGTCTCAGCGCACCACAGGACACGGCGGAGAGCCGGCGCACCCGCAACCGCGGCGTCGGCAACCACGGCGGCTCGGGCCGTGGCCGGAGCCGAACGCTCGGCGCCTGCACCATCCTCTCGGTGGCCCTGATAGCCGCATGTCAGGACGAGACCGGCGCCGGCCGCGCAACCCAGGTGGGCCTGGCAGGCCTGACACCGACGGCCACGGCCACCTCGCCGGTGTCCGGGCCAGGCGCACAGGCCACACCACCGCCGGCCGGTCAGCCGTCCACCGGCGCGTCGCCGGCTGGACCGGCAAGCACCGCGCATGCCGCGGCTCCGGTGCCGGGCCCCGGCCGCGGGCCAGCGCGATCCGCGGCCGAGCCGCCGGCCACGTCAGCACCGGGCCGAGGCTCGCCGCCGACGGCCCCGGCCGCGGCCGCGGCTCCGGGCGGACCGACAGGCGTCCAGCCACCAGCCGAGACGCCCACCGCACCGCCGCCGGCCAGGCGGCCCGTCACAGCGCCGCCCCAGCGCCCCGTCCAGCCGCCGCCCGCGGCACCCGCGCCGCAGACCACAGTGCCCGCGCCGCCACCCACAACGCCCGAAGCTGCCGGGTCGGCGTGCCATCCTTCCTACTCGGGCGTGTGCCTGGATCCGAACGCGGAGGACTACGACTGCTCGGGCGGCAGCGGGAACGGCCCCGAATACGTCCAGGGCCCTGTCAGGGTGGTGGGCTACGACGAGTTCGGTCTCGACTCCGACGGTGACGGCGAAGGCTGCGAGTAGCCCCGCACCGGCTTGGAGCCCGGTCTACGGCACTCCCGGCGGCATGACCGGCATCCGGTCCGATCCTCGTCGGGCCGGTCCGACGAGGATCGGACCGGCCCGGCGAGACCGCTCCGGTAGGCGATGACGACCAGTCGGGCGCGGCAGCGGGCGCCAAGCTCGGCCATGGCGTGATGGACGTGGGTCCGGGCCGTCAACGGGAGGATGGCGAGGAGCCGGGCGATCTCCTCGTTGCTCCTCCCCTCGGCGGCGAGCGTCATGACCTCCCGCTCGCGGGGGTGAGGCGGGCCAGGTGCCCGGACAGCACCAGGTGGGCAGCCGGCTCGGCGAGCAGGACCCGGCCGACGCCGCCGGGCAGTGCTTCGTGACGTTGGTGAGTGCCTCCTGCACGATCCGAAACGCGGCCAGGTCGACAGCCGGCGCCAGGTGCCGTGACTGACCGCGGGTGCTGACGGTGACGGTCAGCCCGACCGACCGGACGGCGTCGATCAGAGCGGGCAGCCGCGCGTAGGCCGAGCCGTGATCCCGAGGCAGCCCCGGCTCTGTCCGCGGCCGCCACCTCGTACGACGCGGCCGGTGCCCCGTACGACACGGCCGGTGCCCCGTACGACACGGCCGGCGTCTCCGGCACATAGGAGAACCTGCGCCGGCATACGACCGCCGCGGCAGCTCCTACCCCCGGCTCTCGGTACCGGCCGGCGGGCGACGTCGCGGGCATCTCGGACGCCCTGGCCGATCCAGGCCCTGTCGGGACCTTCGACCCCGGTCCGGCCGCACAGCCTGGACAGGTCGACATGAACGGGACAGCGCCCCCCCACGTCACTGCCTCCACGGAGCTGGTAAGGTTGTCCACGTCGCCGCGGGAACGCGGAGGCACGCGCCGCTAGCTCAATTGGCAGAGCAGCGGACTCTTAATCCGCGGGTTCGGGGTTCAAGTCCCTGGCGGCGCACCCGTATCTACCAGGTCTTATGACTCTTGGTAGTCGTTCTTAAAAGGGTTCTGTACCCACTTTTGTACCCCAGGCATTCCGTGCCCTGACGGCAAACGCCCCGGGCGCTGCAAGGTACACAGCCATCCCGGGGCGTCGCCCGTTCATTCGGGTACACGGTCAGCCCGCGAGGCCCTCCCCGTCCGCTCCGTCGACGTCGGCGACATCGCCGGCATCGTCGTTGAAGATCCGGTCGAGCCGGCCGACCGCGTCGCGCTGGGTCTCCGGCATCACGTGCGTGTAGGTGTTCATGGTGAGCTGGATCGTGGAGTGCCCGAGCAGCTCCATCACCGTCCGGGCCGGCACACCCTCAGCGAAGAGCATCGACGCGAAGGCGTGGCGCAGATCATGCAGCCGTAGCCACGGCAGCCCGGCCTGACGGCGCAGCACATCGAACCGCCGGTTGACGTTCCTTGGTTCCAACGGCGTGCCGATGGACGAGGTGAACACCAGCCCGGTTTCCGTCCAGGCGTCACCGAGGCCGGTTCGTTCCGCTGTCTGGGTGGCCCGGTGCCGCCGCAGGATCGTCACCAGCTTCGGCGGGATGGGCAGCCGCCGGTGGGACCGCTCCGTCTTCGCCGGGACGAACATCAGCGAGCCGTCGACCCGTTGCAGGGTCTGGCGAACGTGGAGCGTCGCGCCGTCCAGGTCGACATCAGACCAGCGCAGGCCGAGGATCTCCCCGCGGCGTAGCCCGAGCATCAGCCCACACGCGAACACCGCTTCGAGCCGCTCACCACGGAGCACCTCGACGAGCCGGCGCGCCTCTTCCGGCCGCAGCGCCCGAACCTCCCGATGCGGGGTGGGTGGCGCCTTGACCGCCTTCGCCACGTTGCGCGCCACCAGGTCCAGCCGCTCGGCTTCCGCCAGAGCGTTGCGGATCAAGCTGTGCACGTGGCGGACGCTGCCCGCCGACAGCCCCGACTTCTTCGCCGAGGCGACGAGCCGCCGGACGTCCAACGGAGTCAGCTTGTCGAGCTGGACACGGCCGATCACCGGCACGATGTGCATGTTGATCAACCAGCGGTACGCCCGGAGCGTCGACGCGCGGGTGCCGTCGCCCTCCTTGATGTCGAGCCACTCCCCCAGCCAGACCGCGACCGTCCGGCGCTCAGCCGTGACGTTGACGCCGAGTTCGGCCGCGCGCTGGACCTTGGTGAGCTTCTCCCGGCATTCCTTCTCGGTCTTGCCGTAGACCGTCTTGCGGGAACGCTTCCCGTCCACCCAGCCGAGATCGGCGCGGCCGACCCACAGGCCGTCGCTCGCCCGCTGGAACAGGGCGCCTTCGCCCTGGGAGCGCCGCCGCTTCCGCCGGTCGTTCCCGGCACCGTCCCCCGCAGCCATCACTCGCCGTCCAGGGGGGTTGCCGTCGGGCCATTCGATGTTGTCGCACCAGGCGCAGCCGTAGCGGCTGTCGCCCATGTCGCAGGCGAACTTGGTCTCTCCTTCGGGCTGTGGGTAGAGCAGGCCCTGTCCGGCGCGGGCACGGTCGAGGTGCTCTCGGAGTGCCTGTTGCAGGCTCATGGTCGGGTGGTTGTCGCTGTTCGTGGGCATGGCGAAGTCGGCTCCTTGCCGGAAGAACGGGACAGGCACACGCGGGCCGCAGGTGGCGTTGCCCGGTGCGGATGGGTTTCCGTTCTCTGGCGCTGGGATGGTCTGCCGGGGCGCCGGCCGCGTCCAGGGCGCTGCGCGTCGCTACGCGATCGGCCTCCGGCCGACCCTGGACACGTCCGACACCCCGACAGCTTCAAGCGCCACCAGAGAACGGAAGAAAAATGGGGGTAGAGCAGGCAGAACAGCCGCTACAGGCGGGGAACGCTCGCCGCCGCCGGGCCGGTCGAGGGGTTCCAGCCGTCCAGGACCGTTGCCGAAAGACCGGGCACGCGGCGGAACGCGAGGACCGCGTCAACGTCGCCGAAGTGCTCGGTGAAGAAGGCGTCCACGGGCAGTCCCGCGAGGACCGACATCAGGTCGCCGACGTCCGCACCGGGACGGACGAGCAGCTCATAGCCGGTGTCGGTAGCGCGCACCGAGACGAGCGGGTTCTCACCGTTGCCGGGGGTGCGCCAAGCGCCGAAGCTGCCGGACGGGAAAATGGGCATAGGGTCTCGCTCCTGTCATGAGCAGGGTGGGATCTCAGGTCCCGGTCGGGTGTTCGCAGCACCCGCCGGGACCGCCTATCTCGACTGGACGACCGTCCAGCGACGCCAACGGTACAGGGCGCCTGGACGGTCGTCCAGTAGTCTGCCGGCATGAGACAACCGCTCATGGGAGCGGCGGAGATCGCGCAGCGGCTAGGGGTAGGCCGGACCCGGGTGAACCAGCTCCTGAAGGAGGACCCGACCTTCCCGAAGCCGCATGCCACGCTCGCCGCCGGTCACATCTGGCAGACCGACGACGTCGAAGCCTGGATTGCCAAACACCGGCCCGACCTTCCGCCGGCCGCCGAGCGGTAGCCCGCCTCACGCCGCCGCGCCGTGGCCGACGTCGAGGCCGCGCAGCCGGTTCACGTAGGCGTCGAGCGCGGCGCGCGGGATGCGCCGGGACCGGCCGATCCGCACGGACTCGATGACGCCCGCGGCGAGCAGTTCGTACACGGTGCTCCGGCTGAGCGCGAGGATCTCAGCGGCTTCGGCCGGTGTCACGAGAAGCTTGGTCATCCTTGCCTTCCAGGCGATCGAGACGACAGCTCAGGCAGCGTCAGCCACCGCCGGTGGGCCGGTTCCCGGAGATCCGCCGGTCGTGACGGTGCCGGCCGTGGCAGCGCGGGCCGCGTCGAGTTGTGCGCGCCAGGCATGCCGTTGCGCGACTGCCTGCAACAGCAGGTGTTCGCGGCGAGGGGCCGCCGGGTCACCGGGCCGGAGCAGCGTCCACACCGTCCGTGCCGGGTCGGTGCCAGTGGCTGCCGGGCCGGTCGCCACCTGGCCGAGGGCTTCGAGCTGCTCCCGGATGAACGCGACCCGGTCGTGCTTGTGGTCGGTCAGGGTTTTGCCGGACCAGCGCCGCGAGACGAGCACCCGCCGGCCACCGAACCCGAGCGTCTCGCGCCGGTGGACCTTGCCCCGGCACCGGCCCGGGACGAGGCCCGGTTTCGGGTGGCGTGGTTGGACGCCGTAGCGCAGCCAGTTCGCGCAGGTGGGCGAGCACGGTTCGTGGCGCAGCGCGTCCGCGAGCCGATCGACGTGCCGCCGCTGGGCGTCGGTAGTGACGGCGTGGCAGGCGTCGAGGCTCTTCACCAGATACTTGGTCAGGTAGCCGATCATCCGGCCGGTGTTCGCCGAGTTCGCCGTGACACCGTCCGCGCGGAGCTGGGGCCCGAAGCGGACGACGTGGGCCGGTTCGGCATCGTCGCCGATCGCGTCCACTGCCTCATCCCAGGTCGGGAGCGGCCGGGACGTGTCCGGGTCGAGGTAGCCGGCCGCAGTGTCGTCCCAGACCGGGAGGCACGTGTCGTCATAGACCGGCCGGTCACACGACGGCCACCAGACCTGCTGATACGTGGCCGCCGCCACCTGCCGCAGCAGGACCCGGGGCACCGTTCCGCGGATGGCCGCGTGCAGGTGCGGGGCGAGCCGCCGTTGCGGTTCGAGGGTGGCGAAGTACTGCACATCCCAGCCGACCGCCCTGCGCAGGTTCTGCCAGAACCGGTCGATCAGCTTCGGGAAGTGGATCGCGTCCCGGGCCGCCCGCCGGTAGTCGTACGAGCCCGGATCGACCGGGGTTCCCTCACTCGTGACCCGCCCGTACGAGTCGCAGGTCAGGGTCAGGAACATCGACGGCCGCCAGGTGGTGCCGTCCGCCGCTTCGAAGGTCCGCCCGACTGTCCGCTTGTCCACCGGGAGCCGGGGCAGGTCGGGGGCATCCTGCCGCCGGCGGGTCGAGCGGACACGGCGAGGCCGATCCCGATCCTCCGGCGCCGCCTTCCCCCGCACACCCAGCGCGTTGAGTTCCTCGTCCACCTGGCCGATGAGTTCGTCGATCTCGGCGACGCCGGCCGCGTCCCCGTCGCGTTCAGCGTCGATCCGGACGGTTTCGAGATCGGCACGGAAGCCCGCGAGGGTCTTCGCCTCATCCGTGGGCGGGTCCGGGTCGGGTAGCGGTTCGTCGTCGAGATGCCAGCCTGCCTTGCACTGCGCCATCCGCAGCCGCCGGGCCTTCTCCGCGCAGGTCGGACACTTGCTCGCCAGCGTGGCGCCGCACGGTACGGGGATGATCTCGGTCTCGCCGGTGTCGAGGTTCGTCCGGCGCATCGCCATCGGCCGGACGCACACCCCGTTCTCCACTGCGACCGTTTCCACGACCTGACGAGCGAGCGGCGTCCGCATCCGCGCCGCCCGGGAACCCGGACGATCGTCACGGCCGGCGGAAGCGTCAGGGTCAGTCGAGGTGAGGCCGGTCATCAGAGGTGAGGTCCTCCCGATCATCGAGGTCCAGGCGCACACCGGCCGACGGACGGGCCGGCGCAGTGATGAAGAAGGCGCAGCCGCAGGCGGTTCCGGGGCCGAGGTCCGCGCGGCATCGGCCGCGCCGGTGGACGATGCGCAGGTGCCCGCAGGTCGCGCAGACCGGCAGGACGGGCACCGGCGCGGCCGAGTCGAGCAGATCGTCAGTCATCTCGCCGGCCGGGCCGTTCACGCCACCTCCCCCCACCAGGAGCCGTCGGCAGAGTTGTCGTGGTCCGCCGGGTCGTTGTCGCGGTAGGGGTCGAGGTCCGGTGTCCAGCCGGCGCCGGCCGCGGGAGTGGGCCGGTAGGACCACACGGTCCGGCTGATCTCGGTGTCGTCGATGAACGAGGCCCGGACCCGGACCGGTTCGGGTTGTCCTTCGTGGAGCACGTAGCCGACCCCGGGCAACGACACTGGGATCTCGTCCGCACGGGCGCCCCGGTCACGGGCACCGGAACCGAGGACAAGATCTGCCTGTTCGGTTTCGGTCATCCGCAGCGCGACCCGGACCGGGAACAAATCCCGGAACGGAAGCACTTCCTTGCGCGGGTCCTGCACCGCCGCCAGGACCACGACCCCGGGCGCCCGGCCCTGGGAGAGCAGCAACGGCAGCGCCGCCCCGATCCGCTTCTTGACGTCCCGGTCGGTGACGTACGCCGTCAACGAGGCGATCTCGTCGACCACCAGGACGATCAGCGGCTCGCCCAGAGTTGGGGTGTGGAGCCGGGTCACCCCGCGCAGCCGGGCCGTCCGGTCCTGCATCACCGACACCGCGTCGTCGAGGAGATCCGCGATCGCCTCAGTGGTGGTGGCGAACCGGGTGAACAGCGGCTCGCCGAACGCGAGTTCCATGCCGCCCTTGGGGTCGCAGACCCACAGCTCGACGAGGCCGGCGCGCACGGCCGGGCCGAGACCGCGGATGACCGACCACAGCACCGAGCCCTTACCCGCGCCGGTGGCCCCCGCGATGAGCAGATGGGTTCCCCGCACGGGCAGGGTCCAGGGCTTGCCGTCCTCCCGCCGGCCGACGCGAACGGCCGAGAGGTCCCCGACGAGCCGGTCAGGCTCGCCGGTCGCCGTGGCGTCGCCGTCCGGGTCGTGGTCGATGACCGGGCCGGACGGGTCGAGGCCGGCCGGTTCGACGGGGCTGGTCAGGGTGTCGCGGTGGTGGAAGTGCAGCCGGACGAACCGGTGCGCTTCCGCCTGGACCTGGCAGCGCCGAGCCCGGAACACGTGCCGCAGTCCTTCGGCCGCGTCCGCCCACTGTTCCGGTGTCTGCCCCGGGAGCAGTTCCACCCGCAGCACGTCCACGGCCCGGGTCGAGCGGATCGAACGGATACGCGGGAAGTACTCGTCGAACGTCACCTGATCGCCGTTCGACGCCGGCATGCGAATCGCCAGGCCCGAGTGCACCATCGCCGGCCGCCACCGCCGCCGGTACACGAACCCGAGCCGCACCCGACCCCACACCCACCGGGCCAGCCAGCCGAACGACCGGGCGTGCAGGCGCCGCCACACAATCGCGACCAGGGCCAGGGCGACAAGCAGCGCCACCAGGCCCAGCGCCCCGAAGCTGCGCGTGAACAGCGCCAGGCCGAGCGCGACCGGCACCGCCACCCGGTGCCGCCAGCACCAGCGGACCCCGAGCACCAGCCCCTTTCCCACCACCGCGAACAGCAGCATCCACATCGGGACCCGCATCTTGTCGGGCCGGGACGGAATGCGGGGCATTCCCCGGTCGCCGTTGATTCTGGACATGACAGATACCACCTGTTTCAGAGCGCACGAAACCAGGATTCGAAGAAAGGGGGTGAGGAACGGCGTGGCGGGCCCGGAACCCGTCCCCGAACGAAGGGTTCCGGGCCGCCTGACGCGAAGGAGAACCGCGGAGCAGCTACGCGGAGCGGCTAAGCGGCGAGATGCCCCGGCAGTTCGGCCGCGTCCTGCGCGGCGAACCGGAACCGCTCGCATTCAATGAGGTAGTCGTTCACCGCGGCGAGCAGGGCGTACGCGAAGTCGACCTGATCCGAGGTCACCGCGCTACCGGCCGCCGAGACGGACAGCGTCGTCCGGCCCGTGTGGACGGACAGGATCGGCGGCTTGTCCGGGTAGGTGTGGCAGCGGGCCGACCAGTCCGCGCCCACGTGCAGCCCCAGGTGCGTCGACGAGCGCAGCCCGTCCATCTCGCGCCCGCTCACGCCGCCACCCCCGGGTTGGTCCGCCGAGCCGGACCGACCGGCCGCATCACGCCCGCCCGCAGCGAGAACGCCACCCGCGGCTGCGACCCGTTGGTGTCCACGTACGGGACCACCACCAGGCGTTCGAACATCACCGGCCGGAACGGGAGCCCCGGCAGGTTGTCCGGCAGGACCGGTGCCGCCTCCCCGAGGATCTTCACCTTCAGTTCGGCCTTCCGGGCCATCGGGTCCGCATCCAGGACCCGCACCGACCAGACCCGTTCGCCGGTGTCCTTGTCCCGAGCCTGGACGTCCGCCGCCTTCTCTCTCACCTTGTCGAAGTCGCTCGCCGCCTCCACGCCCAGCACGAACGCACCGTGCGGGAACACGTCCTCGAACCGCACCGGAATGCGTTGCGGAACCGCCACCGTGCCACCTCCACTCGCCTTTACCCGGAACCAACCGTGCGTTCCGGCTGACGAGATACACGATCCACCGCTCAGCAAGCGCGTATCAACCGCTAACCCAGCGTTGTATGTAGCCGTGACATGGGCGTCATGCAGGCGCTCATAGGTTCATGCCAAGGTGATATGGCATGCTGGGATGGGTTCTGGCGTCGTTTTGCGGGCCGCTAACCCAGATCTTTCGCGCCTTGGCCAGGTGCGATCGCGGGCTGGCCTCCCACTCTGTTGATGTTGAGTTTTGCCGCTCGGTCCGGGTGTGACCGTGGCGGAGTGCCCCGGCTGTCGCGCGGGGTGGGCGCCCGGTCCACGTCCGGGTGGGGTTCCTTCTGGTCGGTGGGGTGGGAGGTCTGTGGTCGCGGGCTATCCGGGGGCGGGCAGTGCGCGCAGTGTGGTGATCGCCTGGAGGGCGAGGGGGGCCCAGGGGTGGTGCGGGGGCAGGTGCAGGGTGCTGCGGCGGGCGTGGTGGGCGAGCCGGCCTGCGAGCCAGAACAGGCGGTGGCGTAGCCGTTTCGGTTCCCAGCGTCGCGCGGGCTGGCCGGCGAGGGCGAGCATCTGGGTCCAGGCGATCAGATCGAGAGCGAGTGCGACAAGGGCGCACCAGATCTGGTTCTGGGTGAAGTCGTGCAGCGGCAGGTTGGTCAGACCGGTGTCCTTGGCGGTTCGGATACGGTCCTCGCAGCGGGCCCGGCGGCGGTGGCGTAGTTCGAGGTCGGCGAGCTGCCCGCGGGCGGCGTTGGTCGCGAACGCGGTGATCCGGTTGCCGTCGACGTCGGTGACACGCAGCTGCGCGCCGGGGTGCGGGCGTTCCTTGCGGACGAGGACACGCATGCCCGGTGGCCAGCCGGTCAGGTCCATCAGCCCGGACAGTTCGGCGACGAACGCGCCGGGCCGGGGCTGGCGGTCGGCGTCGTAGGCCGGTGTCCACGCCTTCGCGGGGATCTCGCCGATCAGCTGGGCGGCGTTGTCGGGCAGGGTGAACCCGACCGAGTAGGCCAGCCTGCGCTGGTGCGCCCAGGCGAGGAAGGCGTGGGTCCCACCGGCGGAGTCGGCGCGGATCAGTACCTTGCGGGAGCGGCGTAGCCGGGCCGGGAGCTGGGCGAGGGCGCCGGTGGCGACGGTGATGTGGTCGGCGGCGGTGTTCGACCCGGCGTTACCGGGGCGCAGCAGGACCGTCGCGGGTTCCCCGGTGCCGGCCTGGCCGTGGTCGATGAACGCCCACAACGGGTGGAACCCGAAGCCGCGTTTGAATGTCGGCGCCGCGTCTTGTTTCTCGGAATGGGCGGTGACCAGTGTCGCGTCGAGATCCACGATCAGCGGGTCGTGCACCGACACCGTGTGGTCGGGGGCGTGTTCCCCGGCCGCCGCCCATACCTGGCCCCGCGCTGCCGCGCGGGCCCGGTCGAGTGCCGTCAGGACCTTCTCGGCGTCGCCGGCGAGCCGGTCGATCGTGCGTGACACCGTCGGGTCCGAGGCCACCAGCCCGAACAACTCCGGCTCCGCGCGTAGCTGGGCGATGTCGGCCAGGCAGTCCCCGCCCAACGCCAGCGCCACGGCCAGATCGGTCAGTACCTTCGCCGGGTCATGGGTCGCCAGCGGTGACCGCCACGGCGCGAGCGCGTCGGACAGCAACCGACCCAGCCCGCTGACGCGGACCGTCTCGGTCAGCAGCACGCTGCCCGCCGCCGACACGACACCCCGCCCGGCGGCGTCGATGCGGACAGAGGGGTAAACACCGGTACTCTGCACCATGAAGGTGCTCCTTGGATTGGAACGGATCAGGTCCTAGACAAGCCCGATCCTCCCAGTTCAGGAGCACTTTCCTATTTCCGACACCCCAACAGACGATCATCGCCGTGAAAGCCGGAGGCTAATATGCGCGCATGGCTGACCGGAGAACCCCGGTGTACCGGGCCCGCGGGCCCGTGAACGGCGAGGACTGGGCCGCCGTCGCGTCAGCGCTCAACGAGCGGATGGCGCGCCGTCGCATCGGTCAGCAGGAGCTCGCCCGCATCTCGGGAGTGTCCGTGTCGACGCTGCGCGAGCTTCAGCACGGCGCCGGCCGTCGGGTGCAGAACAAGACCCTCGTGGCGATCGCCCAGGCACTGGAGTGGCCCGACGATCACCTGATCCAGGTGCTCGTGTCAGAGCCACCGGTCGCCGGCACGCCAGACGAGCCCACCGGCAGGGAGATCCTCGCCGCTCTGGTCCGGGTCGAGGAGCGGCTCACCGAGGTCACCTCCAGGCTCGCCGCCGTCGAGCAGGCCGTCACCAGGGCGGACAGCCGGACGCCGTCCTGAGACGACGATGGGCCGGACCCCCCGACGAGGTCCGGCCCATCGCGACTCTTCGTGCTGTCAGTCCTCCAGTGCCGAGGGACTCCACGAGCGTGGGCGCCGTCGCCGCCGGGTCACCTGCCGGCGCAGCGAGTCGGCCATGTCCGCCTTCCCCGCGTCGTACGCCCCGCGTTCGCCTTCGGTCATCCAGCGCCGGCCGTTGTCCTCCCCGACCGTCGCCGGGTCGAGTTCGAGCATGGAGCGCAGGAAGGAGCCCGGCAGGTGCCGCCGGGACAGCCGTACCCCCGTCGCTTCGTAGACCAGGACCGTGTCCACGTCCCCGAAGGACTCGACGAAGCGCAGGCCAGACGGCATGTCCGCCATCGCCGCGTACAGCGCCTGCGCCGACGAGCCGGCCGGTACGACGAGCGCCCAGGCGTCCGCGCCCCACGGCAGCAGGCCCACGCCCGGTTCCCCGTCCGTCTCGCAGGAGCCGCTGGCCCACGTCATCGCGAACCCCCGGACCCGCCGCGAAGATCCGTCCATGTCTGCCCCGTCATGTCCCATCGCACCCGTAGCGCCCCTCATCCGCTCACGTCGCCTCACGGCCTGGACGCCACCCCGCCCCGCGGAGATCCCGACTCGACGCGGAGCGGGGTGGCCTGCGAACAAGACTCGTCCGCATCCGATGCGTCACGAAACGTCAAGTTGGCAAGGCACGGTGTGCATGGAATCCGGCCGGTTCACCGCCTGCCGAGTGGCTGTCAGGCGCCATCCGAGCGCCAAAGCGTCAGATCAGCGGCGAACCACCCATACCAAGGTGGCATGGTGGCGCTAGTCTCTGCGTAGCGACCTGACCACCCGCTGACCCTGGCTGTCGGCCCGCACCCGAGGAGATGGCGGATGGCCCAGCCCGCCCCTCCCTACACCGTCTCGCTCGATCTCCTCGCCCGCGAGGAGTTCCGCGCCGCCTGCGAGACCCTGGACTTCCAGGCGATCTTCCGCCTGATGCGCAAGTACGACGGCGCCAGCCAGGACCGGGTGTCCTCCCCCGTCCGCGGCCTCACCCAAAGCCGGGTCAGCCGGGTCATGAGCGGCGAAAGCAACATCACCTCACTCGACCTGGTCGAGCGCATCGCCGACGCCCTACGCATCCCCGGCGCCTACTTCCGACTCGCACCCCGCCCCTGGGAAGCCGAGACGACCAGAGCCGACGCACCGCCCTCCCCTGCCCTTGCCGGCATCGGCGACCATCACCGCGCCAGCGCCTACGCGACCACGACCGCAGGCGTGAGCATGCCAGCCCCCCGCGAGCCGGCCGGAGACGTCGAGGACCGCAGCCTGACCATCGACATCGAGGTTGCCGAAGACGGATGGGCGACGCTGACCTACCGCCATGAGCTGTACAACGCCACGGCGACGCCGTTCACCAGGCTCAACAGGGAACTGTGGTTCGAGACCACCAACGGCCCATTGCAGATCGAGGCCCTGCCCTCCCCCGACCGCAACATCATCATTCAGCGCGTCCACGACACCAAACTCAGCGCCCGCTTCGCCTGCCAGGTCTTCCCAGCCATCCAGCCCGGGGAATCCGCGACCGTCGGCTACCGCAGCACCGGCGGACGGTTCGTCTACGACCACTACTGGCGTCAGTCGATCGTCCGCCCAACCGGCACGCTCACCATCCGGCTTCGCCACCAGGGCGTCACGTCGCTGACCCGATGCTCGGCGACCGAGGACCGGCCGGACGGGTCGGAGATCTCGGCGACCGAGGGTCTGTCCTTCGCCCGCGACGAGGCCGGAGTGGTCATCGAGCTGACCCGCCGGAACCTACGGCCGAACCAGTTCGTGACGCTGCGATGGGACACCGCGCATGCGTCTACGTGACGAGATCGAACAGACCCTACGGGCATGGGACGCCTACGAGAAGGCCCGGAAGGCGTCGCCGGCCATCGACTTCGACTGCGCGCCGACCCCTGCCAAGGTGACAGCGGCCCCGAGCCGCCTGGACGTCCACAGCACACTCACCCAGCTCTATGAGCGAGCCGAGCGTGACGGCGACCAGGTCTGCGCCGAGCAGCTCCGCGCCCACCTGGCCTACCTCGGCGCGTTACTCGGCGAGCGGCCCCCACTCGACGACTACCTGACCGCCACCCAGGGATGTTCCGCGGCCGGATGGCCCGAGGAGTACGTGACCGCCGTCGGTGAACGCGCCTGCACCGCTCTGGCCGACATCGGGGTTTCCTGGGATGCCACCACCGACCGCCAGCTCCGCGACGCCGAAGGACCCGTCGAGGCAGCCGACGCACCCGAGATGATCCGCGCCGCCGCCAGCGAGGCAGAGCCCGCCGTCCGCGCCCTTGCCGAAACGGACGCCCCGTACACCCTGGAGATCACGACCACCGACGTCGACGCCTACTGGGCCTACTGGCTCGACGGCACCGGCCAGGACGTACGTCTCCGCTTCAACCTGCGCAACGCGGCCTTCACCAAGGTCCGCCTACGCCAGTTCGCCCTACACGAGATCCTCGGACACGCCCTCCAGAGCGCCAGCTACACCGCCACCGCCAGCCGCACCGACGTTCCGTGGCCGCGCCTGCTGTCGGTCCACGTGCCCTATCAGGTGCTGTTGGAAGGCATCGCGCAGGCCATGCCGCTGTTCGTCACCCCCGACGACACCGCCGTGACCGCCCGAGTCCGCCTGGACCACTACCTACAGCTCATCCGCGCCGACTTGCACCGCGCCATCAACGATGGTGTGCCGGTCGCAGACTGCGCGGACCATGCCCGCGCATGCGTCCCGTTCTGGACCGCGGACACCATCGCCGACATCCTTACCGACCGCGGCAACGACCCTCAGCTACGCACCTATCTGTGGGCCTACCCCGCCGGCATCGACTGGTTCGTCAACCTTGCCGACACCGCCGACACCGAAACCGTGGGGAAGGTCTTCCGTGCCGTCTACGCCCAGCCCAGCACCCCGCACCAACTCACCCAGCTCTGGCCGACTGGCCCCCGCATCGGCGGACCCGGCGCCCCTCTTCGTCTACGGAAGCCTTCTCTTCCCTGACGTCCTGCGCGCCCTCATCGACCGCGACCCCCACCGCGTTCATGTCACCGTCGCCGGATGGCGAGTCATCGCCCTCCCAGAGCGGATCTACCCCGGCCTCATCAGCGACCAGGCCGCCACCGCCACGGGACACCTGTTCGATGACCTCACGGAAGCGGAGTGGAGCACCCTCGACGCCTTCGAAGCCGACATCTACACCGTCAGCCGCATCAACCTGGAGCACGGCCGCCACGCATGGGCCTATGCCTGCATTGAGCCCGCCGAGTTCCTCCCCGCCCAGCCGTGGAGCCCTGACGAGTTCGCCCGCGACCACCTGCCCAGTTACGTGGAGCGTTGCACCGCTTGGCGTCACCGTCACGAGCAACGCGGGTAGCCCGCACGTTGCCGAAACCCTCGTTTTAAGATCAAGATCGGTGCGGGCTAGCGCCGCGCGGCGGCTGTGCGTGGCGCTGGCGCGCCATGCTCGCCGGCGCGGCGCCACCCCGCACCACACGAAGCCCCAAACGGGTCGCCGCTGATGGGTGGCTGCGCGCCATAAGCTATTGTCCTAACCAAGATCTCCGCACTGGAAAGGGACTTCAATGGTAGAAATCTACGACGATAGTACTGACTGGTTGGATTCCGAGGAAGGCCTTGACGAAGATGGCCAGATTGATGAGTATGATCTTACTTCTACGCCCAACGATTTCAACGTTCTGACCATACAAAGTTTCATCGAATCCGGGTCGGTAAAGATTCCGGGATTTCAGCGAAACTACGTCTGGGACCTTAAGCGGGCGTCGAAACTAATCGAGTCGATTGTCATTGGCCTTCCGGTTCCTCAGGTATTTCTCTACGAGGAGGGGCGAAATTCGTTTCTGGTGATCGATGGCCAGCAGCGTCTAATGACAATCTATTACTTCGTAAGGCAGCGATTTCCAAGAAAAGAGAAAAGGGCCCAAATTCGCAAGGTCTTTAATGAGCATGGACGCGTTCCAGATGAAGTGCTTTACGATGAAGAACTATTTGAAAATTTCAACCTAAGGCTGCCCGAAGTATCGCCGGGAAAGCCAAATAAATTCTCTGGACTCAACTATGCCCGCCTAGGCGACTATCAAACCCAATTCAATCTTCGTACAATTCGAAATGTCATCATAAAGCAAGTCTCGCCAGACAATGACAATTCTTCGATATATGAAATATTCAACCGCCTGAATACCGGAGGAATAAATCTCACTCCGCAGGAGATTCGGGCGAGCCTGTATCACTCGAAGTTCTACGACATGCTATTTCGAGTGAATATGAATCCAGTATGGAGGAACATCGTCGGTCCCGGCGAGCCCGACCTCCACGTGCGTGACCTCGAGGTGCTGTTGCGAGCGGTAGCTATGTGGGAGCAGGGCGGCAACTATACGCCGTCGATGGTGAGATTCCTGAACAATTATTCGAATCGCGCGAAATCTTATTCGCCGAGCGAAGTTGAGCAGGTAGAGGAAACTCTGACCTGGTTTTTTGATCTAGCGAGGAACATTCCGCGGTCAGCCTTCACTTCCCGTGCAAACAACAAATTCAGCACACCGTTGTTCGAGTCTGTATTTGCTGCTGTATGTAACAGAAAAAGCCCAAGGAAAGATGTTTCGCTAGAAGCGTCGACGGTCGAGGCAATCAAAAATGACCCCGATTTTCTTCGCTATACTACCCAGAGAACCACTGATACCTCCAACGTAAAGGGTCGCCTAAGTGTAGCGATGAAATACGTTGACCGCTATGTCTGAAGATAATTCGACGCGGGAACCAAGCTTGGTTGAGAAGCTAAGTGGCGAGTACTCTGCGATCGCCAAATATCTCGAAGAGAATAGCGAGATATCGTTCCTCAATTCTCTAGAGTCGATGACGCCAAAAGTTCTACTACTGGCAGGAGCGAGCCATCTCGAACAGTTAATTCAGGAGGTAATACTCAACTACTATCGAGCAATTACCTCCCACAACGAAATGGCTGTCTCTTTCGTTAAAAATAAGGCCGTGACTAGGCAGTATCATACGTACTTCCAATGGACCGCGAGCAATGCAAATAACTTCTTTGCCTTATTTGGCGAGGAATTTAAAACTCAGATGAAAGAGAGGGTTAAGCGGGACGAGGAATTCGATAAACACACCCAAGCATTTCTCGAACTTGGAGCATTGAGAAATCAGCTAGTTCATGAAAACTATGCACTGTTCTCCCTCAATAAAACCAGCGAGGAAATTGTTAATCTTTATCACGATGCCCTCAAGTTTGTGGATACGATTTCCGCTTGCCTGCATGGCGGTTCCCTCGTCTAGTCTGTTGCGTGTTCAGTAGTGGGGAAGAGCCCGTTCGAAGCGGGCCAGGTTGGTTACCCTCGGGCGTCCGGGAGCCCGAGGCCGTGTACCCATCGCTGTACCCAAGCCAGTGGACGTCGGTGGACATCAACGGACAGGGATCGACGCTGAGGCCCAGGCTGCGCCGACCTGGTGGACATCGGCGGACGTCCGTGGACGGAGCGCCCGCTCCTCTTAATCCGCGGGTTCGGGGTTCAAGTCCAATGCCACTAAGTTAGAGGCCCGGTTCCGCCGTCAATCACGACACGCCAACGGACTATCATAGAATCGGCGCATTTCCCACGATGCGGAGAGCAGCTTCTACAACATGCGCCGACAGTTCGTTGATCCCGGACGTCGCTAGAATGCCGGTGTGGCGCGTCTCCCGGGGGCTCTTGAACTGCCCGCAGTTACCAGCGACCGACTGACAGATCGCATTTCTCTCGGCGTTCTCGCGCGTATCGTTCCTCGAGACCTGGTCGACGAGGTGCTCGCGGAGACGAGACGGCTGGAACAGCGGAAGAGGCTGCTACCAGCGAGAGTCGTCGTGTATTTCACGATGGCCATGTGCCTGTTCTTCGACGACGACTACGACGAAGTGATGCGCAGGCTCGTGGGCACGCTGCGCTGGCTCGGCTCCTGGAAAGGAGACTGGAAGGTCCCCAGCACCGGAGCGATCTCCCAGGCCCGGACACGTCTCGGCCCGGAACCGTTGAAGCTGCTGTTCGAACGGGTCGCCGTGCCAGTCGCCGGCCTGGGCACGAAAGGCGCCTGGCTCGGCTCCCGCCGACTTGTCGCCGTGGACGGCGTCCACCTCGACACCGCGGACACCCCCGAGAACGCCGACGCGTTCGGCCGTTTCAGCCACGGACCGAAGACCGCCGCCTTTCCCCAGGTACACGTCGTCGCGCTCGCCGAATGCGGTACCCATGCGGTCTTCGCCGCCGCCATCGGCGCCTACACCAGCGACGAACGGTCGCTCGCTGCCACGCTGTTCGACGCCTGCGAGCCGGGCATGCTCCTCACCGCCGACCGCAACTTCTACGGCTACGGCCTGTGGCAACAGGCCCTCGCGACCGGTGCGGACCTGCTCTGGCGAGTCAACGCGAACCTCACGCTCCCCGTCATCCGAGCCCTGCCCGACGGCTCCTACCTCTCTCTCCTGATCGACCCCAAGATCCCCGTCGCCAGACGTGGCCAGCTCATCGCCGACGCCCGTGCCGGCCACGCCCCACCCACAGAGTCAGCCCTACCAGTCCGAGTCATCGAGTACTCCGTACCAGACCACGAAGAAAACGGCACGAGCGAACTCATCTGTCTGATCACCAACATCCTCGACCCCACCGACGTGGCCGCCATCGAACTCGCGACCTCCTACCACGAACGATGGGAAATAGAAAGCACCTTCGATGAAATCAAAACGCACCAGCGAGGCGAGAAACGGGTCCTACGCTCCAAAAATCCCGAACTCGTCAAACAAGAGATCTGGGCCCTCCTACTCACGCACTACGCCATACGAAGCCTCATGATCGAGGCCGCCGACGAGGCCGATATCGACCCCGACAGACTCTCCTTCATGAGAACACTACGGATCACACGCCGCCAGGTCACCGACCAGGCGGATTTTTCCCCCTGACCGCCACACCCGCGCGTGGGAGCAGACCCGCACCGAGATCCTCGAACGGATCAACCCCGCCCGCCGCCACCGCACCTACCCGCGCGCTGTCCGACGAACCAGGTACAACGCCTACCGGATCAAAAAACCAACGGACAGCGGAACCCACCACCGCCAACCACCGACGATCACGCTCGCGCGACTGGCTTAACTAAGCGGCATTGGGTTCAAGTCCCTGGCGGCGCACCCGTATCTACCAGCGGTTTCACCCCTTTGGGTGGGGCCGCTGTTTTCATTGTGGCAGCCACGCTGGCAGCCACAGGTGCGCCGCACATCAGCCTTTCTCGTTTTCCTGGTTTCGGCCTTCTTCACCGTCCGTGGCCGGGGTTGTCTCCCCCCATAGAGCGGAGCCCATCCGGTCCGCCGCGTCCGTCGACAGCTCCGGTGCGACGTGGCTGTAGGTGCCGAGGGTCAGGCTGATCTGCGAGTGCCCCATGATCTCCATGACCACCCGCGGGTGGACCTTCTGCGCGAGCAGCAGGCTTGCCATCGTGTGCCGGGCATCATGCAGCCGGGCCGCGCGCACCCCGGCCTGTGACAGCAGGTCCTGCCAGGCCCGGTGGTCCGCCCGCGGGTCGAGTGGACGCCCGTTCGGCTGGACGAACACCAGCTCGTGTTCGTTGACCCACTCGCCATCGGCCGCCTGGCGCTCGGCGCGCTGTGCGGAACGGTGAGCCCGCAGGCTTGCCGCCAGGTTCTCGGGGATGACGATCGTCCGCCGGCCCGCGCGGCTCTTCGGGCGCACGATCACCAGGCCACCGCCGGTGCGACGAGGGCATCGGCGCGCGGTGCCGCAGGTCTTCGGGTCGGTACAGCCGTGCTCCCAGCGCCGCCGTTGCAGCGCCTGCCGGACCGTCAGCGTGGCCGGGGCCGCATCCAGCTTCACCGCGTCCCACGCCAGCCCCAGAGCCTCACCCTGCCTGAGTCCGAGCGCAAGGGCGACCGACCAGCGGGCCGAGTTGCGCTGTCCCTTCGCCGCGTCGAGGACGGCCCGCGCGTCCGATGCCGTGAGCGGCCGGATCTCGTCACGGTCGACGGAGGGAGGATCAACCAGCGTCGCCACGTTCCGGGCAACCCGCCCCCGCCGGTGCGCGACCTTCAGCGCCCGGGAGACGATCCGGTGCATCTGGAGCACCGTGGCCGCCGCCAGTCCTTCCTTCTCGCACCGGTGGTAGAAGGCTTCGAGATGCTCCGGGGTCAGCCGGTCGAGCCGAACCGCGCCGAGTGCCGGGACGATCCGGTTCCGCACGTATCCCCGGTAGGTCGCCAACGTCGACGGCCGCACCTTCCTCGCCGCGATCGTGTCCAGCCAGAACGTGAGCCACTCTTCCAAAGTGAGCAGCTTGACCCCGGTGACCACAGCCACGCCGTCTTCCTGCTCCCGACGCAGCGCCCGCAGCTTCTCCGCGACCTCCGTCCGGGTCTTGCCCGAGAGGTACTTCCGCTGCCGCTTTCCGTCCTTCCAGCCGAGGTCTACGGTCGCCCGCCAGCGGCCGGAGCTGTCCTTGTAGATCGCGCCCTCACCGGCGCCCCGCCGCCCCTTGCGCGCGGCCATCAGGCAGCGTCCAGCGGGTTGCCGTCGGGCCATTCGATGTTGTCGCACCAGGGGCAGCCGTAGCGGCTGTCGCCCATGTCGCAGGCGAACTTGGACTCACCGTCCGGCTGTGGGTAGAGCCGGCCCTGCCCGGTGCGGGCACGGTCGAGGTGCTCCCGGAGAGCCTGTTGCAGGCTCATCGTCGGATGTTCCTCATGGTCGGTGTGCATGGCGAAGAGGGCTCCTTGCCGAAAGAACGGGGAACGGCACTCGAGCCGCTGGTTGGCGTCGCCCGGTGCCGGTGGGTTTCCGTTCTCTGGCGTTTGGATGGTCTGCCGGGGCGCCGGCCGCGTCCAGGGCGCTGCGCGTGGCTTCGCCATCGGCCTTCGGCCGACCCTGGACCCAATGCCGTGAAGCTTAGTTTGATCTTTCCGGGATCTGGTCAGGCCGCGCGCGGGGCGAGTGGGTGGAGCCGGATCGTGGCGGGGCCCGGGTGGCGGACCGAGGCGGGTTCGTCGGGTCTCTTGACGCGGTAGCTGTTGTGCCGGGCCCGTTTGACGACCCGGGGGCAGGTGCGGTGGCGTCGTGGCGGGTTGAGCCCGCGGGTGATCTCGGTGTGGAACCTGGGTAGCCGGGCGTTCCAGTCCTCAGGGGGAAATGTCCGCCGTTCCGGTGGCGGAACGGCGGACCAGGCGCAGTGTCCGGGCGAAACCGACCCGGTCGGGGTCGATCTCGGCGGCCTCCGCGGCGCCGGCGATCAGGGCGGTGAGCGCGTACTGGACGATCAGCCAGGCCCACATCTCCTGGACCGCCAGGTCCGGCAGCCGGGAGCGCAGGACTCTCCCGGGGCCGCGTAGATGGGTCTTGAGCTGGTCGTTCGCGGTTTCCTCCTCCCAGCGCTCGTTGTATCCGGCGGCGACCTCGTCGGCACGGGCCTGACGCGGGTCGAGGATCGTGGTCAGCACGACGACCAGTTCGCCGGTACCGTTACCGGCCCGGTCGGGGATGTCGTACTCGACGACCCGGGCCAGGTGCGCCTCGTCCGGATCAAGCTCGTCGCCGGCCTTCGCGGCGGCGAGCAGCCGCTCGCGGCGCCGACCTCCCGTGATCTCCGGGTTGATCAGGACGGTGAGGAACGTGCCATCGGACAGGACCCGCACGACCGGCAGGTTCAGCCCGGTCGGGGCCCGCCAGATCAGGTCGGCGCCGGTGCCCGCGGCCAGCGCCCAGTTGTCGAACGAGTAGAACCCACGGTCGGCGGTCAGCACCTCGTCGCGGTTCAGCCGCATCAGCAGCCCGCGGGCCAGCGTCCTCTCCCCAGCCGCCCAGCCACCGACCTCGGCGGCCCGGAACGCGTGCGTCCCGCACTCCGCCAACGCGACGACCCGGATCTTCGGGAACGCCGACCGCTTCTCCCCGGTGCCGGCGTAGCCGAACTCGGCCGCGTTCTCCTCGGTGTCGGGCACGTCGACGTCAAACCCGTCGATCGCGAGCAACAACCGGCCCCGCAGCCACGCGCCACGCGTCGACAGTGTCGCGACCTGGCCCGCGACCCGCTCGAACACCTCGGCCATCACCATCCGGCCCAGCCGCTTACGCGCCTGGGTGATCCCGCTCGCGCTCGGCGGCGCCCACGCCGCGTCCCAGCAGCCGAACCGGTCCAGCGACCCGGTCACCTTCTGGGCGACCTCGGCGTAGTCGTCGTCCGGAAACAGGGACATCGCCAACGTCAGGTACGCCGTCACATGCGGTGGGAGCTTCCCGCCCGCCCGCCGCGCACCCACCCCACAGGCCGCGACGGCCTCGTCGACCGCGTCACGCGGCACCGCCGTCACCAGCACCCCGACCGACACCTGGTCCGGGGTCACCATCGAAGCCACGAACCGTGACCAAACCACCCAGCGGCACCGAGGCCACGCCGCCACGCCGTACCAACCCGCCAACCACGAACAGCGAACATCAACCATTCAAGATCGAATTAAGCTTCACGGCATTGACCCTGGACCCGTCCGACACCCCGACAGCTTTTAACGCCACCAGAGAACGGAAGAAAAATGGGGGTAGAGCAGGCAGGGCAGCCGCTACAAGCGGGGGACGCTCGCCGCCGCCGGTCCCGCCGAGGGGTTCGCACCGGCCGGGACAATTGCCGAAACTCCGGGGTCCTGCCGGAAGATCAGGACGAGGTCGACGTCTCCGAAGTGCTCCGAGAACACGGCGTCCGCGGGCATGGCGCCCAGGACCGCGGCCAGGTCGCCGACGTCCGCGCCGGGCCGGATGGTTAGCGTGTGGTCGCCGCTGTCGGTCGTACGGGTCGCGGCAAGCGGGGAGTCCCCGCCGGGGGTGCGCCACGCGCCGAAGTTGCCGGAAGAGAAGATGCTCATCAGGGCTTCGCTCCTGTTGTAGGCAGGGGTGGGGTCTCAGGTCCCGGTCGGGTGTTGGCGCACTCGCCGGGACCGCCTTGCGTCCGGGCCGGGCCGTGGTGGTGCTCGGCACCGCCTACGGGTCATGCCGCTTCTCCCTCTCCGACGACGCCGCGCAGCCGGTCGACGAACGCGACCAGGTCAGCGGCTGGAATGCGGCGCGCCCGTCCGATCCGCACGGACGGGATGTCTCCGCTGTTCATGAGTTCGTAGATCGTGGTCCGGCCGACGCCGAGGAGCTCGGCAGCCTCCGCCGGAGTCAGGAGAAGCTTGGTCACGGTTCTCTCCACGGGTCAGGGCGGACGGTCAGGCGGCTTGTGCCCTGCCCGGTGGGCCGATTGCCGGAAGTTCGTCGGGTGCGGTGCGCCGGGCCGCGTCGAGCTGTGCGCGCCAGGCGTGGCGTTGCGCGACCGCCTGCAACAGCAGGTATTCACGCCGCGGTGCGGCCGGGTCGCCGGGCCGGAGCAGCGTCCAGACGGTGCGCGCCGGGTCGGTGTCGGTCGCCGCGGCCGGGCCGGTGGCGGTGTGGCCGAGGGCTTCGAGCTGTGCCCGGATGAACGCGACGCGATCATGCTTGTGGTCGGTCAGTGTCTTGCCGGACCACTTGCGACTGACCAGCACCCGCCGTCCGCCGAAGCCGAGGGTCTCCCGCCGGTGCGCCTTGCCGCGGCAGCGGCCCGGGACGAGACCCGGTTTCGGGTTCTTCGGCTGGATCCCGTAGCGGAGCCAGTTGGCGCAGGTGGGGGCGCAAGGTTCGTAGCGCAGGGCTTCGGCGAGCCGGTCGACGTGCCGCCGTTGCCGGTCGGTGGTGGCCGCGTGGCAGGCGTCGAGGCTCTTGGTCAGGTACTTGCACAGGTAGCCGATCATGCGGCCGGTGTGCGCCGAGTTCGCGGTGAAGCCGTCCGCTTGCAGTTGAGGGCCGAAGCGCACCACGTGGGACGGTTCGTCCTCGTCTCCGACGGCGTCAAGGGCCGCGTCCCAGGTCGGCAGCGACCGGCCGGAAACCGGATCGACGTACCCACTCGTGTCGTTCGCCCAGGTCGGGAGGGCCGTGTCCGGGTAGACCGCCTGGTCGCAGGGTGGCCACCACACCTGGTGATACGTCGCTGCCGCCACCTGCCGAAGCAGGGCCCGCGGCACGGTTCCGCGGACGGCCGCGTGCAGGTGCGGGGCGAGCCGCCGTTGGGGTTCGAGCGCGGCGAAGTACTGCACATCCCAGCCCACGGCCCTACGCAGGTTCTGCCAGAACCGGTCGATCAGCTTCGGGAAGTGGATCGCGTCGCGGGCCGCCCGCCGGTAGTCGTACGAGCCCGGATCGACGGGAGTGCCGTCGGAGGTCACCCGGCCGTACGTGTCGCAGGTGAGGGTCAGGAACATCGACGGCCGCCAGGTCGTGCCGTCCGCCGCTTCGTACGTCCGACCGACGGTGCGCTTTTCCACGGGCAGCCGCGGCAGATCGGCAGCGTCCTGCCGCCGGCGGGTCGAGCGGGCACGACGTGGCCGGTCCCGGTTGTCGGGAGCGGCTTTGCCGCGGACGCCCAGGGCGTTGAGTTCGTCGTCCACCTGGTCGATAAGCGTGTCGATCTCGGCGACGCCGGCCGGGTCACTGTCCCGTTCCGCGTCGCGCCGGGCGACTTCCAGGTCCGCGCGGAACCCGGCGAGGACCTTGGCGTCATCGGACGGCGGGTCTGGGTCGGGAAGGGGTTCGTCATCGAGATGCCAGCCCGCTTTGCACTGCGCCATCCGCAGCCGCCGGGCCTTCTCCGCGCACGGCGGGCACTTGCTGGCGAGGGTCGCGCCGCAGGGCACGGGGATGATCTCGGTTTCGCCGGTGTCGAGGTTCGTGCGGCGCATGGCCATGGGTCGAACGCACACCCCGTTCTCCACGGCGACCGCTTCGACGACGGCACGGGCGAGCGGCATTCGCATCCGTGCCATCCGCGAGCCGGGCCGATCGTCACGATCGTCACGGATGGTGGGGTCGTGGGGGACGGCCGGGTCAGGGCCGGTGAGGGAGGGGAGGGTCACGCGGGCTGGTCCTCCGAGACGTCGAGATCCGGGCGGTCGAGGGTGGCCGGTTCGGTGAACCTGGTGCAGCCGCAGCGAGGACCGGTGTCGGTGGTGCCACGGCAGCGGCCCCGCCGGTGCGCGATGTAGAGGTGGGAGCAGGTGGCACACACCGGCAGGACCGGCAGCGGCGCGGACAGGTCTGGCGGGTCAGCGGCCGGGCCGGTCACGCGACCTCACCCCAGCCCGCCGGTTCGTCACCGTCGGCCGGGTCGCTGTAGGGATCGAGGTCGGGTGTCCACCCGCCGCCGGTTGCTGTCGACGGCCGGTAGGCCCAGACGGTGCGGCTGATTTCGGTGTCGTCGATGTGGGCCGCGCGGACCCGGACCGGTTCGGGCTGTCCCTCAGCGAGCACGTAGCCGACTCCGGGCAGCGACAGCGGGATCTCGTCTGCCCGAGCCCCACGGTCCCGGGCACCGGAACCGAGCACGAGATCCGGCTGTTCGGTTTCGGTCATGCGCAGGGCGACCCGGACCGGGAACAGGTCCCGGAAGGGAAGCACCTCCTTGCGTGGGTCTTGCACCGCCGCCAGGACCACGACGCCGGGGGCGCGTCCCTGGGAGAGCAGCAGCGGCAGCGCCGCCCCGATCCGCTTCTTGACGTCCCGGTCGGTGACGTACGCCGTCAGGGAGGCGATTTCGTCGACGACCACCACGATCAGCGGATCACCGACGGTGGGGGTGTGTAGTCGGGTCCGGCCGCGCAGCCGGGCGGTGCGGCGTTGCATGACCGTCACGGCGTCGTCGAGGAGATCCGCTATCTCGCCGGTGGTGGTGGCGAACCGGGCGAACAGTGGCTCACCGAACGCCAGCTCCATGCCGCCCTTGGGGTCGCAGACCCACAGCTCCACCAGCCCGGCACGGACCGCCGGGCCCAGGCCGCGGATGATCGACCACAGCACCGAGCCCTTACCCGCCCCGGTCGCCCCCGCGACGAGGACATGTGTCCCGCGGACAGGCAGGGTCCACGGGGATCCGTCCTCACAGCGCCCGACCGGTACCGCGCCCAACTCCGCGACGAGCAGGCCCGACCCGGCCCCGGGATCGTCGCCGTGGTCCTCGTCCGCCCCGTCGGGTCGGGGCCCGTCGAGGTCACCGGGGGTGACGGGGTGGACGAGGGTGTCGCGGTGGTGGAAGTGCAGCCGGACGAACCGGTGCGGTTCGGCCTGGACCTGGCAGCGCCGGGCCCGGAACACGTGCCGCAGGGCTTCGGCCTGCTCCGCCCACTGCTCCGGGGTCTGGCCGGGCAGCAGTTCCACCCGCAGCACGTCCACCGCCCGCGTCGAGCGGATCGACCGGATGCGCGGGTAGTAGTCGTCGAAGGTGACCTGATCGGCGTTCGAGGTGGGAACCCGGATCGCCAGGTCGGTATGCACCATCGCCGGCCGCCACCGTCGCCGGTACACGATCGTCAGCCGGATCCGGCCCCACACCCACTGCGCCAGCCACCCGAACGACACCGGGTGGACCCGCCACCAGGCCACCGCAGCGACGGCCAGGCCGACGAGCAGGCCCACCAGGCCCAGCAGGCCGAACCGGTGGACGAACACCAGCAGGCCGACCGCGACCGGGACGGCGATCCGGTGCCGCCAGCACCAGCGCACCCCGAGCACCAGCCCCTTACCCGCCACCGCGAGGAGCAGCATCCACAGCGGCACCCGCATCTTGTCCGGCCGGGACGGAATCCGCGGCATCCGCTGGTCACCGTAGATTCTGGACATGGCAATACCACCCTGTTTTCGAGCGCACGAAACCACAGGAAGAAGAGAAAGGGAAAAGCGGAAGGTCTCGGGAAACGAAGGAGTTGCTACGCCGCGTTTTCTGCCGGGTCGGTGTCGTGGCTGGTCATGCCGCCGCCCCCGTCCGCCGCACCGCGCCGACCTGCCGCAGCCGCAGGGCGCGCAGGGCGTAGGCCTGCTTGGGGTACTTGCCGTTGGTGTCCACCCACGCCGTGATCGTCAGCCCGTCGAACAGCACCGGCCGGAACGGCGTGCCCGGCATCGCCTCAGGCAGGACCGGCTGAACCTCACCGGGAACCTTCACCTTCAGCTCTGCCTGCCGGGCCGCCGGGTCCGGGTCCAGCACGCGCACGACCCAGACCCGCTCGCCGGTGTTCGGGTCCCGTTCCTGCGGGTCGGGGGCGTTCGCCTTCACCTTCTCGTAGTCGTTCGCCGGTTCCACGCCGAGCACGAAAGCACCGGTCGGGAACACGTCCTCAAAGCGCACGGGAATACGCCGGGGAACCGCCATGGATTCGTCAACCTCCGAGGGTCAGCCCCGCCCCCGGGTGGTCCGGGGTATGTCGGGCACACCCACCATGCACCGCTCACCGAGCGCTCGCCAAGCTTCTATACGCCTATGGATAACGCCTCGTTATAAAAACGGCCCCACCGTCATGGCAGCCTTCCGGGAAGCTCACCACACGAACTACTGTTTGGTAAACAGCAAACGATCCGGGGGTGTTGATCCACGATGGTGCGCGAGACGACGGCAGGGGACGACGGGCGGGCTGTCGGTGCCGCGATCACCGCGCGGATGCGGGAACGGCGGATGAGCCAGCAGGCGTTGGCCGCCGCGTCCGGGGTGTCGGTCGCGACCCTACGGGAACTGGCACGGGGCACCAGCAGCCGTCGCGCCCAGGACGCCACGCTCGCCGCCATCTCCCGCGCGTTGGGATGGCCGGACGACCACCTGTTGACCGTCCTTCTCGGCCGCCAGCCCGACGAGGTGCCGCTACCGGTTCCGCCGGTGGATCAGCGGATCCTGGAAGTCCTGCTCCGCATCGAACGCAGCCTTGCCACCATCGGCGCCCAGCTCAGCCCGCCCGCCGAGCGGTGCGACAGCGTCCGGTAGAGCCGGTCGGGCATGCGAAAGGGCCGGATCCGATGGCATGGTCACCATCGGATCCGGCCCTTCGCCGGTTCAGGCTCGGTCGCCCCCCCGAGGATTGACCGAGCCTGACCCTGTTTCATCCGGAGCGTCGCCGCTGGGGCGACTCAGATAGACCCGGATCGCGTCGAACGCATCCGCGTGCCCCGCGCGGTACGCCTGCTGTTCCTCACGGGTGATCCACCGCGACCGGTCCGGGAACCCCGTCGGGATGTCGAGGGCCGAGCCGGTCAGCCGCAGCAGCTCCCGCCGGGACACCTGCCCGGCGGGCACCTGGTAGACGAGGATGACGTCCCCCGTCCCGTGCACGGAGTGGAACTCCAGACCCACCGGAAGCTCCGCCAGCGCCCGGTGCAGGTCCGCCAGGTCCGACCCCGATTGGATCACCACCGCCCAGGTTCCGGAACCCCACGGCAGCGTCACCACCGTCGACAGGGACCGATCCCGGAGCACATCGGCGCGCAGCGGCCGGCCGCCGTGGGTGCTCACCGGTAGCGCCCCGCCCGTCGCGTGACGAGGTGGTCAAGGTGTCCGCCGAGCACCATCCAGTCACCCAGCTCCGCCGGCTTCTCCTCCACGAAGAACCGCAATGCGGACACCTGGTATCGCGTCCAGCATCGATCCCGCGCGAACGCTTCGGCATCCGCCGCGGACCGGAACGTGATCACCGTGTCCCGGACCCGGCCGGAACCGTCGTCCTCGAAGCGGACAACGCCGAACAACACCGGTTCCGCCGCCACCGATGTTTGCTGTGCAGCCACGTCCGTCATGCCATCACTCCTTTCCTGCCTGGTCGCCACAGGCAGCCGCCGGACCGCGGATGAGCCCGCGGAGTCGGGGCAGCCAGGACGTACGCTGACGCACCCAGGCAGTTCGGAATAGATATGTGGATGGATACTCAGCGTGGATAGACTGGCGGACGGTACACGGTCCACCACGCCAGACATCCCTTTCGTGGATGGGAGCCGCCATGACCCGTCGCCGCCCGCTACCCACCGCACCGACTGGCCTGTGGGACCGCCCCGAGATGGCCCAGGCCCTCACCGCACGCGATATGAAGACCGTGCTGGAGATCTACCGGAAGTGGACCGGTGCCTCCCAGACGCAGATCGCCGCCATGACCGGCATCGCGCAGCCGTCCATCAGCGCGATTTTCGGCGGGAAACGCCAGGTCACCACCATCGAAAGCTTCGAGAAGTTCGCCGACGGACTCGGCATCCCCCGCGAACGTCTCGGACTCGCGGCCCTGAAGACCGCAGCTCCGGACACCGCCGACAGCGCGACGAGTCCGGATCGGCGTAGCGTGCTCGCCGCCGGTGCACTGTTCGCGATCGACGCGGAGTTGGACGAGGTCACCCGCCGGATGCAGCAGGTCGCCGCGTCCAACGTCGATGACGACGCGCTGCAGCAGCTCGACATCAGCATCGAGGTTGTCGGTCGCCGCTACGAGAACAGCGACGCCGCCACCGTCTACCCCGTCGCGTTGAAGCAGCGCCGGTGGGTCGCCGACCTCATGGGCGGGCACCAGCACCCCGACCAGCGCCGCGAGTTGTACGCCATCGGCGGGAAGCTCTCCGGCCTGCTCGGCTATCTCGCGTTCGATCTCGGGAACGAGCTGGTCGCCCGCGCCTACTGCAACGAGGCGATGAGCCTTGCCAAGACCGCCGGACACCGTGATCTCGCCGCGTGGGTCCGCGGCACCCAAAGCTTCATCGCTTACTACGGCGGTCGGTACCGCGAAGCCCTGGACCTGGCCCGCGACGGCCAGCGCTACGCCCGCGGTGGCCCCGCCAGCATCCGACTCGCCATCAGCGGCGAAGCCCGCACCCTGGGCAAGCTCGGCGACATCGCCGGAGTCGACGAGGCCGTCGGGCGTGTTCTGGCTGCCCATGCCCGGATCGAGGACACCGACCCCGTCGGCTACTTCCTGTCGTTCGAACCGTTCACCGCGTCCCGCATCGCCGGCAACGCTGCGTCCGCCTATCTCGCCGCCGGTGCCCCCGACCGGGCCCGCGAGTTCACGGATCAGGCCATCCCCATCTTCGCCGCCGCCGGGTCCACGGCCAGCCACGCCCTGACCCTGGTGGACGCGAGCATGACCTACCTTTCCGGCCCCGACGCCCAACCGGACCGCGCCGGAGCTCTCGTTGCCGAAGCGCTGGACGTCGGCGCCGATCTGCGGTCCGAAGTGGTCGCCCGCCGGGCCCGGGACTTCCTGCTCACCGCCGCCCAGTGGCGCACCGTCCCCGAGATCGCCCAGGTCAACGACGCCGTCAAAGCCTGGAGACTGCCCACCAGCTGACCGCGAGACCCCACCGGCCAGCCTGAGCGGTTGATCCGTCTACCCTCAGTGGTCGTGCCGCCGACCCACGAAGCTCAGGTAGACGCCGACGACTGGGAAGCCTTCCGCCTCACCGAGCGGATGGCCGACCACTGGTGGTGGCGCCCCGGATGGCGACCTGACCGGCACTACCTGACCTGGTATCTCGTCTTCCACCACCAGGCACTCACCGACTACGTGGCCGGTTTCCAACAAGCACTGGCCGACCTGGAGTACCTCGACCCGGTGCCGGTCGACGGCCTGCACATGACCGTGCAGGGAGTCGCGTTCGCCGACGAACTGACCGCCGAGACCGTCGCCGCGATCGGGAAGGCCGCCGACGAGCGGTGCGCCGACATCGAGCCGTTCACCCTCACCGTCGGCCCCATCGCCGCCTACACCGGAGGGACCTTCCTCCGCGCGTCCCCTTGGCAGCCGGTTGCCGAACTACGGGAGCGGCTACGAGCAGCGATCGGTGACGTCCTGGGCGCCGACGCCGTCCCCGACGAGCCCGCCCGCTTCAAACCCCACATCAGCGTCACCTACTGCAACGCCACTCCACCCGCCGACGAGGTCATCCACCGGCTCTCCGACCTCCGCCGGCAACAGCCGATCAGCGTGCCCGTCGGCGGCGTCGATCTGCTCGAACTCCGCCGAGACAGCCACGCCTACCGATGGGACGTCCGCCACCACACCGACCTCACCATCTGACCAGCACCGACAAGGTCACGAACACGAGCCCGCGCAGTTGCCGAAATCTTCGTTTTGAGATCAAGCAACTGCCCGCACCAGAGCTGCGCCGCGCGGCCGGCTGCGCGTGGCGCTGGCGCGCCATGCTCGCCGGGCGCGTCGCAGCATCGGCACAATATATGCAAGATTCCGATAGAAGCCGACCACGAAGAGAATGCGAGAACGTGGCAGCCATCTCCCCTGACAGTCGACCAGAGGACAATAGAGTTAAAGAAGATCTTCAAAGAAAGGTTGTCAACTGGCTAGGAGATCAAGGTTACCCACTCGAAATGAGAGTGGCACGACATTTCTCTCGGCGGGCGATGCAGGTAGTGCCATCTTGGTACTACCTCGATCCCGAATCGCTGGACTACCGCGAGATTGACGTCTTGGCGACTCATTCTAGTAGCGACTACTTTCATCTGACTGTCCCAGTTGAATGTAAGAGTAGTCCCGGCAAACCCTGGGTCGCTTTCTCTGCCGAGGAAAGTCAGCTCCATCAATTTGCGTTTGCGCGCCAGCGTCTGGTTTCCAAGGGCGCGAGGGACTGGTGGAAACAGGAGTCTCGCTATAAGGGCGCGCGCGAGCTACCACTGTTTCGCAGTGGTTCCGGTCATGCATACGGAGCTACGCAGGCTTTCACCACTGGATCGGACGCCGTATACAGCTCCATGCGTTCAGTTGTGAAAGCCGCAATCACCCTCAAAGAGGATCAGGATCTTGGCGATGGATTCAGATTTGCACAGCCGTTGATCGTCATAAACGCACCACTATTTGAAGCACATCTAGCCGATTCCGGAGATATTTCTGTCAGTCCGACCGACCGCATAGACATAGCCTGGCGCAACACGGTCGTCGATCACGTTGACAAATCGCCGCACGCAATCATTTCACTTGTCACAGAAGGCGGACTGCCGCAATTTATTGACGATTGCACGCTCACCGTTAAGCATCTCGAATCTAGCGCTAGGCTATGGCAGACAGACAGAAAGGAATTTGAGCGCCAGCGACAGAATCGAGGGAGATATAATGCATTTCTTGAAGAGAATCCTGGCGTGCGAGGTGGTCCAGGCTGGGAGTTGAGCTACTGATAGGCCGCCGCCGTGAATGCCGCATATATCGACGGAAGGATGAAATTGCGGGACACGCAGTTTAAGGCGAAGTCGACAGACGGCAAATTATCGCCACCTTCGACACAGTGCGGCTAGATGTCAAGCCCGCGATGACTTTAGTCGAAATCACTCCTGATATGCCCTCACGAAAATGGCCTCGGCGCTTAGGTGCAGGATGTCGATAACCCTCCCTCCATGGAACCCGGGGCGGTTCAGCAGATCCGGGCCAGTTGAATAACTACTTCATCTTGAACGGTCTCCAAGACGGCAGCATCGGCTTCCCCGGATTTACCGTTGAACCCAATCGCCCTTATACGGTACCTCCCTACAGGGAGGCCCGCGAAGACAAAGTGGCCACTAGTGTCACTCACTGCAGCAATATCAGGAACCGCACCGGGACTCCGAATCACCATTACCGATACTTCTGGGACGCTCTTTCCTGCCTCGTCTACAATGCGCCCGACGATCTTTCCATCCACCGAAACCTCACTTTGGGGGCCAGGCCTGCCGCCCTCTGAGCCGAGGTTGGATTGCGGCAGGCCACGGCACCCTATCCGACTGGTCCTAGGAATCCGCGCCAGCCATGGCCAGCGGCCGCACCGGTGCCGGTGCGGCCGCTGGCACATTGGCCTTACTCCAGCGCCGGAAGTTTTCCGCTACTGCCTCTGTAACCCGCGTCGCAGAGTTACCCGTGGAGGCTCCATAGTTGTGGATTCCAACCACGTAGCGCTTACCGTTATTCTTCAAATAGACCGGTGCACCACTCTGCCCGCCCATGGAATCGATGTCGTAGACGAGCTGCGTCGTCGTGACAGTCTTAATACGTCGAGACATCCCCCACAGTTGCGCAAAAGGCTTATCGCCTGGGTATCCAGCTAGAACTACCGGCTTTGCCAGCAAGATGTTCGTTTGGAATACGCCGAATCCGAAGCTGCCGAGATTCTTTCCTTTGAAGGCGCCATCGGGCAACAGGATAGCCCCGTAGTCGGCAGCCGGAATCCGCTCCTTCGTCCATCCGGCGGTAGACCGGAATGTCGTCGCCTTCGCAGAGCCAAGCGGACGTTCAGTCCCGTTACAACCCGGGATGACCTCGATCCTTCGCGCCCAACCGCCTTGATTGTGTAGATAGACGCAGTGACCGGCGGTTGCCACCGTTCGCCGACCGATAAAGAACCCAGTACCACGATAGACTGCGCCGCTAGGGAATTCAATTCGCAATGCGCAGTACCGTTGCCACAACGCCGCATCGGTATTCGGAATCCTCACCCGGTCGTCCGCGCCGATGACGACCTCGAGCGTTTGGGCGATCTCCTCAACAACGCTCTCATCAATAGCCTCCTCGGCGGCACCCTCAGCGCGTTTCATGGCTTGCGCCAACAATCGCTGGATGACTGCGACTATATCGGTACCCTCCCGGGGCTTGCTGAGCGCACTTCGGGCTCTCGGCCCCATCTTTCCCGGGATCGATCGAGCGACAGTGGGACCTACTGTCGCCAGTAGAGGAATCACCTTCGCCGCAAGTCCGGCCAAGAAGGGCAAGAATTCCTCCCCACCCTCAATAGCCGTTCCCGCTTCCGGCATAAAATTCACAACCTCTGTGCCGGCAGCTTCTTCCCATCGACCTTCCTCGAAACCCTCAATGCTACGGAGATCTTCTATAGAGCTCTCTTCACCTACTGATGCTGCCATCTGCTCGGGGCTAGCTTCGGCGAACTCCTCACCTGCTTCGCCAGCATCATATTGAACCTCGGCGTGCGCCTCACCAGCAGCCTCAGATCCCTTGCTGGATACCTCTCCCATCACCTCATCAATGACAACCGAATCGCCTGCTGGCCATGCCGAACTAGGCCGCGCTAGGGCACTTTTATAACCCAAGTCACCGTCTTGCTCATCCTGCAAACTTCCTGTCTTGGGAAGGAGATCGTCCCGGAGGGAACTTTCTCCTAGACGGCGATTTTCGGTCACCATTTCCCCCTTTTCCGAGTCGAGCAGAATACATGCCGGCCAGAGTTTAGCGCCAGCGATCTCGGTATACCCAAGTCATCGCGACATCATCCAGGGCCATCCACGATCAAGTCAATCGCGCGAGCATTAGACCGAATTTCCAGGATATATGCGACTCGGAAAAGCAGACTGCAAGGCCTCTATCGGTTGGCGCTGCCACCTCTACTCGCCGGCCTGTTGTGTGTGTGGCTGACTTGTGTTCGGGCCGAGCGCGGCTCCTCATTCAATCCCGTGGAGCCCGGCGACCGTGTATCCATCGCTGTACTCGAGCCGACGGACATCGGCGGCAGCAGCCCAGGTCGCACCCGCCTGGCGGACATTGGTGGACGTCCCGTGGGCGGAGCACCTGTTTCTCTTCGCCACCCCCCGCGGATAGCCCAAGTCGCGATCTAGCGCCGATCGGCCAGCCTGACAGTCAAGTCGACAGCCAAGCCGGCAGACATGCACAGACGTTGACGGACACCAGCGGACGGAGCTCACAAGGTCAGTGGACACGGCGGACATCCACAGAGGTCGACGGATGATCCAGATGTAACTACGGATCAGATGCCCTTCCGTCGTGCGCCCGCTGAGGCAGACGGCAGCCAGGGTGGCAGCCAAGCCCGCGAACAGCAGCGGACGGTCACGGACTCGGCGGACGAGGTCGAGCCCGTGACCGGCACCGGCGGACGTCCACGGACACAGGCGGACGAACCACCGATAATCTCTTAATCCGCGGGTTCGGGGTTCAAGTCCCTGGCGGCGCACCCGTATCTACCAGGTCATATGACTCTTGGTAGTCGTTCTTAAAGGGGTTCTATACCCGCTTTTGTACCCAAGGCTCGAGTCAGTCGCCCAGCCAGGATTCTACGGTGACGGCAAGCCCGGGGATCTCGACGGTGACCGCGGTCCACAACAGGTCCGTGTCCACCGAGAAGTAGCCGTGTACGAGGCGGTTGCGCATGCCGGCGATCGCAGCCCAGGGCACCTCGGGGTGGTGTGCGGAAGGAGTCCGACAGCCGCGCTGCGGCTTCCCCGATTATTCCTACCCATCTGATCAGAGCAGCGGACAGAACGACGTCCTTGTCGAGTTCCTCGCGTGAGGCGGGAAGGTGCGTACTGATCAGTTCCGCATGTTCGACGATATCGCGGAGGCGCTCATCGTCGGACCTCACAGTGCGACGGCCTCGGCAAGGACCTGCGGACGGAGCCGGGGTCGTAGTCCAGCAACTGTCGTGACGTCAACGTGGACATTGAGCGTCGCCTCGGTGTCGCTGATGAAGCCGCCCAGATCGAACAGACCTCGTCCTGGAGCGAGATCGACAAGGAGGTCGACGTCGCTCGCGTTGTCTGCTTCGGCGCGGGCGACGGAGCCGAAGACACGGATGTTGCTCACACCGTAGCGTCGCGCGATCGCGTAGACGTCCGCGCGATGGCGACGCAGTTCGCTCATCGTCACCCTCCGGTGATGATCTACGCCTGGTGTCACAGCAACCTCCTCGAGGCAGACGGGAGGTGACTGAAGCGGGCCGCGAGGTCACCCTTGCCGCTGGACAGGGTGCCGACGAACTCCGGCAACGGCCATTCGTCGCTTCCGTCCTCGGGTGGAGTGCGCTCTCGTAGGCAACCCAGGACCGGTGCCACCTGGGACTCGGGCGGCCGGTCGACCAGCCGGTGCAATTCGTCTCGCAAGGCGCCCGCAGAGCACAGGATACGGCCGCGGGCGGCAGTCGTCCCACTAAGATCCACTGGTGCAACTACCCTGTGGACTTGGCGGATGGACGTGGATGTCGCAGGAGGGCGCGAATGATCCTGCAGTCAAGCAGCCTGGCACCAGTCCTCGACTCGTCTCGGCCGGGCACCGGTGTACCCGCCGCTGTACCTGAGCCAACGGACGTCAGTGGACCCCGGCGGGCACGGACCGTGCGTTGAAGCCCAAGTCGCGCCGACCTGGTGGACATCGGTAGACATTCATGAACAAACCGCCCGCTTCCCTTAATCCGCGGGTTCGGGGTTCAAGTCGCGGCGCACCCGGTAGCTATCGGTCGCGCCGACCATGCCGGTCGAGCTCGGCTGACAGCGGGACGACGGCCTCGCGGAATACGGTCTCGCCGGAAATGAGGTACGTTCCCGGCCCGGGAACTGGCAGTCTCGCGGTCATGGATGTGCCGGCCGGATTCGAGATCGACGACGACCCCGAGCGGATCGACCGCGACGCGGTGTGGGCCGCCCTGTCGACCGAGGTCTACTGGGATCTGTGGCGCGAGCGCTCGCACGTCGAGGCGCAGCTGGACGGTGCCTGGCGGGTCGTCGGTGCTTACGAGGTGGCCACCGGTCGGCAGGTCGGCTTCGCCAGGGCGATTTCCGACGGCGTCTCGTTCGCCTACCTCGCCGACGTGGTGGTGACCGGTAGCGCCCGTGGCCACGGGCTAGGGAAGGCCCTGGTCACGGCCATGATCGAGGATGGTCCCGGGGTCGAGTTCGAATGGCTGCTACACACCAAGGACGCCCACACACTGTACGAGCGGTTCGGCTTCCGGATTCCCGAGCGCACCGTCATGGAGCGGGGGAGCCCCCGCGAGCCGGACTTCGAGGCGGCGCCGCCTCCCGATTCCGTGCGGCGATAGCCGGTCCGGTCGGCCGCGAACACCGCCGCAGACCGAGGCGGGGCGTCAGCCCTTGCCGAGCTGGCGGGAGATGAAGCTCTTGGCGCGGTGACGGGATCGGTGACCTTCATCGCGGCGTCGGTAGCCAGCAGTTTCACGACGCTGGCGGCGCGGGAGTACGGCCTGCCGGCATCGCGGCGGCAGGCGGCATCGAGGGTCGCCGCGCGAGCCCCGTCGACGGCGGCGGCCATGTCGGCAGCAGGAAGCCGAGCCCCTGATGATCGATAATCTTCTTGCCGACCGAACTGTCCCCCGTGATCAGGCAGACTTGAGTGATGGCCGACGATGATCCGCACTGCTGGCTTGAGGACGTCGCCGGGGAGGCCGCCCTCGCCTGGGTGAGGGAACACAACGCCGAGACGTTCGCAGAGCTCACCCAGTCGGCCGAGTTCGCCGGGCTGCGCGCGGAGATCCGCGAGGTGCTCGACTCGGATGACCAGATTCCCTACCCGGTCACGAGGGGCGAGTACCTCTACAACTTCTGGCGCGACGCGGGTCATCCGCGTGGCCTGTGGCGACGCACCTCGCTGGCGTCGTATCGCGATGCCAGCCCGGACTGGGAAGTCGTGCTCGACGTCGACGCGCTCGCCGCCCGCGAGGGCGAGAACTGGGTGTGGCACGGCGCGCGGGTGCTGCGACCCGAATACCGGCTGGCTTTGGTCGAGCTGTCCCGTGGCGGCGCGGACGCCTCCGTCATCCGTGAGTTCGACCTGGTCACGAAGTCCTTCGTGGAGGACGGCTTCTTCCTGCCCGAAGCCAAAAGCTCGGTCGGTTGGCTCGATGAAGACCGGATCTATGTCGGTACCGATTTCGGCGAAGGATCGTTGACCACTTCCGGCTACCCCCGCGTGATCCGAGAATGGCGGCGCGGCACTCCGCTCGACGATGCCGTCACAGTCTTCGAAGGCGAGGTGGATGACGTCTCGGTCGACGCCTACCACGACCCGACCGAGGGTTTCGTGCGCGACTTCGTCGACCGAAGTATCGACTTCTACCACACCGAGACGTTCCTGCGTATCCCGACGGGGCTGGTCCGCATCGACGTCCCGGACGACGCGCACACCTCGGTTCACCGGGAGTGGCTGCTCATCACCACCCGGTCGGAGTGGGCTGTCGACGAGAAAGTCTATCCGGCGGGCGCCCTGCTCGCCGCCGACTTCGAAGCATTTCTCGCCGGACGACGAGAGCTCGAGCTCCTCTTCGAGCCGGACAAGCACACCTCGCTCGCGTACCACGCGTGGACTCGCAATCATCTCATCGTCGCCACTTTGCGGGACGTGAAAAGCCAGTTCACCGTGCTCACGCCGACAGCCTCGGGCTGGACGAGGGCGCCGCTGGCCGACCTCCCGGACACCGGCTCCGCCTACATCAGCGACACCAGCCCCGACGTCGACGACGAATACTACCTCGGTGCCAGCGGCTACACCCAGCCAGCGACCTTGTACCGCGGCGAGATCGGCGTGGAGCCCGAGATCCTCAAGCAGGCACCGGCGTTCTTCCCGACCGACGGCCGCACCGTCAGCCAGTATTTCGCCGTGTCCGACGACGGCACCCGCGTCCCCTATTTCGTCGTCGGTACCGGAAAACCCGGGCCGACGCTGCTCTACGGGTACGGCGGCTTCGAGGTCTCGCTTACCCCCAGCTACAGCGGTACTGTCGGCCGGGCCTGGCTGGCGCGCGGCGGCACCTATGTCGTCGCCAACATCCGCGGTGGCGGCGAATACGGCCCGGACTGGCATCAGTCAGCCATCCGCGAGAACCGGCTGCGTGCCTACGAGGATTTCGCCGCCGTGGCCGGCGACCTCGTCGGCCGGGGGATCACGACGCCGGCCCAGCTCGGCATCGAGGGCGGTTCCAACGGCGGGCTGCTCATGGGCGTCATGCTCACCCGCTACCCGGAGCTGTTCGGAGCCGTCGTCTGCTCGGTGCCGCTGCTTGACATGCGCCGCTACCACCAGCTGCTGGCCGGAGCCTCGTGGATGGCCGAGTACGGCGACCCTGACGATCCAGCCGACTGGGCGTTCATCAAGGAATACTCGCCGTACCAGAATGTCCGGCCCGGCCGTCGTTACCCGCCGACGTTCATCACCACGTCAACCCGCGACGACCGCGTCCACCCCGGGCACGCCCGCAAGATGGTCGCGCGGCTGCGCGAACTCGGCTACGCCATCCGCTACTACGAGAACATCGAAGGCGGTCACAGCGGCGCCGCCGACAACGAGCAGCTTGCCCACAAATCAGCCCTGATCTACGAGTTCCTCTGGCGCACCCTCGGCACCGGTGCGCTGTCAGACGGAGACCGTCCTGCCGCCGGGGCCGGTCGGACCGAGTGACCATCGAAGAAGATCTGCGTGCCGCGGTGGACGCCCGGTTCGCCGCCGCCGGTCCGGCGCCCTGGCCGGATCCGCATTGGGACCAGGGACCGGCCGAGGAGGAGTACTCCCGGGTCACCGACCCGGCGAAGTGGCGGATCCTCGGCGCCCGCGCCGACGCATGGGCCGGGGCGCTCGTCGACGCCGGCCTCGCCACACTCGAGCGGGACGGGGCAGTCGCCTGGGCCGAGCAGCCCGGGACGCTGGTCTCGCGCACTGACCGGGTCGTGCCGCACGCGGCAGGCGCGCTGCCGCTGGTCCTGGCGCGCAGTCGGATCGAGAACGTGGTCGACGCCGGGATCACGCTCGGGGTGGGCGAGCCAGCCGTCTGCGTCATGTACCTCCCCGCCTGTGGCTGCGACGCCTGTGACAGCGGTTCCGAAAGCGAGCTCGACCAGCTTGACGATCACATTCTCAGCATCGCGACGGGGGCCTTCCGCCGCTTCTCCGCACCCGGCAAGATCCTCACGGTGCTCGGGAGCAGCGGCTGGTCGGCCTCGGGCCTGTTCAGCGGCGAGGTCGATGCCGTCCTCGCCGACCCGACCGGATGGGTCGAGCACAGCGGCGTCACCTGGACGTCCGTGGGGCCAAGGACCTGACAGCCGGCGCCAGACCCGAGTATCTGTTTGCCACATCAGCAAACAGATTTGGTGGCTGGCCACGTCCTGGGCGAGAGTGGCCCAATGATCGACGACATCGCGACAGGATCACCCGCGTCCGACACCCGCTCTGCTCTCGACGGATACGTCGGAGACCCGGCAGTGCAGGCGGAGTGGGACAAGCGGTACTCCGAACGAGAGCAGCTGTGGAGCGGCCAGCCCAACGGCGCGCTCGTGGCCGAGGTCGCCGCGCTCACGCCCGGGCGGGTGCTCGACGTCGGCTGCGGCGAGGGCGCGGACGCAGTCTGGCTCGCGCGCGGCGGCTGGGACGTGACCGCGATCGAGGTCTCCGGCCTGGCACTGGAGCGGGCGGGCGGGCACGCGCGGGACGCCGGCGTCGCCGTTCGATGGGTCCACGCCGAACTGACCGAGGCCGCGCTCCCGCCGGCGTCCTTCGACCTGGTCTCCGCGCAGTACCCGGCCCTGCTGCGCACCCCCGACGCCGCGGCCGAACGAGCGCTGCTCGCCGCCGTCACCCCCGGCGGCGTACTCCTGTTCGTGCACCACGCGGGAATGGACACCCATCCGGTGCACGACAGCGGATTCGACCCGGCCGACTACGTCTGGCCCGCGATGGTCGCCACACTGCTCGACGACGACTGGGAGGTGGAGCTCAACGAGCAGCGGCCACGCGTCGCACCCGACAGCGGAGCCGGCGCACACCACGTCGACGACCTGGTACTACGCGCCCGCCGGCTACGCTGAGCCCCCCACGTTCATCGGCCGTTCCCGTTTATCAGCCGCGAGCTCCAGCACCATCTCCCCATCTCCGGAAGCGATCAAATCCACCGGGAGAAATTCGACCGAACGTTTCAAATATTCAGCCGGAAACGCCCAGAGTTAATTTTATGCCGTTGGTACTGCCGCTCTGGCCGCTGCTTGGGCGGGCACTGGACCCAGCAGGAACAACCGGACGAGGTCAATTCCGCTCTGATCGGTTTTCTTCGCGGCCTACGGCGATCCGGACCCTTTTCGTGTCTTCGCCGTGAGGAGTATGTTCCGCCGTTTCGGACCCCGGAGATGCGAGGACGCTCGCGCGCCGGGATGCTGAGGTGCACGGCCCGGTCGGCGGCCAGCCGGACGGGCGGGAATACCGCGGTCGGAGGGGAGTTATGCCCGGGAGCCGACGCGCGCCCGGTGATCGGCGCACATCTCAGCCATCCGGCGGATCCACCGGCTCCGTCGCGGACCGGCTGCGGCGACGGTTCGGACATCTGGCGGAAAAGGCCCGGCTGATCCGGGCACGGCTCCGGAACGCCGCGGTGGAGGATCTGACATCCAGATTGCGGCAGGGCGATCTTATCAACAGTTCGATGAGTCTCGCCGCACTCATTCTGATGATGTTCTTCCCCTTTATTATCGCGTTGGCCGCGTTGTCGCCGCTGCGCCCCGGAGGCGCGGCAGAAATAATCATCAGGCGGATGGGCCTGAACCAGGATGCCGCGGAGGCCGTCGAACGACTGTTCACGCCGCAGGACGAAACGGTCCACAACGGCTGGACGGTGGTGGGCGCGCTCTGGCTGATTCTCGGCGGCCTTACCCTGGCCGCGACCGTGCAGTCCGTGTATGTCCAGGTTTTCAGGGTCCAGCCGCTCGGGCTTCGGGGCATCCCGGCCCAGGTCGTCTGGCTCTGCGAGCTCATTGTCTTTCTCGCCGGCGCCACCGGTGCCGGGGCGCTAATCACCAGCACCACTACCGGCCAGATCTGCTACGGCCTGCTCAGTACCACGGGTCTGCTGTTCCTTCTCTGGATCGGCATCAGGGTCCTCACCCTCGGACGGATCGGGTGGCGCGAGGCCTGGCCGGCCGCCGCGTTCACGACGGTCGGGCTGACCGGTCTTGGCGTGGTGAGCAGGTTTACTTTCTCCGCGTCCATCGTCACGAACGAGCGGAACTACGGGAGCATCGGCGTCGTTTTCACGATCCTTTCCTGGCTGATCGGGTTTGGCGTTGTTCTCACCGGAGGGGCGATCGTCGGAATGTGGTACAACGAGACGCGCAAAGCAGCCGCTCACACCAAGGCAGAAATGCGAACCAAAAAGGGAACCGGCGATGCGGCCGGGTGCGGAGATCCTGACGCCACCAGGCGTCGGCCCGGGCGCGAACGATGACACCCCGGGCAGCCGGGATTCAGAGCCCTGGTGCCGGGCCGGAGGCCGCTTCGGCCGGCCTGGTCGTTCTTCCCACACTGGCGGCGGCGCAGTTCCTCATGACCCTGGACAGCTCGGTCATGAACGTGTCGATCGCCACCGTGGCCGCGGACATCGGTACCACGGTGACCGGAATTCAGACCGCCATCACCTTCTACACCCTGGTGATGGCCGCGTTCATGATTACCGGCGGCAGGCTGGGGCAGCTCTTCGGGCATCGGCGTGTGTTCACCATCGGCTGCGTCGTCTACGGCTGTGGGTCGCTGACGACGTCCGTCGCCGGGAATCTCGCCGTGCTCATGTTCGGCTGGTCGTTCCTCGAAGGAATCGGCGCCGCGCTGATCATGCCCGCGGTCGTCGCTCTGGTCGCGTCGAACTTCGCCTCGGCGCAGCGACCGCGCGCCTACGGGCTGGTCGCCGCCGCCGGCGCGATCGCGGTCGCGGCGGGTCCGCTCGTCGGCGGCCTGTTCACCACCTACCTGTCCTGGCGCTGGGTCTTCGCAGGCGAGGTCCTCGTGGTGGCCGTCATCCTGTGGCTGACCCGGGGGATGGCGGACACGCCTCCGACCGCGCAGGGACGTCTCGACATCGTGGGCACCGTGCTGTCCGCGGCCGGCCTGGCGCTGATCGTGTACGGCGTCCTCCGCTCGGGGAGCTGGGGCCTGGTCCGGCCGGCGCCCGGCGCGCCCGTCTGGTTGGGGCTCTCACCCGTGATCTGGCTGGTCCTCGCGGGCGGAACCATCCTGTTGCTCTTCGTCCGGTGGCAGGATCACCGGCTGGCCCGCGGCGCCGCCGCGCTGCTCGATCCGGTGCTGCTGCGGAACCGGACGTTCCGGGCCGGGCTCACGTCGTTCTTCTTCCAGTATCTGCTCCAGGCGGGGCTCTTCTTCGTGGTACCGCTGTATCTGTCGGTGGCGCTCGGGCTCTCGGCGGTCGCGACCGGCGTGCGTCTGCTGCCGTTGTCCATCGCCCTGCTGGTGGCCGCCGTCGGCATTCCCAAAGCCCTCCCGCACGTCTCACCGCGACGCATCGTCCGTGGTGGTTTCCTCTCCCTGTTCGCCGGGACAACGATCCTGGTCGCCGCGCTTGACGCCGGCGCCGGACCGGAGATCGTGACCTGGCCGATGCTGCTCGCCGGCCTCGGGGTGGGCGCGCTCGCGTCCCAGCTCGGCAGCGTCACCGTGTCCGCGGTCGCCGACGAGCACACCGGCGAGGTCGGTGGGGTGCAGAACACGGTGACAAACCTGGGCGCGTCGATCGGTACCGCGGCAGCTGGGGCAGTTCTCATCTCCGCGCTGACCTCGTCGTTCCTCACCGGCATACGGCACGACCCCGCCGTACCGGCGGAGCTGAGCACGCAGGCCGAGGTGCGCCTGGCCGAGGGCGTCCCCTTCCTGTCCGACCGGGACCTGAAGATCCGGATCGACGAGGCCGGCGTCCCGCCGGACACCGCCAAGGTGATCACCGCCACCAACGCGGACGCCCGCATCGACGGCCTGCGTGCGGCTCTGTCGCTGCTCGCCGCCATCGCCCTGGCCGCGATGTTCCTCACCCGCCAGATCCCGGACCGGCAATCCGCTCCGGTGCCGGTTTCCGGCCGGGTCACCTGACCGTTCAGAGCCGACGGCCAGACGTACATCACGGTCACCGAAAGCAGGATTCGGCTGTGGGACATCACCGGCCCTCGTCTGCTGGTTACGGGCCGCCGTGCGGCTGACCGGCGGGCCCGCCGACGCCGGCGCGGCACGACTCCCAGCGGCCCGGCGCAATGATTGGATGCGCGGCATGGTGGCGGCCCACCCGCGACGAGGCGGACGTGGGTGAGGATTTCCGGTAAATCCCACGAACACCCGGCCCCGTTCCCGGCACACGGGATTCTCGTCAAGGAGAGCGATGAGCCGCAGCGGCAACCAGCTCAATGTCGACCATGACGACCTGGAGGACATTCGAATCGCGGTCGTTCTCAATGGCGGGATAAGCCTCGCGGTGTGGATGAGCGGGGTGGTCAACGAGATCAACAGCCTTACCCAGCGCCGTCCGAGTGATCCGGCCCCGGGTAAGGCGGATCTGCGCTTTTCGGAAGCGGCGGCGGTCTACGGCGGACTTCTTGATCTCGTCCACGGGAGGGCGCGGGCAGATGTGATCGCGGGGACGTCGGCCGGTGGCATCAACGGGGCGTTGCTGGCGTATGCCCAGGCCTACGGGGCCGATCTGCGCCCGCTCGGCGAGTTGTGGGCCGAGCTGGGCTCGTTCGACGCGCTGCTGCGCGACCCGCGTGAGACGCACCCGGCGTCCCTGCTGCGCGGCGATGACTATTTCCTGCCCGAGCTGGTCAGTGCCTTCGAACGCATCGTGCCCGCGGGCGAACGATCCCAGCGGTATGTGCCGGCGAGCGAGCGGCCGATCGACCTGATCATCAACACGACGCTGATGCGCGGCCAGCCGAAACAGCGCGTCGACGACTTCGGGACGGAGATCATCGAATCGGCCCATACCGGAGCGCTGCGATTCACCCGCGCTGCGGACGCGTCACCCGGACTTGACCCTTTCTGGGACGCGAGGATTACCCACCGGCTGGCGCTGGCGAGCCGGAGCACCGCGTCGTTTCCGGTCGCCTTCGAACCGAGTTTCATCCCGGTGGGGGAAGCGGGGAGGGATTCCTACCATCCGGACATGGGCGCCGGCGCGGGCCTGCCGGCGGTGGCGCAGTTCGACCGGAGCCGGTACGTCATGGACGGCGGAGTGCTGCTGAACCAGCCGGTGAAACCGGCGCTCGCCGCGATCTACGCCCAGCCGGCGGAGCAACAGGTACGGCGGCTCCTGGTGCATGTGAACCCCGACCCGAGCAGTCCCGCCCCGGCCGAGGTCGCCGGCCTCGGCGACGTCTACAGCCTCGGCAGCGATACCGACGACCGGCCGCCGACGCCGGCCGCGGTGCTGCGGACGCTGGCCACGTTGCCCTACGCGCAGTCGGTCGACGCCGAGCTCACCGAGATCCAGACGACGAACGACCGGGTCCGCCGCTACCGCCCTGACCGCGCGAGGATCGTCCACCACCTCAACGAGAAGCTCGCCGAGAAGCTGATGGACGGCTACCGGAGCACGCGCTCGTACCAGGAGGCCGATCGCATCGGTGCGCTGCTGGCGGCGGCTGCCCCGCGGCCCCGGATCTGGTGGAGCCGTCCCGAGCTCGCAGCGGTGCTACGGGGCGTCGGCGCGCGCGCCGACGGCGTCTCCTACATACCGCCGGACGACCATCTGCCAGCCGCTGACGCCGACCCCGCGCGCTGGGCCTGGGGGGTCGAGCCGGTTGAGCGCATCGGCGCCCTAGCGGTCGACGTCTTCAAGCGCGCCATGTGGCTCGCCGATCCGACCGACCCCGCCGAAGTGACTACCCGCCGGCGGCTGCGCGGGCACCGCCGGCGCCTCCACGAAGCGCTGGCCGAGCTTCGTGAATGCAGCCGTGACGACGAGGTGTTCTGGCGGAGCTGGGCCACCCGGCCGCCGGCTCCCCCGGCGCGGGGCTCGGACGCGACAGAGCGTCAGGAGTGCCTTCGCTCCTGGGTGCAGGCCGCGCTGTCACGCTGGCCGCTGCCGCCGGGGGCCAAGGAGGCCCCGGCCGCCTCCCTACCTCACCGGCTGGGCGCCGTCGCGGAGCGGATCGCGCGCGTCCTGGCCGAGGCGGGCGGCGACCTGCGGCATGTCGCCGCGCGCGCCCGGCCAGGCGGTCCGCCGGCTGGCCCGCCCGGCGTTCGGCACGCGGCCGGTCCTCCCGACGCGGCTGGCGACTCCGATGCGGCGGACGAGGCCGAGTTGCTGCACAACCTGGTCGAGGCGTTGTTTCCCGACGGCGCGCAGCCGTCCCCGGCGTCGTTGCTGCGCAGGCTGCTGGCGGTAGAGGTGTGCCAGATCGCGATCTCCGGCGCGCCGCCCGAGGTGGAGCAGGAGGTGCTGCTCCAGCAGATCAGCGGCTTCACCCCCAACTCGTTCGGCGGGCCCACCACCCCGGCCAAGATCGCCGGAACGGAACTGTTCTGGTTCGGCGGGTTCGCCAGCAGGTCCTGGCGGGTCAACGACTGGATCTGGGGCCGGCTGGACGGCGCCACGCGCATGGTCCAGACCGTCCTCGACCCGGGCCGGCTGCGCCAGCTCGGCCTGTCGGCCAAGGACACTCACGACCAGCTGCGCCGGCTCGCCGTCGGGGGCAGCTATCAGACCCGGTTGGGCGAGCACTTTGACGCGCAGAGCGAGGCGATCCTCGCGGAGCTGTCCTTCCTCGACGATCCGGAGGCAAGAGCAGAGCCCCTCGTGGCCACTGCGCTCGCGGTCGCCCGGCGGCTGCACGCCGACATCCTCACCGAGGAGCTGCCCCGCCTCGCCGTCGCGATCGAGG